>JBCBYM010000080.1:0-12288 GCA_039815865.1 Pseudomonadota bacterium
ATGTCCTTTTCGATCAGCCGTTCCGCCTGGCGGTGGACCTTGGAGACCAGCGGGCAGGTCGCATCGACATAGACCATGTTGCGACGTTCCGCCTCGGCCGGGACCGATTTGGGCACGCCATGCGCGCTGAAAACTACGGGCATGTCGGTCGGCACTTCGTCGAGTTCCTTGACAAAGACTGCGCCTTTGGCCTTGAGCCCTTCGACCACATATTTGTTGTGGACGATTTCGTGGCGAACATAGACCGGCGCCCCGTACCGCTCGAGCGCCTTTTCAACGATTTCGATCGCGCGATCGACACCGGCGCAAAAGCCGCGCGGGGCGGCGATCAGCAGCTTTAGAGGCGTGGCGTCAGCGGGCTGAGGCAGCGTCGAGTCTGGAAAGGGCGCGTTCATGCCAGTCCCTCTAGCGCTTTCGTCTTGCCCCCGCTAGGGCAAGCTATCGCTGAGGTAAGGCGTTTTAGGATTCAAGGACGGTTTTTCGATGAAGTTTCGCACCCGTGTTCTGCCTGTCGTCGCCCTGGCCGCTGCGCTGGCGGGATGCTCCCGTCAAGGCGAGCTGGTGGTTGATCAGGGCGTCGGCATTACGGCGGTCCTCACCTCGTGCCCATCGGTCGGCATCCCCGACTTTCTGGGCGATGTGACCACGTTCGGCGGCGATGGCGCTCAGACCTACGCCAATCTCGACATGACGGCGACGATGACCAATCTGCGCACCACTTGCGATGACACCGGTGCCAAGGTCTATTCCGAGGCCAGCTTTGACATTGTCGCTCAGCGCAAGGATGTGAGCGGCAGCCGCAGCGTGACCGTGCCCTATTTCGTGACGGTTCTGCGAGGCGGAACGGCTGTGGTGACCAAGCGTGTGGGTGAGGTGAAGCTGACCTTTGCTGACGGATCGAGCCGCGCTGAGGCGAGCGGCAAGGCGGGAAGCTTTGTTGACCGCGCTGCCGCTTCGCTGCCGGAAGATGTGCTCGAAAAGATCACGCGCAAGCGACGCGCCGGCGATATTGACGCAGCCCTCGATCCGCTGGCGGACCCGGAAGTGAAAGCCGCGATCGCGCGCAGCCGTTTCGAGATGTTGGTTGGCTTCCAGCTGACCGAAGACCAGCTTAAGTACAACGCTACACGTTGATTTCGTGTCGAAGCCGCAATCGCGGCTTCCTCCGAAGAGGCACCGTCCTTTGCGCTTTGCCGCGCCGTTCCAGCGGATGCCCGGTCGGAAGCGCGAGCCCAGCGACCCGGAACGCCCATCCCAACGTGTGCACACGTGAGAATTTGATGACTGATACCACTCTTTACAAAGTCTTTGCGAGCGTTGTCGAAGGCGCTTTGGCAGAGCTTGTCACCGAAGGCGTTCTGCCCGACGGCACCGATTTTGAGCGCGTGACGGTCGAGCCCCCGCGCGATCCTTCGCATGGCGATCTGTCGACCAACGCCGCGATGTTGCTCGCCAAGCCCGCCAAGACCAATCCGCGCGCGCTGGCGCAGGAAATCACGCCAAAACTTGAGGCGCACCCGCTGATCACAAGCGCCGAGGCCGCCGGGCCAGGCTTTATCAACATCCGGCTTAGTGCCGCGGCCTGGATCACCGAATTGGAGGCGATAGCCGCGATGGGCGATGGCTATGGCCGCAGCGCAGTGGGCGCAGGGACGAGCGTGAACGTTGAATACGTTTCAGCCAATCCAACAGGGCCGATGCATATGGGCCATTGCCGCGGCGCGGTTGTCGGCGATGCGCTGTCAAACCTGCTTGAGTTTGCCGGCCATAAGGTAACGCGCGAATACTATATCAACGACGCTGGCGGGCAGGTCGACACGCTCGCGCGCTCGGCGCATCTGCGGTACCGTGAGGCGCTGGGCGAGGACATCGGCGCGATCCCGGAAGGGCTTTATCCCGGCGATTACCTGATACCCTTGGGTCAGGCGCTGGCCGAGGAATTTGGCGACACATACGCTGCGGCGAATGAGGCGCAATGGCTAACGCTGTTCCGCGAGAAGGCCGTCGCGGCGATGATGGAGATGATCAAGTCCGATCTCGCTATGTTGGGCATTCATCACAGTGTCTTTGCCTCTGAGGCCGCGCTGCACAAAGCGGGCAAGCCCGCCGCCGCCGAAGCCTGGCTGCGCGAGCATGACCTTGTCTATGACGGGGTTCTCGAAGCGCCCAAAGGCAAGGCCCCGCCCGAAGACTGGGAACCGGTGGAACTGCCGCTCTTCCGTTCGACCCAATATGGCGATGATCAAGACCGCCCGATCAAGAAGTCCGATGGCAAGTGGACCTATTTCGGCGCGGATCTGGCCTATCACATGGAAAAGGCGGCCAAGGCGGACGCGCTGATCGATATCTGGGGCGCGGACCATGCAGGCACGGTCAAGCGGATCAAGGCGGCCGTGGCCGCGCTATCCGAAGGGAAGGGTGACCCCACGCCTTTCGACGTCAAGCTTGTCCAGATGGTGCAACTGATGCGCGCGGGCGAGCCGGTAAAGATGTCCAAACGCTCGGGCAATTTCATCACCATTGCCGACATGGTCGAGGAACTGGGCAAGGATGTGGCCAAGGACATTATCCGTTTCACCATGCTCACCCGTAAGCCCGAAGCGCAGATGGAGTTCGACTTTGCCAAAGTGGTCGAAGCGTCCAAGGACAATCCCGTCTATTACGTGCAATACGCCCATGCGCGCATCCAGCGCAGCCTGCGCAAGGCGGCGGATGAGCACGGCTTCGCCCCAAGCGCCGACGCGCTTGACCACCTGAGCGAAGACGAGCTTGATCTGGTCCGGCGCGCTGCGCAATTCCCACGTGAGATCGAGGCGGCCGCCAAAGCGCGCGAGGCGCACCGGATTGCCTTTTATCTCTACGAACTGGCGTCTGACCTTCATGCGCTCTACACAGCTGGTAACAAGGACACGAAGAAACGGTTCATCGTGGAACAGGATGCCGCTTTGTCTGGCGCAAGGCTTTTCCTGGCTTCGGCAATCGGGCAAGTTGTTCGCAATGGGCTTGGCGTTTTGGGCGTCGAAGCGGTTGAATCGATGTAAGGCGAGCAGCGGGGGCGCAACGATCCGTGATTATCGAAGCGGAATTCGACGAAATTGACGAGGCCGGCGAAGAGCTGGACTTGGCTGACGATGGGAATCTGCCCTGGCTAGAAGCGGACGATGAAGACGCAGCCGCGGGCGGCGTCGACACCGCGCAGCTTATCGGCTTTGTCGCTGCGCTTCTGGCCGTCTTGCTGCTGGTTGTGGGCGGTGTGTGGTACGTCAACAATTCCGAGACCGGCCCTGTCCAGATAGCCGATGGCAGCACGATCGAAGCGCCCGAGGGATCCTACAAGGAGCGCCCCGAGGATGCCGGCGGCAAGGAATTCCCCGGCACGAATGATGTCGCTCCTGGCGTGGCTCAGGGCCAGTCCTCCGACGGTCGCCTGGCGAGCGGAACAGGCGCGAATTCAGGCGATCAGAACCTCAACGTTGCCATGCCTCCAATTGGTGGTGGCGGTGAGCCGCTTGAAGGGGCAGCGACCAATTCTGGCGCCTCAGGCCAGGGCGACGCGAATGAGACCAGCGCCTCTGGTTCCAGCCCCGCCTCCAGCAGCTCTAGGCCCGCCGGTTCGCAAGCCTCTGCAAGTTCGGGCGGCGTCGGAGTGCAGCTCGCTGCCTATTCCAGCCGCGCACGGGCGGACAAAGGGTGGCGCGATCTTCAAAGGCAGTCGGCCGCGCTCAAGGATCTGGATTACCGCGTTGTCGAAGGGCGGATCGATATCGGCACCGTCTATCGTCTGCAGGCTTTGGCGGCGAACCGGGCTGAAGCGGACGCCCTCTGCCGCACGCTCAAGGGCCAGGGGCTCGACTGCCAGGTTAAGCCCTAAACGCGCTCCAAACGTCGCTCCACCAGGCGCGTGGGTCGCAATCCCCCGATTTGCACCCATTTTCCACCTCCTTTCGCGCCATTGGATGGTTACCACGCTTGCGTCCCCCTGCCGCGCCTGCAACGTTTGCGCCATGGTACCCGCCATTTTTGGATGTTCCGGCCCCTCGCTGACGGCCGACGAACGCGCGTTTTTCCGCGAGGCGGATCCGGCGGGCTACATCCTGTTTGGCCGCAATTGCGTCGATCCTGATCAGCTGCGCGCGCTGACCGATGATCTGCGCAGCTTGCACGGGCGCGATACCCTGCTGGTCTCGATCGATCAGGAAGGGGGGCGGGTGGCGCGTCTGCGCCCGCCGCACTGGTCGCCCTATCCGGCGGGCGAAGCGTTCGACCGGCTCTATTCTCGCGCGCCCGCCAGCGCCATCGAAGCCGCGCGTGCCAACGCGCACGCCATGGCGCTGGAGCTGGCGGCGATGGGGATCACGGTGACCTATCACCCCCCGCTCGATCTGCGCCAACCCGGTGCGCATGACGTGATCGGTGACCGCGCTTTGGGTGCTGAACCCATGCAGATCGCCGCGATAGGCCGCGCGCTGCTTGACGGGCTAGAGCGAGGCGGCGTGACCGGCTGCATCAAGCATATGCCGGGCCACGGGCGATCCATGGTGGACAGCCACAAGGAAATGCCCATGGTCCACGCCAGCGCGGATGAGCTTGAGGAAGACATCGCCCCATTCCGCGCCTTGGCTTCCGCGAAGATAGGAATGACGGGGCATCTGGTGTTTCCGGTCTGGGATGCGGACAACCCAGCGACGCTTTCGCCCAGGATCATTCGCGACATCATAAGGGCTGAGATCGGGTTTGATGGCCTCCTCCTCACCGACGACATCGATATGGAAGCGCTTTCGGGGACGATTCCTGAGCGCTCGGCTCGCGCGATTGAAGCGGGCTGCGATATCGTCCTCAATTGTTGGGCAAAAATGGAGGACATGAAAGGCATTTGCGAAGCCGTTCCCACCATCTCTGAGACCACCGCTGCCCGCCTGGAGGTGGCCCTTTCCGGAACCGCTGTCACTGACGGGATAAGCCAGGATCAGGCGGACTTGCTGGCCAAACGGGACTCGCTGCTCGCGCTTGCGGGGGAGCCGGCATGAGCGTCAATTCCGAAGACTTTCCGCCCGAAGACCGACCCGCTGAAGGCCTCACGCCCGAGGGCCTCTCGGCTGACAGCGGCTTCATGCTCACCGGCGAGGCCGCCACGCGCGAAGAACCCGGCGCTCAAGGGTGGGATGATGAGACACCCAATCCAGCCGGACAGGGTGGCAATAAGCTCTATCTTGCGCTTGATGGTTGGGAGGGCCCGCTTGATCTGCTTTTGGATTTGGCGCGGCGTCAGAAGGTCGATCTGCGGCAGATCTCAATCCTCGCGCTGGTGGATCAGTACCTCACCTATATTGAGCGCGCAGGCGATCTGAAGCTGGAGCTGGCCGCCGATTACCTCGTGATGGCCGCCTGGCTGGCCTACCTCAAATCCGCGCTTCTGCTGCCCAAGGAAGAGCAGGAGGACCCCAGCCCCGAAGAGCTGGCCTTGCGCCTCCAATTGCGCCTTCAGCGTCTTGGCGCGATGCGAGAGGCGGCGGCGCGGCTGATGGCGCGCGATCGGATTGGGCGCGATATCTTTCTGCGCGGCGCGCCCGAGGGTTTGCGGATTGATCGCAAGACCCTGTGGAAGTCCGACGCCTATTCGCTGATCCAGGCCTATGGCCAGGTTAAGGCGCGCACCGCGCCGCGTATTTACCACGTGGCCGATCGTCCAGTGATGACGCTCGACAGCGCGCTTGACCGGGTTTCGGCGATGCTGGGCGTATCGCTTGAGTGGATGGAGATCCGCGACTTTCTCCCGCCCCACGCCAGCGCCGAATTGCGCAAATCGGCGCTCGCCTCGAGCTTTGTGGCGGCGCTGGAACTGGCGCGTACGGGCCGAGCGGAACTCGCGCAGGAGGGGGCTTTTGCACCCTTGCGCGTCCGTCGCCTGAAAGAGGGCTCACGCGCATGAGCGAAGCGCCCGAAGACCCGGTTTCGCCCGACGTTCCCCACGATGACGTGGTGCCCGAGCGCACACCAGATGAAGTGGAGTGTGCGCTAGAGGCGACGCTGTTTGCCTCTGAGGAACCGCTAAGCGTTGAGGCTCTGGGCGCGCATCTGGGTGGGCTCGATAACGCATCGGTGCGCGCCGGGCTTAGCGCGCTTGTGCAGCGTTACTCGGATCGCGGGGTGCGTCTGGTTGAGCGGGGCAAACGCTGGCACTTTGAGACCGCGCCAGAGCTGGCGCATCTTTTGCGGCGCGAGCGTGAACAGGTTCGCCGTCTCAGCCGCGCGGCTACCGAAGTCCTCGCGATCATTGCCTATCATGAACCGGTTAGCCGGGCCGAAATCGAATCGATTCGCGGCGTGCAGACGGCCAAGGGCACGCTTGACGTGCTGCTGGAAGCTGGGTGGATCAAACTTGCAGGGCGCCGCGAAGTGCCGGGGCGCCCAGTGATCTACGCGACATCGCCGGAGTTTCTCGATCATTTCGGCCTCGCCTCGCGGCGTGATCTGCCCGGCATTGACGAGCTGCGTGCGGCCGGGCTGCTCGATCCGGTGGACGAAGCTCTTGAAGACGCGATGTCGGCCTCCGCTGAACCGGATGATGAGCCCGATTGCGAGGCTGATGAGGACGACGAAGCGGCCGGCTACGACGATTGATTCCATCCGCGACTGGCGCAGCACCCGTTTCGCCCCTATATTGGACCGCACACACTAATAAGAGAGCACGTCCCATGGGTATCGGTTGGCCACAACTCCTCCTCATCGCGCTGGTGATCCTCGTCCTGTTTGGGCGCGGTCGGATCTCGGAAATGATGGGCGATTTTGGCAAAGGCATCTCCAGCTTCAAGAAGGGCATGACCGAAGATGTCGAGGAAACGCCCGCGGCCAAGGCTCAGATTGAGGCCCCGGCCAAGGATGCAAGCGCTGCGGACACGTCCAGTACGCAAGCGAGCGACACCGCCAAGTCCTGACGTCCCCGAGGCGCGTGCGCCCGGAACCGTCTAACCCCGTGATCGTCTAAGGAGCAGCGCCCCAAGGCGCGAGACATGTTCGACATTGGCGCTCTGGAATTGCTGGTTATCGTGATTGTCGCGGTCCTTGTGATCGGGCCCAAGGACATGCCGCTTGCCATGCGCACAGCCGGGCGCTGGATCGGCAAGGTGCGCAAGGTGTCCGCTCATTTCCGCACCGGCGTCGACGCGATGGTTCGTGAGGCCGAGCTGGAGGACATGGAAAAGAAGTGGAAGGCGCGTAACGAGGAGATCATGCGCCAGCATCCCCCTTCGGACGAAGCCTCAGCCAGCGCGCAGGCCGCATCGATGACGGGGCCGCCCGCGATTGAAGGCCCGGAAGAGGTGGTGAAGCCGGACCCGGCTCCCGCTCCCGCGCCTGATCCCGCTCCCGCGCCTGATCCCGCTCCCGCGCCTGAACCCGCTCCACCCGCTGATACATCGAAGGAGGCGTAGGGCGCCGTCATGGCCTTCGAGATTGAGGATATCGACGAATCGCGCGCGCCGCTTCTCGATCACCTGATTGAGCTGCGCACGCGGCTGATGCGCTCGCTCGTGGCTCTGGTGATCGCGTTTGGCGTGTGCCTCTACTACGCCGACCCGATTCTGGGCTTTCTCGTCCAGCCGCTGCGCGACGCCTTTCCGGAAGGGGAGGGGCAGTTGATCTTCACCAAGCTACCCGAAGTTTTTTTCGTGGAGCTAAAGGTCGCGCTGTTCGCGGGCTTCATGGTGAGCTTTCCCATCATCGCCAACCAGTTGTGGGCCTTTGTGGCACCGGGGCTCTACGCCAACGAGAAAAAGGCCTTCCTGCCCTTCCTGATCGCAACGCCGGTGCTGTTCATCGGCGGCGCGGCGCTTGCCTACTACGTCGTGATGCCGACCGCCTTTTTGTTCTTCCTTGGCTATGGCGGGGAAACCGGAGGGTTGGACATAAAGGCGCTGCCGGCAGCAGGCGACTACCTCAATCTGGTGATGCAGTTCATCCTCGCCTTCGGGCTGACTTTTCTGATGCCCGTCCTACTGATGCTTCTGCACCGCGCGGGCATTGTCAGCCGAGCCCAGCTCGCAGGAGCGCGGCGTTATGTGATTGTTGCCGTGGTCGCGCTGGCCGCGATTGTCACCCCTCCTGATCCGGGCAGCCAGGTGATCCTGGCGATTCCGTTGCTGTTGTTGTTCGAGGGGTCACTCCTGCTGATGCGTTTGCAGGAGAAAAAAGTGGCACAGGCCAAAGAGCAAGACGAGGCAACGCAAGACGCCTCAGGCGCGGCCTCGCAGGAAACCAACGCGCCGTAACGGCCAAGCGTGACGCCTTTGGCATCTCATACGACCGACCGAATCGCTGAACACGAGCGCTGAAGCCCGATTCGTGACAAAAAAAGGGCCCCGCGAACGGAGCCCTTTGTAATCACTTCTGACAGCGAGGATTACTCGCTGACCGAATCGTCGTCATCGTCGTCGGCGATGATGATGATACCACCGATAACAGCGGCCGCGGCGAGAACACCGAGAATTACGCCCGTGCCCTGTAGTTCGCTTTCGCCTTCGACCGGCGCGCTGGCGCGGTCAAAAGTCGCTTGCGCGAGGGCAGGAGCAGCAGCCATTGAGAGGGCGGCGGCGGCCATTGCAACGTTACGGATTTTCATAACTCGTTCTCCTGTGAGCTCTTCGTCTTCTCGAGAGATGGCCAACGGATAGGCCAGTAATCAGTTTCTGACAACCCACTTCGTGTATCAAACCGTCGCTTGGGCTGCCGAAAGAACAGTTTGTATTCATACTTTTACTCAGTGCGCGACAAAATTGCATCGCCTACCACTTGGTCAAAGCGGGATTCTATGTCCCCCCAGCCCAAGGAGTGCTTTGCATGTGACCCTCTCTAGCCAATGTCCGCACAGCATGTCGATTACGGCTAATGCTCTTATTCGATGACTAAATGATGAAACCTGTCGTAATTTCAAGCCACTAAGTGTCCCTACGTAGATGAGCGGTACCCGGCGCGAATCTCAGTTTTCAAGCGCCTTGCGCCCGCCTACCCAGACTTCGTAGATCCGCGTTTCGCGGATTTGCGCGGGCGAGGACAGGAACGGATCGCGATCGACCAGCAAGAAGTCCGCGCGCTCACCTGGAACCAAACGGCCATAGCGCCCCTCGGCAAAACCGGCATAGGCGGCATCGGCTGTGTAGGCTTTGAGCGCTTCGGTGCGGCTCACAACCTCCTGCGCGCGCCATCCGCCAAAGGGTTGCCCGTTTTCATCGCTGCGGCTGATCGCAACCGCGAGGCCGGCAAACGGATCAGCCGGCTCCACCGGTGTGTCCGACCCGAAGGCCAGCCGCCCGCCGACCGTGAGAATGCTGCGCCAGGCGTAAGCTCCCCCCAGACGATCTTCGCCAAGCCGCGCTTCGGCCATGTGCATGTCGCTCGTCTGGTGGAGCGGTTGCATCGAAGCGATTGTTCCATGCCGCCCGAATCGCTCAAGGTCTGAAGGGTCCACAATCTGTGCGTGCTCAACCCGCCACCGGCGATCGCCGGTGTAGGTGTCGGACAATTCCTTGATTGCCAGCAGCACATCGCGGTTGGCGGCATCGCCAATCGCGTGGATTGCCGTCTGGAAGTTGTCGAGGGCGGCGCGGCTCATCAGATTGCGCAGCTCAGTGGGGCTCAGAAGCGGCAGGCCCATCTGGTCCATCTTATCCTTGTAAGGCTTCAGCAAAAGCGCCCCACGCGATCCCAGTGCGCCATCGACGAACAGCTTGATCCCGTTCAAGCGCAGTCTGTCATCGTACAGCCAGGGTGTTGGGCCCGGACCACCGATCAGCTCCATCGTCTCGGTGTTCACCGCGTAGGAGACGATGCGGATGCGAAGATTGCCCGTATCGCCGGCGCGCCGGAAGGTCTGCCAATCTTCCATCGTTGTGCGCATGTCCGCGACCGCGGTCACGCCATAGGCCAAAAGCCGCTGCTGCGCCTTGGCAAAGGCGGCATCGCGATCAGACGGGCGCGGGGGTGGGACGACCTTTTGAACCAGCGCCTTGGCGTTGTCGACGAACACGCCGGAGGGCGCCCCGCTCGCATTGCGGATCACCTGCCCGCCCGCAACGTCCGGCGTCTCGGCTGTGACGCCCGCCAGTTCCATCGCGCGGCTGTTGGCCCAGTTTGCATGGTTATCCGCGCGCTCCAGCCAGACGGGGCGATCGGGCACCACGGCGTCAAGCTCAGCGGCGGTGGGAAAGCGGCCAAGGCCCCATTTCTCCTGGTTCCAGCCGCGCCCGAGGATCCAGGGCCGGCCTTCGTTTTCCTCGGCAAAGGTCTTTATCAGCGCCAGCGCCTCTTCGAGCGAAGTCGTGCCTGAAAGATCGAGCGTCAGAGCGCCAAATCCCAGATCCATCACATGGACATGCGCATCGATCATGCCAGGCAGCATGACCTGGCCCTCGCCATCGATCCCATATTCGGTTTGTGGGCGTTCTTCGCCGCGTTCAAGCGTCTGGGTGATGATGCCCTCGTCGTTGAAGACAAGGCCAGTGAAGCGCTTAAGCTCGCCGTTCTCGTCGATCGTGATGCCCTCGACATTGTCGACCAGCGTATCGGCGAGTGCTGGTGTGGCGAGGGCGGCGAGGAGGGCGGCAAGACTTGCGCGGAGGATGGACTTCATATCGGTTCTCGGATCAGGAATCAGATTTCGGCAGGCGGGTGATCAGCGCGCTGGTGTCGCGCCGCCCTCCGCCTTGGGCTTGCACGTCGGCGTAGAATTGGTCGACCAGCGCGGTGATCGGTGAAGAGAGCCCCAGCCGCTGCGCTTCTTCGAGCGCGTAGCCCAGATCCTTGCGCATCCAGTCGATCGCGAAGCCAAAGTCAAACTCGTCGGTTGTCATTGTTGCCCAGCGGTTGTCCATCTGCCAGCTTTGCGCCGCGCCGCCGGATATGGCTTCGTAGGTCTTGTCGAGGTCAAGCCCCGCGCCCTGAGCCAGACGGATCGCTTCGGAAAGGCCGCCAAGCACGCCGGCAATGCACATCTGGTTGGCCATCTTGGCGGTCTGGCCAGCGCCCGTGGGTCCGACATGGACGATGGCCTTGGCATAGGGCTGCATAATCGGCTCTGCGCGTGCCATGGCGTCAGGCGTGCCGCCGCACATGATCGCGAGCTGGCCGTTCTCGGCGCCCGCTTGACCGCCGCTCACGGGTGCGTCGATGAAGTTGATATCCCGGCTCGCGCACGCCTCACCCAGCCGCCGCGCCATGATCGCCGAGGTCGTGGTGTGATCGATCAGCACAGCGCCTTCGAGCATCCCCATTAGCGCGCCGGTGTCCGAAGTTGTGACGCTGGCAAGGTCTTCATCGTTGCCGACGCAGACAATCACCACATCCGCCCCCGCAGCCGCCTCAGCCGGAGTGGGCAGAGCCCGCGCCTCCAGGCCTTCAGACCGGCGCGCTTCGCACCATTGCTCGGCGCGCGAAGCCGTGCGGTTGAAGACGGTTACGCGGTGCCCGGCGCGGGCGAGGTGCGCGGCCATCGGCGCGCCCATTACGCCGAGCCCTATAAAGGCGATACTAGTGTCGGTGTTCATGGCCGCATCGCCTAATGCCTTGAGGCGCTCTTGCCAATCGCGCGTCGCTAAGGCGGTGGGGGGCGCCCAGCTTCGTTTTGCAGACCGGAGCCAATAGCGATTGCTCTGGCGGTTCGCAGAGCCTAGGCGCGGCAATCATGAACACTCAGCCTGCCATCGCTACGCCGTCCGATCTCACCATCGAGGATGTCCGCGCCGCCGCTGCCCGTATCGAAGGTGCGGTGGTCAAGACGCCGATGATGCACTCGATAACTTTGTCTGAGATCACCGGTGCGGACATTTGGCTCAAGTTCGAGAACCTTCAATTCACCGCCGCCTACAAGGAGCGCGGCGCCTTGAATGCGCTGCTGCACTTGACCCAGGAGCAGAAGCAGCGCGGCGTCATCGCAGCATCGGCGGGCAATCACTCGCAGGGGCTCTCCTATCACGGCACGCGCCTCGGCGTTCCGGTCACGATCGTGATGCCCAAGACCACGCCGACGGTGAAGGTCATGCAAACAGAGAGCGTGGGCGGCAATGTTGTCCTCCACGGTGAGACCTTTGACGATGCCGCAGCGCACGCCCGCGAGCTTGAAGAGGAGCGCGGCCTCACCTTTGTGCACCCCTTCGATGATCCGCTGATCGCTGCCGGGCAGGGCACGGTCGCGCTTGAGATGCTCGAGGTGAAGCCGGATCTGGATTGTCTTGTCACGCCGATCGGCGGGGGTGGCCTCATTTCGGGCATGGCAACGGTGGCGCGCGCGCTCAATCC
>JBCBYM010000081.1:0-11711 GCA_039815865.1 Pseudomonadota bacterium
ATGCCCAGCGCCACCAGCGCCAGCGCGAGAGCTATCAGGCCGTATTCGGCCAGCTGCATCATCAGCACCTGACGCCGGCTCGCGCCCAGAACGCGCAGCACGACGGTGTCGTACATCCGCGCCGCGCGCGCCGCCGCAATCGCGCCCATCAGCACCGCCAGCCCCGCCAGCACGGCGACAGCCGCCGCCGCCAGCGTCGCCAGCGCGACCTGCTCAAGCAAGGTGCGCGCTTCGACCAGCACTTCGCCAATATCGACCACCGAGCTGGACGGAAACGCGCGGACCATGGCGCGCAGCAATTGGCCGCGCTTCTCAACGATCTCGGCCTCAGGACCGCTCTCATTGAGCTCGATCGAGGCCGCCAGGTTGTGGGGCACATCGTCCAACGTGTTGGGCGAGAAGACGAGCGTGAAGTTAAAGCCCAGGCTATCCCAATCGATCCGGCGAAGATTGGCCACGCGCACGTCGCGCTCTGACCCCAGAACGCCAATCGTGATCATGTCGCCCACCTCAAGGTCAAGCGCGCGCGCCAGATCGGCGCTGATCGAGACGGAGTACTCCTCCGGGTTCTCCGGGTCCCACCATTCGCCCTCGACCAGCGTGTTGCCTTCCGGAATGTCCGAGGCGTAGGTGAGCGGGCGTTCGCCGTTGAGAATGAAGGCGCCTTCGGGGATCCGTTCAAGGTCAGCAACGCGCTGCATGTCGCCCTCAGGCCCATAGGCCAGGACCGAGCCGCGCAAGGTGGGCACTGTGCGAATTTCCGCGTCGGGGAAGGTCTGGCGCACCAGGCCCTTGAACCGGATCTCACCCTCTCGCGGCACGTCGATCACGAAGTAGTCCGGCGCCTCTTGCGGCACGCGCGCTTCGATATTGCCGTCAATCGCGGTCTGCACCGAGGCGAGGAGGACGAAGGCCGCGAGGCCAAAGCCGAGCGCGGTCACAAGGGCGCTGGTC
This sequence comes from Pseudomonadota bacterium, assembly GCA_039815865.1. Taxonomy (GTDB): domain Bacteria; phylum Pseudomonadota; class Alphaproteobacteria; order Sphingomonadales; family Sphingomonadaceae; genus Erythrobacter. The sequence continues at coordinate 955 of JBCBYM010000081.1, forward strand.
GGCGCGCCGGGCCGGTGGAGATTGGCAAGCGCAGAGCGCAGGATCGGGTTCGAAGGACGCGGCAGGCTGCGCGCGGCGCGCTGGATCAGCAGGCCCAGACCGGCCAAAAGCGCGAGCGCAATTCCAGCCCCTGCAAGGAAGCTCGCCGAAAGCTCGACCCGGTCGGTCGTGATGAGAGCCAGCAGGCAGATCAGCACGAGGCCAAGCCCGGTTGCCAGCAGCGCGCGCCGGTCTTGCGAGAGCGGCGCAATCCGGCTGCGCATCAGCGCCATGGCCGGGAAGGTGCGCGCGCGCAGCAGCGGGGCGGCGGCAAAGGCAAAGGCCACCAGCAGGCCATAAGCGCCCGCCAGCATCAGCGGCGCTGGCTCGATTACAAAGCCCGTTTCCACCGGCAGCAGCCCGTCAAGCGCAGCGCCAAAAATCGGTGTCACCAGCACGCCGGTGGCAAGCCCAGCCACGCTTCCCACCACAGCCGCCGCGGCAATCTGCAGCGCGTAGACCCGCACGATATCGCGCGAAGTGGCGCCCAGAACCTTGAGCGTGGCAATGCTCGCGCGGCGCTGATCGAGGTAGGAGGACACGCCGCCTGCAATCCCGATCCCGGCGATGACCAGCGCGGCAAGGCCCACCAGCGTCAGAAAATCGCTCATCTGCGCAACGAAGCGATCCGCGCCGGGCGACGCGCGATCGCGGGTGCGGAAATCAAAGCCTGCGTTGGGAAAGGCCTCTTCCAGCGCATCCGCCTCATCGCTGGGGTCGAGGCCCTGATTGTCGAACGCGATGCGGTACTTGCTCTGATAGAGCGCGCCCGGCGCCAGCAGACCGGCGCGTACGGGCAGGTCATCAGCTACGATCACCGCCGGGCCCAGCGCAAAGCCCTCCGACAGGCGATCGGGTTCGTCATCAATGATCCCATCGGCGGTGAGGGTCTGGGTGCCGATGCGGAACTGCTCTCCCACTTCGATATCGAGCCGGTCCATCGCCCCTTGCGCCAGCCAGGCGCTGTTGCCGGTGGGCGCTGCAACCTCTCGGCCATCGGTCAGCGTCAGAACCCCGTAGAGCGGCCAGCTTGCCTCCACCGCCTTAAGCTCAATCGGCGCGGCGTTGCCTTCGCCCTCAGCCCCCGTCGCCGCATCGCTGATAGCCATGGCTTGCAGGCGTGTGCCGCCTGAAACGGTGCCGAGCGCCTCCAAAGCGGCCAGTTCCTCTTCATCCAGAGACCGCTGCCACACTTCAACTTCGAGATCGCCGCCCAGGATCTCCTGCCCGCTGGAGGCCAGCTCCCGCTCAATCGAGGCGGTCAGCGTACCAATCGCGGCGAGCGCGGCTGTGCCAAGGAAGATGCACACAACCAGCAGCCGCAGCCCCTTGAACCGGGCGTTGAGGTCACGCCGGGCAAGCTTCCACGCATCGGCCCAGCCAAGGCCCTCTGAAGGAGCGGCGGAGACGGCCTCGCTCACGCTTGTGTGGTCCAGTTCTCGCCGGGACGATCCGAGACAATCTTGCCATCGGCCATAGTCAGCACGCGCTCGCAGCGTTCCGCCAGAGCGCGGTCATGGGTGATGATCAACAGCGTCGCCCCGGTTTCGGCGCGGCGGGAAAACAACAGGTCGACGATTTCCTCGCCGGTGTGCACGTCGAGATTGCCCGTGGGCTCATCGGCGAAAATCAGACCCGGGCGCGGCGCGATGGCGCGGGCGATGGCAACGCGCTGTTGCTCTCCGCCGGAAAGCTGTGTTGGGTAATGGTCAAGCCGGTGGCCCAGGCCCACCGCTTCCAGTTCCGCCTGCGCGCGCGCGCTCGCATCGGCGCTGCCAGCCAGTTCCATGGGCGTCGCCACGTTCTCGGTCGCGGTCATGGTGGGCAAAAGGTGGAAGGCCTGAAGGACGATCCCGATCCGGCCCCGACGCGCCCTTGCAAGGCCGTCTTCATCAAGCTTCGTGAAATCCTCGCCCGCCACGCTGAGCGATCCGCCGCTGGCGCGCTCAAGCCCGGAGAGAACCGCCATGAGCGAGCTCTTGCCCGAACCCGACGGCCCCAGCAGCGCCACAACTTCACCGGGCGCGATATCCAGATCGATGCCTTTCAAAATCTCAACCGGAGCCGCGCTGCTGCCCAGCGTCAGCGTCAGCCCGCGCGCGCCTATCGTGGGGGGCGGGGCAGGGGCCGTGGTGGAAGGGGCCGTGGTGGCGGGGCCTGCGTTCGTCGCATCGGGCGCGGCATCGGGCGAGGCGCCGGTCGCCGGGTGGGGCGAGAGGGCAGCCGGGGCGGAGGGGCTTGTTTGACTTGTCACGATTTCCAGATGGGATAGGGGCAGGGGGCAGGCAAGGACCTTATGAAAGGCTGATACATGCCAATACGAAGCAAGCGCGTTAAAGTTGCGTTTTTGGCGATCTGTGGCGCTCTTTTGCCACTCTCGGCGTGCAGCGACGCCCCGAACGAAGCGGACGCGGCGCGCGTCGCAGCGGGCGCGGGCAGCGAGGCCGAACTCAATCCGATCCCGGTCATGGGCGAAGAGGTGCGCATCCTCGCCTTTGGCGACAGCCTGTTTGCCGGCTACGGCCTCGAGGATGCGGATGGCGACAGCTACCCCGCCAAGCTCGAAGCGGCTCTGCGCGCGCGCGGTGTGAACGCGCGGATCAGCAATGCTGGCGTTTCGGGCGACACCAGCGCGGCCGGGCTGCAAAGGCTTGGCTTTGTGCTTGAAGCGCAAGAAGAGGCGCCCGACCTGTTCATCCTTGAGCTGGGCGGAAACGATTTGCTGCGCGGCCTTTCGCCCGAAGAAACGCGCGAGAATTTCGCGGCCATGCTCGATGAGCTCAAACAGCGCGAGATCCCGGTCCTCATCATGGGCATGCGCGCGCCGCCCAATTACGGGCCGGAATTCCAGCAAGCGTTTGATGCGCTCTATGGCGATCTGGCGCAGGAATACGATACCGCGCTGATCCCGTTCTGGCTGGAGAGGATCTATCAGGAACCGCAGCTGTTCCAGAACGATCGCATTCACCCCACGATCGAAGGAATCGAGGAATTGGTGGGCGCGACCGTGGAGCAAGTGGCCGCTTCCATTCCGCAAGCGCCAGAGAGCTAAAGCCGCTCCAGCGCTCCCCCGCTCACGCGCCAGATCGCGGCTTCGTTGGCGATGTCGTCAAACGGGGCAAGCTCTGTGCCCGTCATCCACACCTGCGCGCGGCCCTGACGAAGGCGCGCGAACAGCTCGACCCGGCGTATCGGATCGAGGTGGGCGGCAACCTCGTCGAGCAACAGCACGCTGGGGCGTCCTTCCGAAGCAAGCGTGCCGTGCGCCAGGGTGATCGCGATCAGCATCGCCTTTTGCTCACCAGTTGAGCACGAGGATGCGGGTACATAGGTCTTGGCCATGACCACCTCCAATTCGTCGCGATGCGGGCCGGTGAGCGCGCGGCCGGCGGCGGCGTCGCGGCGACGTTCGCGTGCGAAGCTGGCGATGAGCTCAGGGGCGCTGGTGGGGCCACCGGGGCGGTAGGTGAGGGTGGGCTTGGCAAAGGGTTCAGGGGGCAGGGCGGCCAGCTCATCGGTCAGCCGCGCGATCAGCTGCGCGCGCGCGGCGGCGACGCGGGCCCCGTGCTGCGCGGCTTGGGCTTCGATCGCGTCAAGCCAGCGCGCATCGGTGCGATCTTCGAGCAAGCGGTTGCGTTCGCGCAGCGCGGTTTCGTATTGCGAGACCGATTTGGCGTGCCCTGGCTCCAGCGCCAGCGTCATCCGGTCAACGAACCGCCGCCGCGCGCCCGCGCTGTCGGTGAACAGGCCATCCATGGCAGGCGTAAGCCAGCTGACCGCGTGCCATTCGGACAGAGCGCTGGCGCTGGCGTCCGCGCCGTTGATCCGCACCAGACGGCGTGAGGGGCGCTCGGCCTCTATGTAGGTACCAAGCCGCGCGGAGACCTGGCCTTGCTCGATCAGGCTGGCGCCAATGGCAAAGCCGCGTGGAGGCTCGCCCGGGAGCGGGTGGCGCGACAAGTCGGGCAAGGCGGCGCGGCGCAGGCCCCGGCCCGGACTGAGCAGGCTGAGCGCTTCGAGCACGTTGGTCTTGCCCGCGCCGTTTTCCCCCACCAGCAGGTTGAAATGCGCGGTGTCGGTGAGCGCGCTCTTCGCGTGGTTGCGAAAGTTCTCAAGGGTGATTTTGGCAAGCGGCATGAGCGTCATGCGCGTTAGCACGCAGCGCTGGGATAACCACCGGTTGCTGAGGCGAAATGCACCGATCCTAACAGATGGTGAAAAACCCCAACCTTTCGGATTGATGAACGAAGCGCCTGTTTACAATTCGTTACAAAACCGCAGAATTCCGCCGTTTTTCGAGTTTGGCACACCTCCTGCATCGTGTTGGGTGTCCCAAGGGATCAGCCCAAGGAGACACACGCCAAACCAAGGAGACTTTCAAAATGTACACCGCCGCCGCCAACAACGTCATCGCCGCCGGCTTCTCGCTCGTGATCTCGGCCGCTTTGTTCGCCTACGCCATCATCCCCGCCAGCCCTTCCGTCATGGTCTGAGCCTGGCTTCTCAAACCCCCTCTTACGAACAGGACCCCGCTTTATGTTTACCTCTGACACAACCGGCCGCCTTGTCGCTGCCGCTTTCTCCGTGATGCTGACCATCGGCACGTTTGCCTACGCAATCGTCCCGGCGACCCCCTCGCTCGCTTGATTGAACGTATCCCCAGGATTTCCAACCCAACCCACGAAAGGACTTGATTGAATGTTTCTGCCCACTCACTTTCCCCAAGGCTTCAGCGACCGGATGCTGGCTCTGGCTTCGGCTTTGGTCGTCGCTGGCGTGCTGATGGCCACCGCGATTGCTCCGGCAAGCCCGGCGATTGCGGCTCCGGCTGAATTTGCGCCGATCGCTACGGGAGTTCTGGCATGAGCAACGTGACCAAAGGCAATAACGGCGGACCGCCGAAGAAATTCCGCCTCGACAAGCGCGACGCCAAGCTCGCGGGCGTGTGTGGCGGTATCGCGAACTACTTCGGTATTGACCCGATGATCATCCGCCTGGCTTTCGTAGCCGCGACGATCTTCGGTGTTGGCGCCCCGGTGCTGATCTACCTGATCGTTGCTCTGATTGCCGATTGATTGTGCGCGAGTGTTTGATTTGAGATCGCCCATCCGGGCGATCATCCTCGGTGCTAATCCCTACGCCGAATCTTTGGCTTCGGGGCACCTGCGGGCGCGCTTGCAGGTGGCCTTTGGCCAGCTGCGCCTACGGCTTCGCTTCCGCGCTTGCGAAATCATAGATTTCGAAACAGTTCTTCCTCAATATCATGACGAGGGCATCGGTTTGCGACAGCAAACCGCAAGGCCAAGGGCCGCCCGCAGCGGGTCCGCAGGCCAAGACTGGCCGGAGGACGTCTAGCGAGGACGCTCCCGCGGATGCAGGAGCGCAAAGCAGACAAATCACATCGCTGATATACCGCCATCCAGTTTCAGCTCGGCGCCGGTCATGAAGCGGCTTTCATCGCTCGCCAGATAGACCACCGCGTTGGCGATATCGTTGGGCTCGCCCACGAATTTGAGCGGGATCTGCCGCGCCAGCTTCTCCAGCAGCACATCCTTGTCCAGCTGTGCGTTGCGCGCCGTGCCATCGAGAATGGGCGTGTCGACAAAGGTCGGGTGGACCGAGTTGCAGCGGATCTGCATCCGGTTCTTGGCGCAGTGGAGCGCGATCGACTTTGACATCATCCACACCGCCGCTTTCGACGCGTTGTAAGCGGGCATGGTGTCGCTCGCGATGAGGCCGGCAATGCTCGAGATGTTGATGATCGATCCCGGAGCGTGCTCGCGCATCAAGGGCAGCGCCTTCTGGCAGCCATGCACGATCGAGGTGACGTTGATGTCAAAGCAGCGCTGCCAGTCTTCGATCTTGACCGTCTCGATATTGCCGCCAACCCCGATCCCGGCGTTGTTGACCAGCACGTTGAGGCCGCCCATCTGATCGCGCGCGGCTTCGATAGCGGCGTCCCACTGATCGGGCTTGGTCACATCATGCGCGATCGAGAACGCGGTGCCTTCGCCCATCTCGGCGTTGACGATGGCGGCGGTTTCCGCAGCGCCATCGCCGTTGATATCGGTGGCGAGCACGCGCGCGCCCTCTTGCGCCAGCCGAATGCAATGCGCGCGGCCCAGACCCTGCGCCCCGCCGGTGACGAGCGCCATTTTGCCTTCGCAGCGTTTGGTCATTTTTGTCCCTCTCTCTTTTGGTTTGTTCAGCCCAGGAAGCCGGGCGTCATTAGCATCGCTATGCGCACATCGACCCCGTGCCCGGCCTCGCGCCATTCGGCAACGAAATCCGCCAGGCCTTTGAGCGGTACGCGGTGAACGGTGATGTTTTCCTCCGGCAACCCGCCGCCTTCGCTCACTTTGGTAAGGCCGGTCGCCTTGATGAGCGTGAACATTTCCGAGACCATGCCGGGGGATGAGTAGAACTCGCCCAGAACCTCCAGATTGGCGGCGCGGTAGCCGGTTTCTTCCTCCAGCTCGCGCGCGGCGGCATCGATGGCGAGCTCGTCCTTGCTTGAGTCCTCATCGCCAACCAGCCCGGCTGGAATTTCGAGGCAGAAGCGGCCCAGCGGCACGCGGTATTGGCTCACCAGGATGACGTGGCGGGTGCCATCGGCGTCTTCGTCCAGCGTCAGGATGGCGGCCGCGCGTATTCCTCGCGAGCGCCCGACATATTCCCAGCGCCCGCGCGTCTTGGCGGTGATGAAGCGGCCTTCCCAGCGCACTTCCTCAGGCAAATCGGCGTCGCGGTCGCGAACGAATCCAGCGTCATTTTCAGCGTCAGTCATAAGCTCGCGAAGGCTTAGACTTCGATCAGGCGGTCGGGAAGCTCGTTTTCGTCATCCTCGGCGCGCGCGAAGTGCTGCGCCAGAACAAAGCCCACATCGCGCACGCCCACGGCAAGGCCCTCAGCGATGTGGCCCTGTTTGATCTGTTTGAGCATATCGACCATCACTTCGCCCCAAACTTCCGCCTCCACCTTTTCGGCGATGGACTGGTCAGCGACGATTTCGGCGCGGTGCTCGCGCATGGAGAGGTAGATGAGGACGCCGGTGTGCCCGATCGTGCGGCGCTCTGCGCCCACTTTGAAGTGCCGGATCGCAGCATCATGGACGCGCGCGTCGCGCGTGGCCGACGGGATCATTGCAAATTTGAGCGGTTGCCAGGTTTGTAAGCCCCAAATGAGAGCAAAGGTGATGAGGCCCAGAGCAATCGTTGCGCTGGCGATCTCTCCGGTGGACCATTCATGGCCCCAGCCGCCCATCAGCCCTTCGACAATCACTGCGTCCCAAAGGCCGAGAAACGGCGTCGGGAACAGCGCAAAGACGCTCATCACAGTGAAGGACAAAGCCGCCGACCAAAGCAGCGCCACATCGGTGTAGCCATCGCTGCGATCCGCCAGAACGGTGAGGATTTCGCCCGAGGTGTTAAGCTCCGCCTCGCCGACCGCGTCAGAGACGATTTTGTGTTGTTCTTGTGTGAGATAGCTCATCTACCAGCCCCCCGAGGCGCCGCCGCCTCCGAATGAGCCGCCGCCGCCCGAGAAGCCGCCGCCAAAGCCGCCGCCTCCAAACGAACCGCCGCCGCCCCAACCGCCGCTGGATCGTCCACCGCCCAGCGCGCCGCGGGCGATAGCGGTGCCCACTTCCCACAGAATGATGTCGCGCGCTGTGCGGCCCCAGCCATCGTCATCGTCGTCCCAATCGTCATCGTCATCATCGCGTTTGCCCCAGGGGCCTTTCTTGCGCTTCTTGTAGCGCCGCCGCCGCGATCCGCCGCGGATAATCGGCAGCACAAAGAAGAGGAACATGAAGACGAGCCAGATCAGCGCGCCCACTGGGAAACCGCCATCGTTCTGTGCTTGTGAGCGCCGCTCGGTGGCCTGGCTGGCGACCTTGGCGGCTTCTTCGGGGGGAAGCTGCAATTGGGCGATGATCGCCTCGCTTCCGGCCACAACCCCGCCGGGCATATTGCCCTCGCGAAATTCAGGCAGGATGACGTTCTGGATAATCAGCGCCGACAGCGCGTCGGTCAGATAGCCCTCAAGGCCATAGCCCACTTCGATCCGCACGCGCCGTTCGTTTGGGGCGACCAGCAGGATCGCGCCGTTATCCTCGCCTTCCTGACCGATCCCCCATTCGCGGCCCAACCGGTAGCCGTAGTCGGAAATGTCATAGCCTTCGAGGCTGGCGACCGTCGCGACGACGAGTTGGCGATTGGACTGCGTCTCAAGCGCTTGCAATTGCGCGGTGAGCTGCGCTTCGGTCTCGGCGGGCAGGATGTTGGCCTGATCGACCACGCGGCCCGACAGATCGGGGAAAGACTGCGCGGAAAGCGGGGACGCGAGGAGCGAGAAGAGCGCAGCAAAGAGAAATACGATGCGTTTCACGCGTCTTCCTTCAGTTCGAACGGGGTAACTTCGTCGATGAGCGCGCCGACACCCGCCTCGATACCGCCTTCGTAATCGCTGGCGCGAAAGTGCGGGATTATCTGAGTGGCGATGATCTCAGCCGCCTCTTCGTCCTTGACCGAGGCTTCAAGGCCATACCCGACTTCGATACGAACCCGTCGTTCGTTCGGCGCAACCAGAAGCAACAAGCCATCATCGCGCTCTTCGCTTCCTATTCCCCAGCTGTTGGCGAGATCGTACGAGTAGGCGGCGATTTTCTGGCCCGCCAGCTCAGGTGTCGTTGCCACAACCAATTGCACTTGTGTGTCCGCTTCCAGTTGAGCGAGCGTTGCCGTCATTCTTTCCTCAAACTCCGGTGTGAGGATCTGGCCCGCGTCAACGACCCGTCCGGTCAACTCCAGTGCAGGCTCATTGCGCTCGGCCGGTTGCGCTTCGGCGACACAGGCGGTCGCCAAGAGCGCAATTGACGCCAGTAGAACGCGCAAGAACACCTCGCTCAGTTCGACGTCAGATCAAGCGTGGGCGCTTCTTCGGCTCCGGGGGTCACGGCCGAATAGGGCGTGATGGCTTCCGCGCCGTGGATGATGTTCGCGCCGATCGTGTCGGGGAAGGTGCGGATCGTGGTGTTATACTTGCGCACCGCTTCGTTGTAGTCGCGAATGGCGACCGCGATGCGGTTTTCCGTGCCTTCCAGCTGGCTTTGCAGCGCGAGGAAGTTCTGGTTCGACTTGATATCGGGATAGGCTTCAAAGCTGGCGAGCAGGCGGCCAAGCCCCGCGCCCACCTGGCTCTGCGCGGCGGCGAAGTTTTCCATCGCTTCGGCATCGCCAAGGTTGTCTGCGCTGATCTGCACGCTGGTGGCCTTGGCGCGGGCCTCGGTCACTTCGCGCAGGATCGTCTGTTCGTTTTCCGCTGCGCCTCGGGCGATTTCAGCCAGGTTGGGGATGAGGTTGGCGCGGCGCTGAAATTGCGCTTCGACATCGGCCCACTTGGCCTTGGCTTCCTCTTCGGCGGCCGGAACCGAGTTGATCCCGCAAGCCGCAAGGCTGAGCGCGGCGACCGCGACGAAGGCGGCGCGAATGGTGTGTGCAATGTTCACGAAATATCCCTCCACAAAACAAACCCCGGCGCAAGCTGGCGCACAGGGCTCAGAATCTCTGTGTTATGCATATAGTGCACCTCCCGCCGCTTGCAACCGGGGGAGGATACATCCGGCGCGCTTGGCAGAGCCGTTTAGCGGTGCCAAACAGGTGATCGAAACGGTAAAAGAAGGGGATCGATCATGCTGTCGGATTTCAAGGAATTCATCGCCAAGGGCAACGTCATGCAACTGGCCGTCGCGGTCATCATTGGCGGCGCGTTTGCGACCATTGTCAAATCGCTGACCGATGAGGTGATCATGCCCGTCGTCGGCGCGATCTTCGGCGGGGCGGATTTCTCCTCCTATTTCATCCTGCTGTCTGCGCCCGAGGGGTATGAAGGCGCGATGGATGACTACGCTGCGCTCAAAGAGGCCGGCGCTGCGATGATCGGCTATGGCGCGTTCATCACCGCGATCATCAACTTCGTCATCCTGGCTTTCATCATCTTCCTGCTGGTGCGTTACACGATGAAGATGATGGAGCAGATGGAGAAAAAGGAAGAAGAAGCCGCGCCCGAAGAGCCCGCAGGCCCCACCGAAATCGAGCTTCTGACCGAAATCCGCGACAGTCTGGCGAAGTGATTGGAATTGGGTGAGGGCGAGGCTCTCACCCTTGATCATTTCCTATTCAGCATTTTGTCTCTATATGAGGGGCGTCGGGCAACCGACTATGGTGATAAAGTGCAGCGTGCAATAGGCACAACGGACCCGGGGGCAGTACCCGGCGGCTCCACCACCGGCGGCGGAATTTCGCCTTCGATGACGGGGCCGAACTAGGATCGACGTGGGCTGAAAGGCGTTGTTTTTGCCCGGGCTGAAAACCCCGTAAAACTGTTCAAAACTCATAAGTGCCAATGATAATGAAGCACTCGCAATCGCTGCGTAATTTTAAGGCCTAACGGTCTGAATTTACAAAGCTAAAGCGCGGTTGGACCCACCGGGCAACAGAAGCGGATTCCGGGGCTCCGGGGGTAGCTAGCAACAGAAACCCCCATCGAATTCTTGAGTGTGAGAGAGCCACAGGCCCATCCAGGCCCGACGGTCCTCCCCCGGCAAAGACAAGAACGCGGGGGCCTAGCAACAGAACCCCCCATCAATTTCGCTTGTGGGAGAGAACCACAGGCCCAGCCAGGCCCGACGGTCCTCCCCCGGCAAAGACAAGAACGCG
>JBCBYM010000082.1:0-11553 GCA_039815865.1 Pseudomonadota bacterium
TCGCCCAACGCCTTTGCGCTATCGCAGATCGTTATGTGGCTGAACGGCGCGCTGACGGACCGGTCGTGGAACGAGGTCTGGATCGCCGCACCGCTGGTGGCAGCGGGGATCGCGGCTCTGGCGCTGGCTGCGCGCTCGCTCGACGCGCTGACCCTGGGCGAAGAGGCGGCGCGCTCAATGGGCGTGGATCCCAGACAGCTCCTGTGGTTGTTGATCGCCGGGGTCGGCCTTACCGTTGGAGCGAGCGTGGCGGTGGCTGGGATCATCGGCTTTGTCGGGCTGATCGTTCCGCATCTGGTGCGCCCATTGACCGACCGTCTGCCCTCCAGCCTGATTGCGCCAAGCGCGCTTGCGGGCGCGTGCCTGGTGCTGGTCGCCGACAGCGCTGTGCGAGTGCTGCCGTTGGTGACCGAGCTGCGGCTGGGCATCGCGCTTTCGCTCATCGGAGCGCCGTTCTTCTTGTGGCTGCTTGTGCGCATGCGCCGGGGAGAGCTATGATGGGAGTTGTGATGGCTGAGGAAAAAAAGGCTCTGGCCGCGCATGATCTGAGCGTTGAGCGCGGCGGGCAACGCGTGGTCGAGGCGATGCGTTTTGCCTTGAAGCCGGGAGAGGTCACCGCCATTTGCGGGCCGAACGGCGCGGGCAAGTCGAGCTTGCTCATGGCGCTTGCGGGCTTGCTGCCCCCGGCCAGCGGCACAGTGCATCTGTCGGGCTCTGACCTTGCCTCGATGAAGCCGGACGCGCGGGCCAAAGCGATTGGCTATCTTCCGCAAGGCGGATCGGTGGCCTGGGATATCGCGGTTTCGAGCCTGGTTGCGCTGGGCCGTCATCCGCACGGCGATGCCGCCAGCGCAGCCGGAGCGCAGGCGGTGGCGCGCGCGCTGGAGACAGCGCAGTTGGGCCCGCTCGCCAGCCGCCCGGTCAGCCAGCTTTCAGGCGGAGAGCGCGCGCGGGCGCTGCTCGCGCGGGTGCTGGCTGGTGAGCCGCGCTGGATCCTTGCCGACGAGCCGCTGGCCGCTCTCGATCTGGCGCACCAATTGCGGCTGATGACGCATCTGAGGCGCTGCTCTGAAGGGCCGGAGGGACAAGGTGTGGTGCTGGTTCTCCATGACCTGGGACTGGCGATGAACCACGCAGACCGGGCGCTGGTGCTCAAGGACGGGGCGCTGATCGCCGATGGTCCGCCCGGCCAAGCGCTTGCGCCTGAAGTGATCGCGCAAGGTTGGGGCGTCGCGGCGAAATGGATCGGCGAAGACGGCCAGCGCGCGCTGGTTACGCAGGCCCAGGACCGGCCTTTTTAAAGCTGAGGGGAAAAAGGGCGCGAGGGGTCGGGGGAGCCATCCCCTCGCGCCGGGTCTTTGCCACATACGATGCGCGACCCTGGTGCGACCCGAAGGATGCGGCGAAAGATCTGCAAAGAGCAGTCCCATCCGTAGCAACCTTGAGGAGTTTTACGCCTTTAGTTTTTCTGAAGGGTGGCCTCGTTTGGGGGTATTTTTGTCACAAGCGGCGATTAAAACTGCACAAAATGAGCGATTTACCGGTTGCAAATCGTGACACGAAGATGCCGGACCCCAACCAGAGGAAGGAGCCCGGCACCAGGAGCGAGGGGAATCATCGCTCCATTCCTGTCGCGTTGGCGCGCCCGATCAAGGGGGCCAAGCGCCTTGAATTGGCTTATTGAGCGGCCAGCCGGATCACCTTGTCCGGTCCGCCCGCCAGCCGGTTTTCTCCGTAACTTGCCACCGCCAGATCACGCGCCTTATACGCGGCGGGCCGGGTTTTGCGCTCACACGCATAGATACCGGTATCCAGGGTGATCTTGCCTCTCTTGCGGCCGCACACCTTCTCGATCGCGCGCTCGATCCGGCGGTCGAGAACCTCGCGCCCTTTCTCTGAGGAAAGGTTGAGATCGGCGTAAGAAACACTCACGCTGGGCGCTTCCCCGGCCCTGGTGCCAGCCAGTGCGCTCGCACCCGGTGCGGTGATCGCAAGCGTGAAAGCCAGTGTGGCGGCGATGGTCTTGATCATGGTCATTCGTCTTCTCCCTTAAGCGGGCAAGGCGCGTGTCGGCCCTGCGGTGCACAAAACCTCGCCCCACGAGCGGGAAGAGGGCCCGAACGACCCCGCCGCAGGAGGAGCAGCGGCGCCGTCCGGATGGATTGGAGAATGCGGATCCGAAGCTTATCGCGCTGCGCAGAACCGGTGAATTCTGCGTGATTTTGCGCTTATGAAAACCTTATATCGCCCCCTTTCGGGTGACATTTGCTGCGATGTGCGCTGTTATGCGGTTGTGCCGCGAACCGGAATCGCGCGTCAGGGACGATCTGGATCAACACGGCAACGCCAGGGGAAGATGTGTGACGCTCGGCATAACTGACGAGGAGTTTGAAGACGCGATTGGCGAGGCCGCCAAGACGCGGCGGATCGATCTGGCGCGCACGCCCGACTTTGCGGTGGGCCCTTTGGCCGTTGCGCCTTCGCTGCGCACTCTCGAGGGCGATGGCGGCTCTCGGGTGATTGAGCCCAAAGTCATGCAAGTGCTGATCGCGCTGGGCGAGGCGGCGGGCACGATCCTGTCGCGCGATGATCTGATCGCGCGATGCTGGGAAGGGCGCGTTGTCGGCGAAAGCTCGATCAACCGCGTGATCTCGCTGCTGCGGTCTGCGCTTAAGACGGTGGTGGGCGATGATGTGCGGCTCGAGAACGTGCCCAAGGTGGGCTACCGCCTGCTGGTCTCGCCCGAATGGAGCCCCCCCGATGAACCGGCCAATGAACCGGGCAATGCGCCCTCCACTGCGCCCGCAAGCAAGGCTTCGCCCGAACTGGCCCAAGCGGCCTCTGATACCCCTGATACGCTGAGCCAGCGCCCGGGATGGCTTGTCCTTGCGGGCGGGATTGCGGCGCTCATCCTCGCTATCACCAGCGCCTTTGCCCTCTGGCCCGCCTCGCCCGCTGCGCCGGTCGCTCCGATCCGCGTGGCGATGCTGCCGCTCAAGACGGGGGAAGGGGTTGACCCGTTCTACGCGCGCGGGCTCGAAGCGGAACTGCGCACGCAGCTGGCGCGGGTTGGCCGGATGGAAGTCACCAGCAGCGAAAGCGCACGGCAATTGAGCTCCAGTGGCCTTAGCGCGGATGAGATTTGCCGGCGTTTGGGCGCGGATTACGCCTGGGTCGGATCGCTTGAGGTCGAGGAGGATCGCATCACGCTGTCGGGCAATCTGATCGAGGCCGAGACCAAGCAATCGGCGTTCAGAGAAACGCTTTCGAGCGCGCCGGGAGCGGCCCGGTCTCTGCCACTGCGGGCCGCGCGCGCCATGACGACTGCGCTGGGTCGCCCGGTCTCTGATCGCGTGGCCCAGACCCCTGTAACTGCGAGCGACTTCCAGCTTTATCTGACCGCGCTCGGCCTCATCAAGACGCGCGGCGACGACCAGCGCCGCGCCGCGTTCACCATCCTGGAGCAGATCACACAGCGCAACCCCGGTTTTGCCGATGGCTGGGCGGGATTGGCCAAGGCCTGGTTCCTTCTGCCGGTTACGGACAAGAGCGCCATCATGGCCAATCGCGAACGCGCGGGCGAGATTGCGCGCAAGGCGCTCAGCCTTGATCCCGAAGCGGTGGACGCGATCAAGGTGCTGGGCATGCTGGAGACGACGCCGCCCGAAGAGCGCCTCGCCCTGATGAAACGCGCGACCCAGCTTGATCCGGGCGATTCCGAAGCGTGGTTCTGGCGCGGGATCACGCAATCGGAATTTCTCCTTCTGGCAGAGGATCCGGTTCTGAGCGCACGCAAGATGGTCAAGATCGATCCGTTATGGCCGGCCAGTTGGCGCAGCTCGGAACTGGCGGCCAAGTTTGGCGATATGGAAACCGCCCTTGCGATCGAGGAAGCGATTTCCGCTGCTGCGGTGACGCCTTCCCAGCAATTTCTCTCGCAAGCCCGGCTGGCGCAATTGCAGGGGGATTTCTCCGGCTTTGTCGAGTTCAGCCGCCAAGCTCAGTCCACCGAGACGCCGGCTGAGCGACGCTACGGCTCGCAGCTTCAGTTGCGGATGATCAACTTCATGCTCGATCTGCCGCCCCAAGCGCTCGATTTCCTGCCGTCCGACATGCGCGGGCCCCTTGTTGAGGCGCTGGTTGCCGGGGAACTGCCCTCCAAGGCTGAGTTTGCGGCCAATGGCGCGGGCGCAGAGGATTTCTGGAGCAATCCGGTCGTCGTGGAGCTCTCCATGCCGCTGTTTCTGAGAGACGGCCGCGAGGACGAACTCGTCGCCTATTACGACGCGGCCTTTTCCGATCACGCAGCCTTTGTGGCGTTCCTCTCCGAAGATGGGGCCGCGCATGACGCTATACCCTCAGTCTCTCCCTATCTGGCTCTCGCGCTTGAGCGGCTGGGGCGAGAGGCGGAGGCGGACGCACATATCGCGGGCGTGGAAGAGCAGGTCGAGCGCTGGCGCGCCTCGGGCTCGGGATCATTCCTCGCAGTGATCTATGAGATCAACCTCGCCGTCCTGACAGGCGATAATTCAAGCGCGATCGCCCAGGTTGAGAAGCTGGAGAGCTTTGGCTGGCCCTACACGATGGGGCACGTGCGGCCCTCCACGGTGGGGCTGCTCAAGGACGACCCACTCTACGATCCGCTGCGCGAGGAACCCCGAGTGCAAGCGGTGCTGGACCCAATCCGCGCGAACCTGGCGAAGGAGAGGGCCGAGGTGCTGGCGCTGGGGGGGTGAGAGCGCGCCAGACGCGGCGCTGGCTGCTATGAGCTCGCGAGCCGGTCAGATATCGGATGCGCGCGGTTGTTTGGCGTAGAGATCAAGGATCAGCGACGCGCAAGTCTCGCTGTCGATGAAGCTGTTTTGCTCAACGCAGACGAAGTCGTTCGCGCTGTCGTCTTCCGCCATCCAAATCGCGCTCCATCGGATTTCGGGTAGCAACAAAAGGCGCGGGGCGAAGCGAAGAGTGTCGGCTTGGGCCTTGGCCTTCTCAGCGGCTTTCATCAGCGTTGTCACAAATTCCTGACCGGAGTGATCGAGCTTCCAAAGCCTGTGTTTCCGGCTTGAGCGCCGTGCGTAATCGATGAGCGCCGGAGGTCGCGCCGTGTCCCCCCCTTCAAAGACCGCGAAATAGCGCCACCCAACCCTGTGGGCGTGATCAATCCTTCCGGCTTGCAACTGCGACACATCCTCTTCGCTCGAGAGATCAAAAGCGTAGATCGGAAGGCCAGAGATCCGGCATGGGAGTTGGGCAAGCCCGTTCTTGCTGAGTGTGTTGCCCAAATCGATGGGAACCCGCTCACGCGCATTGGTCGACACTCGCACCTTTAGAAGCTTAGCCAACGCGCTCTCCCAGTCTCGGCAAGCAAATCATCCTGAACCAACCGCTCTTCCTTGAACCGGTTTCGGGGTCCCAAAGCGGATAACATCCAAGGGCGTTTGAACTTAGGAGGCAGAGATTGTCCGACTTCTTATCGTTCTTGGCGGGATCGTAGATCCAGAAGCTCACGCTGCCATCTTCGCTTTTGACGTAACCGTGAGCGCACACATTGTGAGTGATCGCGCCGCCCCAATCGATCACGATCGATACGGGCCAGCCTTGTCTGATGCACTCCATCATGTCCTGCGCCACCTTCTTCCGGTTCGCCCCGGTGGCGTCTTGGCGGCGATAGCGGGTTTTGATCCATTCGATCTTGTGGAGACGAAAAAGCGTCCAGGCGACTTCTCTGGCCTTTTCCGGTTTGTGCTCGTCTTCCTGATCCTTCAGAACCGCCGCGACCAGATTTTCCTGCGTCGGATTTGACGGGAATTTCGCCCCCCTGTCTGTCCGACAGATCTCCAAACCAACCGCCGCCCAGCACCAGGTCTCTATGTCCTGGTTCGGGCGATTGATCGGGATCTGCGGCGCGTAGGCTACTCTTGGCGTGACGGTGGTGTCGACCGGGCAAAAAGCCGGGTCGACAGCCTGAAAGCCTGCTTGAGACGGATTGGACGCCATCGGTTACATCCGGACGTTAATCGTCGTCTTCCAGATCCTCTATCGCCTGTTCGGTTTGCCGAATTTTCAGCGTGAGTTCGAGGATGTCGGCTTCAGCCTGGAGCGTTTCGATCTGCGTGGGATCGGGGGTTTCAGGGTCGAGCAGATCGTCGATCTCCCCTTGCGTCTTGAGCAGGTCGCGCTTGCGTTGCAGGTCCGTCAGCTCTTTTGCGGCGAGGGTCTCGGTCTCAGCGGTAAGAGCGTCGGCTTTGGCCTTCTTGTCAGCCTCAATCTCGGCCTGGAGCGCGTTGATCTTTTCCGCAGCGTCGCTGAGCGCGTTGAGGGTTTCGAGACTGCCGCTTTTTGTCTTGGTGTAGCCGATCTTGGTGGGCAGGCCTTGCTCATCAAACAACGCTTCCAGCGCGTTGCTCTCTCCAAACGCGTTTTGCAGCGGCAATTCGCGCACCCGGCCAAATTGGATTACGTTTATGGTCGCTTTGAGGACGGTCCTTTTCGTCGGCTCTACCGCGTTTGAGGTGGTTACCAGCAGCTGTGATGGCACCGCCGAGCGATAGACAAGGCCCGAATGCGCGCCTTCGCTAGCCAGCTTCAAACGGCAGCCCACTTTGCCTTGGTTGCCAGTGCTGGCGCAGCTCGTGCTTGGTTCGCGGACCGGCGCAAAAGTGATGTTCAGCGCGGACCCGTCAACAAGGTCCTGCGCATCGAAAGCGTCGACCTTGATGACCTTGTCCTCAAACTTGTCGACCTGTTTGGGCTCAAGCTTGATCTGCGTCGGGATCGTCTTGCCGGTTCCGGTGAGAATGGCCTTGCTCGTAACCGTTAGATACTCGTCGAGGATAGCCAAACGGGTCTTGAGCGATGCGATCGCTGTGTTGACACCCTTTAGGCTGGTGTTTTGCGCGGCCAGGTCTTTCTTGAGCTGGGTGAGAGCGGCGTCGTCAACCCCGCCTTTGGCGATCTTCAGATTGATCTCGGCAATTTTGCTCGAGATTGTCGCAAGCGTTCCTTCGTGCCCCTTTATGTCCGCCAGGACCTGGTTTCGCGCCTTTACCAATTCAATGCCATTGGCCGAGCAATGCTCCTGAGCTGGCGGGGTAATCGGTGAGCCGGCCGACTCCACACCAGCCATGCCCGCAGCGCTTGGTGAAGGGAGGCCCAGACCAATCTTCGCGGCCGAAACGAAAATTCCGGTGGCCGCCTTGAGCGCGGCGACCTCCTGACCATCGACTTTGGCGTTCAGCGATTTCAGAAGCTGTGTTCCCTTATGGTATTCGACCGTGAGAGATCCGGTTTTGAACGCCTCAGTAAGCTCCTCGTAATCGAGAATGAGGGTTGGCCCCTCAATGGTCTTGGCAGAATAGGTCGCCGCAGGCTTGAGCTCCACGAGGGGGAGGTCATCCATATCACTGACCGTCGGCGCGTCCCCAAATGTGTTGTCATCGGTAAGCACCAGCCGCCCATCGAATTTGCGGACAAACCGTTCAGGCTTGGACGTGAGGCCCTTCACTTTGGCTTGCTGGACAGGCGTGTTCGCGACGACGTATTCCCTGCTTTGACCGTCCGGGATTGCGGGCATCAAATAGGTGTAGGTGAGCTTGGAGCAGTCCGTGACGGACCAACTGGCGGCCAGCTCAACCTGGGTTTCGGGGAGCGAATAAGGAATGCCTTGCGTTCTTTGTGTCAACGCTGGCTCAGGATAGCTCTTCAAGGTCGTCGTGCAGCCAGATACGGCAACCATCGCGGCGCCAAACACAAGACCACGCATCAAATTCTTCATATGTCCCCCCATTTTCCCCAAGAGAGAAAGTCCCCCAACGCTCCTCGTGCGACGATTTCAGCGGCTAAACGCTGGCGAATATTTTCTTCGCTCCCAGCAATAGCCTGAAGACACGAGGTTTGGACCTGCTTTTTTCTGTAGACCTCACTTTTTCGCAGCGTGAAACCACTTGTGCGTTTGCCCGTTAAGCTCTGAAGCGCGAAGCGATAGCGTGCGCTCCACAATTTCGCGCGTGAGGGGGCGGTTCGCCCTCTTGACCCACACGAACATTTCCGGAACAAACCTCTCCCATGTCTCTGACCAAAATTTCCGTCCGCGGTGCGCGTGAACACAATCTCAAGGGTGTCGATATTGATCTCCCGCGCGACGCTTTGATCGTGGTGACGGGGCTGTCGGGTTCGGGCAAGTCTTCGCTCGCGTTCGACACCATCTACGCGGAGGGGCAGCGGCGCTATGTTGAGAGCCTCTCGGCCTATGCGCGCCAGTTCCTTGAGATGATGCAAAAGCCCGATGTCGAGCATATTGACGGGCTCTCGCCGGCGATCTCGATCGAGCAGAAGACGACCTCGAAAAACCCGCGCTCCACCGTGGCGACGGTGACCGAGATTTATGATTATATGCGGCTGTTGTGGGCGAGGGTGGGCGTGCCGTATTCCCCCGCCACCGGGAAGCCGATTTCCGCGCAGACCGTCAGCCAGATGGTCGATAGGGTGATGGCGCTTCCTGAGGGCACCCGCGCTTATCTGCTCGCTCCCGTGGTGCGCGGTCGCAAGGGTGAGTATCGCAAGGAGCTCGCCGAATGGCAGAAAGCGGGCTTTACCCGCGTGCGGATCGATGGCGAGCTTTACGGGATCGAAGAGGCGCCCGCGCTCGACAAGAAGTTCAAGCACGATATCGAAGTGGTGGTCGATCGCCTCGCGGTGAAGGCGGGGATTGAGACGCGGTTGGCGGATTCGTTTGAGACCGCTTTGAAGCTCGCTGAGGGCCTTGCATACATTGACCTTGCCGACGGCGTAGTGCCGGGGCGTGAAGACGAGGACGCATCGGGAGGCGCGATGAAGGGCGCTGGCATCCCGGCTAACCGCATCGTCTTTTCCGAGAAATTCGCCTGCCCGGTCAGCGGCTTTACCATCGAGGAGATCGAGCCGCGCCTGTTCTCGTTCAACTCGCCGCAGGGCGCGTGTCCGACTTGCGACGGGATCGGGGAAAAGCAGCTGTTCGATGAGCAATTGGTGATCCCCAACGAGGCGCTGACGCTCAAGCAAGGGGCGGTGGCGCCCTGGGCCAAGTCCAACCCGCCATCGCCCTATTACATGCAGGTGCTCACCAGTCTGGCCAAGGCCTATGACTTCACCATCACCACGCCGTGGAAGGAGCTGGAGCCCGATCAAAAGCTGATCATCCTCCACGGGACGGGCGGAATGCCGGTGCCGCTCACCTTCAAGGACGGGCGCAAGCAATATACGGTCAACAAGCCGTTCGAAGGCGTGATCGGCAACCTCAATCGCCGCATGATGCAGACCGAGAGCGCGTGGATGCAGGAGGAACTGGGCAAGTTCCAGACCGCGCAGCCGTGTGAGGCCTGCGGGGGCAAGCGCCTCAACGAAAAAGCGCTGGCGGTGAAGATACCCTCTGCTAGCGGCCCCACCGATATCGCCGCACCCACAGTGATGAGCGTGGCCGATGCCAAGGCGTGGTTCCTCGATCTCGACAATCATCTGAACGAACAACAAAGCCAGATCGCGCGCCCGATCCTCAAAGAGATCAATGAGCGGCTGGGCTTCCTCGACAATGTCGGCCTCGATTACCTCAACCTTGATCGCACCAGCGGCACTCTGTCAGGCGGGGAGAGCCAGCGCATCCGCTTGGCCTCGCAGATCGGCAGCGGATTGTCGGGCGTGCTCTACGTGCTGGATGAGCCCTCGATTGGCCTGCACCAGCGCGACAACGATCGGCTTTTGGAGACGCTCAAGCGCCTGCGCGACCTTGGCAACACGGTGATCGTGGTCGAGCATGATGAGGACGCGATCCGCACCGCTGACCATATCGTCGACCTTGGCCCGGGCGCGGGCGTGCGCGGGGGCGAAGTGGTGGCGCAGGGCACGCTCAAACAGATCATGAAGGCCAAGAAGTCGCTCACCGCCGATTACCTCACCGGCCGGCGCGAAATCGCGGTCCCGGCCCAGCGCCGCAAAGGCAATGGCCACAAGCTGACGGTGAAGGGCGCGAGCGCGAACAACCTCAAACACGTCACCGCCTCTATCCCTCTTGGCACCTTCACCTGCATCACCGGCGTCTCGGGCTCGGGCAAGTCGAGCTTCACCATCGACACGCTCTTCGCCGCCGCCGCGCGCACGCTCAACGGCGCGCGGGTGATCGCGGGCAAGCATGAGAGCGTCACCGGCCTCGAATATTGCGACAAGGTGATTGAGATCGACCAGTCGCCCATCGGCCGCACCCCGCGCTCAAACCCGGCCACCTATACCGGCGCCTTCACTCAGATCCGTGACTGGTTCGCCGGCCTCCCCGAAAGCCAGGCACGCGGCTACAAACCCGGGCGCTTCAGCTTCAACGTCAAGGGCGGCCGCTGCGAGGCGTGCCAGGGCGATGGCGTCATCAAGATCGAGATGCACTTCCTCCCCGACGTCTACGTCACGTGCGAGGAATGCGGCGGCAAACGCTACAACCGCGAAACGCTGGAGGTGAAGTTCAAGGGCCTCTCCATCGCCGACGTGCTCGATATGACGATTGAGGACGCCGAGGAGTTCTTCAAGGCCGTCCCCCCGATCCGTGACAAGATGCGGATGCTGAACGAGGTCGGGCTGGGCTATGTCAAGGTTGGCCAGCAGGCAACGACGCTGTCCGGCGGCGAAGCGCAGCGGGTGAAGCTGGCCAAGGAGCTTGCCAAACGCTCCACCGGGCAGACGCTCTATATCCTCGATGAGCCGACCACGGGCCTGCATTTCGAGGATGTGCGCAAACTGCTCGAAGTGCTGCACCGGCTGGTGGAGCAGGGCAATTCGGTGGTGGTGATCGAGCACAATCTCGACGTCATCAAAACCGCCGATCACATTCTTGATCTCGGTCCCGAAGGCGGTGTGCGAGGCGGCGAACTGGTTGCCCAAGGCACTCCGGAGGAAGTCGCGCAGGTGGAGCGGAGCTTTACGGGGAGCTATTTGAAACCGATGCTGGCGAAGGCCGGGGCGCGGGAGGCGGCGGAGTAGTTTCGCCTCTTCGTCATGCTGAACTTGTTTCAGCATCCATCCTCAGTTCGGGACCAGAGGCGCAGGAGGAGAGATGGACCCTGAA
The DNA here is from genome assembly GCA_039815865.1 of Pseudomonadota bacterium. Lineage (GTDB taxonomy): Bacteria > Pseudomonadota > Alphaproteobacteria > Sphingomonadales > Sphingomonadaceae > Erythrobacter. The sequence continues at coordinate 11,084 of JBCBYM010000082.1, forward strand.
ACAAGTTCAGGGTGACGATAGGGCAGGCGGTGTGCGCGGCGGTGAACTGGTTGCCCAAGGCATTCCGAAGGAAGTCGCGCAGGTGCAGCGGAGCTTTACGGGGGCGTATTTGAAGCCGATGCTGGCGAATGGTAGCGGGGCTGAGAGAGGCTGCGGAGTAGCGTCTTGAAACCCTAGGCTAAGTGCTTCTCTTACTCTCGACTTTAGAACAAAAAGTGTCTATATCATGATCGTATCAAGATTTAGGAGATTCCAATGAAGCGTCTCGTTTATTGTTTCGATGGGACTTGGAATCGAATTGAATCCGAGTACCCAACTAATGTCGCAAGAATTGCACAAGCAGTGCTTCCAAGATCAGGTGATGGTACGATCCAGTCTGTTTATTACGATGAAGGTGTTGGGACTTCAGATTTCGGGAAATGGATCGGGAAATTTACAAATTTCCTTGCTGGAGCATTCGGCTTCGGTTT
>JBCBYM010000083.1:0-11464 GCA_039815865.1 Pseudomonadota bacterium
ATCTATGTTGACCGCAAGGTGCTGGGCGCGATCATGTTGCGCCGGGGGCCGAATGTGGTGGGGCCGTTTGGCTTGCTCCAAAGTTTCGCGGACGGCCTCAAGGTCTTCCTGCAAGAGACGATCATTCCGTCAGCGGCGAATAAAGGCATCTTCCTGCTCGCGCCGATCATCACCTTTACCGTGGCGCTCGCCGCGTGGGCGGTGATCCCTTTCGCTGACGGTGTGGTGATGGCGGACATCAATGTCGGCCTGCTCTACATCCTCGCGATCAGTTCGCTGGGCGTTTACGGCGTGGTGATGAGCGGGTGGGCGTCGAACTCGAAATATCCGTTCTTCTCGGCCATGCGCGCTGCGGCGCAGATGATCTCTTACGAGGTCTCAATCGGGTTCATTCTGGTGTGCGTCGTGCTGTTCACCGGCTCGTTCAATATGAGCGAGATCGTGATGAACCAGAAGGGCTTTGGCCTTGGCATCTTTAACATGCACGCGGTGCACCCGCTGCTGTTCCCGATGTTCGTGGTGTTCTTCATCTCGGCGCTGGCCGAGACCGCGCGCGCGCCATTCGACCTGACCGAGGCGGAAAGCGAGCTGGTCGCCGGGTATCAGACCGAATATTCGAGCATGGCCTTCGCGCTGTTCTGGCTGGGTGAATATGCCAACATCCTGCTGATGTGTTCGCTGTGCACGCTGCTCTTCATGGGCGGGTGGCTGCCGCCGATTGAGTGGGCGCCGCTCTATTATGTGCCTGGGATTGTGTGGTTCCTGCTCAAAACCTTTATGTTCTTCTTCATGTTCAGCTGGATCTGGGCGACCGTACCGCGCTACCGCTATGACCAGCTGATGCGGCTTGGCTGGAAGGTCTTCCTGCCGATGAGTCTTCTGTTTGTGGCGCTGATCAGCGGCTATCTGATGGCGATTGGACACTTCGGATGATCAAGAGAGCCCCACCAATCATCATTTTGGCTGCTTCCGCCACTACGGCCGCTGCCCAGCTGCCGCCTGTAGCCCCGCCTGCGCCTCCGCCGATAAAGAGCGGGACCATCACTTGTAAGATGTATGACGAAGCCGGAAAGAATTTTGAGTTGGCGATACAAGTAGGCAACTGGGAAAGGACGGATCGTGGGTCACGTGTTAAATTCCTTCTGTCTTCTCCAGAGAAATACGCACTGCCAAACGAGTCAATGGGAAGCCTGATAGGAATAAGCCGTATAGGCCGCTTCTATAAGTACGACAAAGACGCCCAGGTGTCTGTGGATGGTCGCCTAGATGTCGGATTTTTACCCCGCGGAACAATAACAATCCAACGGCACAAGAACATGGAGCGCTATCCGAAAGGCTTCGAGTACTTTGTTGGAATCTGCGACGTCAAACTTTCACCCGAATTCGAGGAGTTGCCGGAATGACCACTGCAACCCAGCTCCTTAAATCGTTCACTCTTTGGGAATTCCTCAAGGCGCACGCGCTGACCTTGAAGTATTTCTTCAAGCCCAAGGTGACGATCAACTACCCCTTCGAAAAGTCGCCGCTTAGCCCACGTTTTCGCGGCGAGCACGCGCTGCGCCGTTATCCCAACGGGGAAGAACGCTGCATTGCGTGCAAATTGTGCGAAGCGGTCTGCCCCGCGCAGGCGATCACGATTGAGAGCGAACCGCGCGAAGATGGCAGCCGCCGCACCACGCGCTACGACATCGATATGACGAAGTGCATCTATTGCGGCTTTTGTCAGGAAGCTTGCCCGGTGGACGCTATCGTCGAGGGACCAAACTTCGAATACGCCACCGAAACGCGCGAAGAGCTGCTTTATGACAAAGCAAAACTGCTCGCAAATGGTGACAAATGGGAACGGGCCATCGCGGCCAATCTTGAAGCGGATGCACCCTATCGCTAGGGCGCGTCTTGCAAATTTCGCATAGGATACGAATCGGACGAATTTGCGCAGGTTATCGGACACGAGGCTAAGCCCTCACAGGCCTGCAAAACGGGATCAAATAGGGGATCACAACCAGAGCGTTCTGCCCTGGGGAACATCGCATGATACAGGCTATCGCCTTCTACCTTTTTGCAAGCATCGTTATTGCAAGCGCCGTCATGGTCATCATGGCGCGCAATCCCGTGCACTCGGTCCTGTGGCTGATCCTCGCCTTCTTCAACGCAGCGGGCCTCATGGTGCTGGTGGGCGCGGAGTTCATCGCGATGCTGCTGGTGATCGTTTATGTGGGCGCGGTGGCGGTGCTGTTCCTGTTTGTCGTCATGATGCTCGACATCGACTTTGCCGCCATGCGCGCCGGCTTCATCAAGAACTTTCCGTTTGGGATAGCGATTGCTGTGGTGCTTCTGGCCGAGTTGATGTTGGCCTTGGGCGCTTATGGAGCCGGAGGCATTGAGCTTGGGCAGGCCGATGGCACGGCTGTCGCCGCCGCGGGCCAAAGCAATATCGAAGCGATCGGCGCGCTGCTCTACGGGCGCTACATCGTTCTTTTCGAGATTGCCGGTATTATTCTTTTGGTCGCGATGATCGGCGCTATCGTGCTCACCCACCGTGACCCCAAGCCGGGTGCGCGTGGGCGTCAGGATATTGGCAAGCAAATCGCGCGGCGCCCCGAAGAGGCGACCGTGATGAAACAGCCGACCGTCGGCGAGGGGGTCGAACTGTGAACGAGATTATCGGCGTGGAGCATTACCTTGTCGTGGGTGCGATCCTGTTCGTGCTCGGCGTGCTGGGCATCTTCCTAAATCGCAAGAATGTGATCGTCATCCTGATGGCGATCGAGCTCATCTTGCTGGCGGTGAATATCAATCTGGTGGCGTTCAGCGCAGAGCTGGGCGATCTGACCGGGCAGATCTTTGCGATGTTGGTCTTGACTGTGGCGGCGGGCGAAGCGGCGATTGGGCTTGCTATCCTTGTCATCTATTTCAGAGGTCGCGGTACGATCGCGGTTGACGATGTGAACCGGATGAAGGGGTAGCCAGGCCGTGCACTCGATCCTCATCGTCGTTTTTGCGCCCTTGATCGCCGCTATCATCGCCGGGTTTGGCAACCGGATGATCGGCAATACGCCGGCTAAAGTTGTGACCACGGGTGCGCTGTTCTTGTCCGCTGGGCTAAGTTGGCCGATCTTTATCGGGTTTCTTATGGGCAGCGCCGAGGCTGAAGTCGTGCCGGTGCTCACCTGGGTGAAATCGGGCGCGATGACGTTTGACTGGGCTTTGCGGGTCGACACATTGACGGCTGTGATGCTGGTGGTGATCAACAGCGTCTCTGCGCTCGTCCACCTCTACAGCTGGGGGTACATGGAAGAGGACGATAGCCAACCGCGCTTCTTCGCCTACCTCTCGCTGTTTACTTTCGCCATGCTGATGCTGGTAACCGCGGATAACCTGGTGCAGATGTTCTTTGGCTGGGAAGGGGTGGGGCTTGCCTCGTATCTCCTGATCGGTTTCTGGTATCACAAGCCCAGCGCCGGTGCGGCTGCAATCAAGGCCTTCGTGGTGAACCGCGTGGGCGATCTGGGCTTCATGCTTGGCATTTTCGGCACGTTTCTGGTGTTCCAGACGACTTCTATCCCGGAGATCCTCGAAGCCGCACCCGCGATGAGCGGGGCCACGATTGGCTTTGCCGGTATGCGCTGGCCGACCATGGATATTCTGTGCATCCTCCTTTTCATTGGCGCGATGGGTAAGTCAGCGCAGCTGGGTCTGCACACCTGGCTGCCCGACGCGATGGAAGGCCCGACGCCCGTTTCCGCGCTGATCCACGCTGCGACCATGGTGACCGCCGGCGTTTTCATGGTCTGCCGCCTGTCGCCGATGTTCGAGGCGGCTCCGATTGCGCTGACGATGGTGACAGTGGTGGGGGCGGCGACCTGCTTCTTCGCCGCGACAATCGGCACGACCCAGTGGGACATCAAGCGGGTGATCGCATACTCAACCTGCTCGCAACTGGGCTATATGTTCTTTGCGGCGGGCGTGGGCGCCTATGGCGCGGCGATGTTCCACCTGTTTACGCACGCTTTTTTCAAGGCGCTGCTGTTCCTTGGGGCGGGCTCGGTCATCCACGCGATGCATCACGAACAGGACATGCGCTATTACGGCGGTCTTCGAAAGAGCATCCCTATCACCTTTGTAGCGATGCTGATGGGCACGCTGGCGATCACGGGCCTTGGGGTGTATCACGCTGGGCTTGGCTTTGCCGGCTTTTGGTCCAAGGATGCCATTATAGAGGTCGCCTTTGCGCGTGGCACAGGCGCAGCCACGATGGCGTTCTGGGCGGGTGTGATCGCGGCTCTGCTGACGAGCTTCTATTCCTGGCGTCTGATGTTCCTCACCTTCTGGGGTAAGCCCCGCTGGATCGAGAGCGAACACATCCAGCATTCGGTGCACAAGACACCGGAGGAAGCCGGCGAGGACACAACCGGTGGTTATCACCCGCATGAGAGCCCCTGGGTCATGCTGATCCCGCTCATTCTCTTGACTGTGGGAGCGATTGGAGCCGGGCAGGTCTTTGCGCCGTCCTTCCTCGACAGCGCGGACTTTTGGGACGGATCAATATTCTACAACGCGAACCTGATCCACGCGATGCACGAAGTGCCCTACTGGGTGAAGTATTCGGCTCTTGTTGTAATGGTGTTGGGCTTTGTCGGCGCCTACGTCGCCTATATCGCAAAGCCGGACATTCCGACCAAGTTTGTCAGCGCGTTCGGACCCTTGCACAACTTCGTTTTCCGCAAATGGTACTTTGACGAGTTGTACCACGCCATCTTCGTCAAGCCGGCGTTCTGGTTGGGTCGCCAATTCTGGAAACTGGGCGATATGGGCACGATTGACCGGTTCGGCCCCAATGGTGTTGCCTGGGTGGTGCAGCGCGGAGCGGTCGCAGCCAAGTCGATCCAGTCCGGCTATCTCTACACTTACGCGCTGATCATGCTTCTGGGTCTGATCGCCGCGACGACATACGCGCTGCTCTAGGGGACGACGCAAGGATCATGGACGGCTTCCCCATTCTCACAACAATGATGCTCGTGCCGCTCGCCGGCGCGATTGCGTGCCTGTTCGTGGGCGCGAGCGGGGCGCGATGGACCGCGCTCAGCGCCACGCTGGTGACCTTTGCTCTCGGCGTGATGCTGTGGAGCGGATACGAGATCGGAGGCGAACAGTGGCAGTTTACCGAGCGGGCGGATCTCGTTGCAGGCTTTAGCTACGCCCTTGGGATTGACGGCATTTCGCTGCTCTTGATCATGCTCAGCGTATTCCTGATGCCGATCTGTATTCTCGCAAGCTGGGGAGCGATCGAGAAGCGCGTAGGGGAGTATATGAGCGCGTTCCTGTTCATGGAAACGCTGATGATCGGAACCTTCGCCGCGCAAGACATCTTCCTGTTCTACGTCTTCTTCGAAGCGGGCCTTATTCCGATGTACTTGATCATCGGCGTGTGGGGCGGCGACAACCGGATTTACGCGAGCTACAAATTCTTCCTCTACACGCTCTTTGGCTCTGTGCTGATGCTGATCGCGATGTTCTGGATGGTAGCCGAGGCGGGCACGTCTGACATCCCGGCGTTGATGCAGTATGACTTCCCTGCGGGCGCTCAGACGTGGCTGTGGCTGGCTTTCTTCGCCAGTTTTGCGGTTAAGGTGCCGATGTGGCCGTTCCACACCTGGCTTCCCGACGCTCACGTTCAGGCCCCGACGGCGGGTTCCGTGATCCTGGCGGGCGTGTTGCTCAAACTGGGCGGCTATGGATTTCTGCGCTTTAGCCTGCCGATGTTCCCGCAAGCCTCTGCCGACTTTGCTTGGCTGGTCTTTGCGCTTTCGATGGTGGCGGTGGTTTACACCTCGCTCGTCGCGCTGGTGCAGCACGATATGAAGAAGCTGATCGCTTATTCATCCGTTGCCCATATGGCGATCGTGACGGTTGGTCTGTTTGCTTTCAACGTGCAAGGGCTCGAAGGCGCGGTGATCATCATGCTTAGCCATGGCCTTGTCTCGGGCGCGCTCTTCTTGTGCGTCGGCGTTATCTACGACCGGCTCCACACCCGCGAGATCGACCGGTACGGCGCGCTCAGCAACAACATGCCCTATTACGCGCTGTTCTTCCTGCTCTTCACCATGGCGAGCATCGGCCTTCCGGGGACGAGCGGCTTCGTGGGTGAGTTCCTGTCGCTGGCGGGCATCTATCAGGTCTCGACCACAGTCGCGCTGATCTGCACGACGGGCATCATCCTGGGCGCCGCTTACATGCTCTACCTCTATCGCCGCGTCGCCTTTGGTCCTGAGAAGAACGAGGACGCGCAGGCCATGGGTGACATCACCGCGCGCGAATGGGTGATGATGGCTCCGATCGCAGCGGTTGTAATGTGGATGGGCGTTTATCCGGAGAGCTTCCTTGCACCGATGCGGGCTGACATTGCGGCGCTGGATGCCCGGCTCGCTTCGGCACGGCCGGTGAGCGACAGCCAGCTCGCCATCGGTGCGCCGCTTGCAGAGCCGGCCAACGCAGTCCCTTATGTTGAGGGCTCTCACCACTCAGATGACGCGAAGGATGGCGAGCACTGATGGACTTCGCAGCTTCCTTTACGCTCATTACGCCCGAGCTTATCCTGACAGGGGCGGGGCTTGTCCTCCTCCTTTGGACCGCCTGGGCGGGTGACAAGGCCGCGCGTGCGATCAGCCTAGTGGCGATACTGGCGTTTTTGGCAGCGGGTATCACGCTGGTCCCGGGCCTGCACACCGGTGCGACCGGCCCCGACACGCTGGCTTTTGGCGGCCTTCTCAAGGCGGACAGTTTTGCCCTCTATTCAAAAGCCTTGATCTATCTGGCGGCGATCGGCTGTCTGTTGGTGGCGCCTGGCTTTTTCGACAGTGAGGCGGCGGGTGCAGAGCGTGGAATGCGCGCGGAATACTCTGTACTCGTGCTGTTCGCCGCGCTCGGGATGAGCCTGATGGTCTCGGCGAACGATTTCATGGCGCTTTATCTGGGGCTCGAATTGAACAGCCTCTCCGCTTACGTTCTCGCCTCGATCCTTCGCGCAGACACGCGTTCAGCCGAAGCGGGCCTGAAATACTTCGTTCTTGGCGCGCTGGCCTCGGGGATTCTGCTCTACGGCATGAGCCTTCTTTACGGCTTTACTGGCGGGACCGACTTTGCAGGCGTTCGCGCCGGGCTGACGGGAGAGCTGGGCACTGGCGCGCTGTTTGGTCTGATCTTCGTCCTTGCCGGCCTTGCCTTCAAGATTGCCGCTGTGCCGTTCCATATGTGGACGCCTGACGTCTACGAAGGCGCACCAACGCCGGTCACCGCCTTCTTTGCGACAGCTCCCAAGGTTGCCGCTGTGGCGTTAACTGCTCGCGTGGTGTTCGAAGTGTTCGGCGCGCAAGTTGAGGCGTGGCGTCAGATCGTCATGTTCACCGCGCTCGCTTCGATCGTGTTCGGCGCACTGGGAGCGATTGGGCAGGAGAACTTGAAGCGCCTTCTCGCCTACTCCTCGATCAACAATGTCGGCTTTATCCTGCTGGGCCTTGCGGTCGCGAATGAGGCGGGGGCGGCGTCAATGTTGATCTACCTGTTCATCTATGTAGCGATGAGCCTTGGCAGCTTTACCGCGCTTTTGATGCTGCGCAGCGAGAGCGGAGATTTGTACGAGACCTTTGGCGATATCGCTGGCCTTGCGGTGACGCGTCCTGCGATCGCGTGGGGCCTTATGCTGCTGATGTTTAGCCTTGCGGGCATTCCGCCGCTGCTCGGCTTTTACAGCAAGTTCGTGGTTTTCCAGGCCACGGTCGAAGCCGACCTCATTGCCTTTGCCGCCATCGCCATTGCTGCGAGTGTGATTGGTGCGTTCTATTACATCAAGTTCGTCAAGGTGATGTTCTTCGATGAGCCCGCTGACCTGGTCACCGGCAAGAGCGGGGCCGCCCACTGGGCTTTGCTGGCGTTGACCGCGGCGATCATTTCACCTCTGGGATATCTGCTGACGCCATCGCTCAACGATCTGGCTGGCAAGGCCGCCAGCGCTCTGTTCGTCGCGGTTTGAGCGCTCCATCGCTTCGCTTTGTTGAGGAGACTGGATCGACCAACGCCGATCTGGCTGAGCGCGTGCGCGATGGCGATCCGCGCACTGGCGAATGGCTCGTCGCGCGTCGTCAGAGCGCTGGACGAGGGCGACAGGGCCGCGAATGGTTCGATGGGTCGGGCAATTTCATGGGCTCTACGATCGTAGCCTTGCAGCCCAGCGATCCCCCACCCGCCACGCTCAGCTTCGTCGCCGCTCTCGCCGTTTATGAGGCGGTCAGTGAAGCTCTGGGTGGGGTGACGCGGCCTTCGCTCAAATGGCCAAACGATGTGCTGATCGCAGAGGCAAAGCTGGCGGGCATACTGCTTGAAATGGTCAAAGGTCATGTTGTGGTGGGAATAGGCGTGAACCTTGCGAAAGCGCCGTCGCTTTCTGATCGGGCCACCGCTGCACTGGCTGACTTCGGCCCGGCGCCGGACGTCGATGGCTTCGCCCGCCTTCTCGCTTTGCGCTTTGTGGAGCGGTTGCAGACCTGGCGGCAGATCGGCCTTGGCCAGACTCTGAGCGAATTTCAGTTGTGTTCAATCCACTCACCGGGAGCGCCTGTGAAAGTCCATGATCAGGACGGCAGCGTGGTCGAGGGCGTCTTTGCGGGTCTGGATGAAATGGACGGCGCGCTGCGCCTACGCTTGGCGGATGGCTCGCAACGTGTCATTCGAGCAGGCGATCTTGTTTAGGGGAAACACACGGTATGCTGCTTGCCGCTGATGTGGGAAACACCAATGTCGTCTTCGCGCTGTTTGATGGCAGCGGTGAAGGCGTGCCAGAGCTGAAAGCGCGGTGGCGGATCGCCACCGACCCGCGCCGCACGGGCGACGAATACGCTGTCTGGCTCCTCCAGTTGCTCGCGATTGAACAGGTCGCGCGAGAAGACATCACGCGCATCATCTTCGCCTCGGTGGTGCCGCGCGCGGACCACAATCTGAGCGTGCTTGCCCAGAAGTATTTCGGCATCACCCCCCTCTTTGCAGGCCAAGGGGGGGCGCGCTGGCGCTTTGAGATTGACGTCGACCAACCCAGTTCCCTGGGCGCGGATCGCGCGCTCAACATTTTGGCTGCGCATCACAAATATGGCGGCGACATCATCGCGGTCGACTTCGGCACCGCGACCAAGTTTGAAGCGATCGACTTCAATGGCGCCTACAAGGGCGGCTCAATCGCGCCGGGGATCAATCTCTCGCTCGACGCTCTGGTGGGCAAAACCGCAAAGCTGCCGCGCATTGCTATTCGCGCGCCGGAAAGCACCAGTGTCATCGGACGCAACACCGAAGACCAAATGCTCATTGGCGTATTCTGGGGCTATGTCGCTATGATGGAAGGCATCATTGCGCGTATGAAGTCAGAGATCGGACGCCCGGCAAAGGTGGTCGCAACCGGAGGGCTCGCGATCCTGTTTGATGAGGCAACCGATGTTTTTGACCATGTCGATGCCGACCTGACGATTGAAGGCCTTGCGATCCTCGCACAGCAAGCCGCCAGCGAGAGCTGAGCGCCAGAATAGAAAACACCTCTCTCACGTGAAAAAAGACTACACCCCCGAAAACGAACTGCTCTTCCTTGCCCTTGGTGGTTCCGGAGAGATTGGCATGAATGTCAATCTTTACGGCTGCGAGGGGAAGTGGCTGATGGTGGATCTGGGAATGACCTTTTCGGGCGGCGAATATCCCGGCGTGGATCTGGTGTTTGCCGATCTCGATTTCATCGAGGAGCGCCGCAAGGACTTGCTCGGCATCGTCCTGACCCACGCGCATGAGGACCATATCGGCGCGGTCCCCTACTTTGCTGGTGAGTTGGGGGTGCCGCTTTATGCGACGCCTTTCACCGCCGATCTGGTGGCGCGCAAGCTCGAAGAGGCGGGGCTTTTGGGGCAGGTGGAGCTCAACATCATCCCCGAGGATCACGGCGAGATCGCGCTTGGGCCTTTCACGGTGACCTATCTGCCGCTTGCTCACTCTATCGCCGAGGGCAACGCGCTGCTGATCGAAACGCCCTATGGCCGGGTCTTCCATACGGGTGACTGGAAGCTCGACGAAGAGCCAATCATCGGAGAGCCCACCACGGAAGAGGAATTGCGCGCCATTGGCGATGAAGGCGTGCTTGCGCTGGTGTGCGACAGCACCAACGTCTTCAATCCCAATCCGTCCGGCTCTGAAGGGGCGGTGCACCGCGCTATGATGGAGGAGGTGGCCTCTCACGCTGGGAAACGCGTTGTGGTGACAACCTTCGCCAGCAACGTTGCGCGGCTCCAAACGCTGGGCGAAGTCGCGCGTGAGACCGGACGACAGGTTTGCGTAGCGGGCCGCTCGCTCGACCGGATTATCGAGGTGGCGCAGGACAATGGCTATCTCGCCGACTTTCCCGAGCCGGTCGACTTTGACACCGCCATGCGGCTCCCGCGCGGCGAGGTGCTGATCCTGGCGACCGGAGGGCAGGGCGAACCGCGCGCCGCGCTCAGCCGGATTGCAGACGACAGCCACCCGATCGAGCTCACCAGCGGCGATGTGGTGCTGTTCTCCTCGCGCAATATCCCTGGAAATGAAGTCCCGATCGGCAAGGTTCAGAACCAGCTGGCGGCCAAGGGCATCGCTATGGTGACCGACCGTCAGAGCCTGATCCACGTCTCAGGCCATCCCGGACGGCCGGAACTGGAATCGCTTTACAGTTGGCTGCGCCCGCAAACCCTCGTTCCGGTGCATGGCGAAATGCGGCACATGCGCGAGCAGGCGAAGCTTGGAAAAGCCTGTCAGATCCCCAACACCGTGGTTCAGAGCAATGGCGAGATCGTGAAGCTTGCTCCGGGACAGCCCGGCGTGCTGGCTCCGGTCGTTAACGGGCGGCTTGTGCTTGATGGCGATATCATTTCGCCTTCCGATGGCCAGGCGATTACCATGCGCCGCAGGATTGCTAATGAAGGCGTGCTGGTCGTGGTTTTGATGCGCGGCGCTGCGCCCATCATCGAAGCGGTAGGCCTTCCGCTGGACGAAGACATGCCCGAATTCCTCGAAGAGGCAAGCGAGGATGTTCTTAAAGCTATCGGCAAGCTCAAGGGCAAAGACGCGCAGGACCCGGCCGCTGTGCACGAAGCGGCCCGGCTTGCCGCTCGGCGAGCGGCGCGACGCTGGTCGGGTAAAAGCCCGCAAGTGCGCGTGATCATGCCCGCAGGGCGGTGACGGGCGATGGAATGGACTTCGATCCTTGCGATCTATTTCCTGTTCTGGGTGATGAGCGCGTTCGTGCTGCTCCCCTTTGGCGTCAAGACGTCCGAGGAAACGGGTGTTGAGAAGGTGCCCGGCCAGGCCGACAGCGCGCCCGTCAACTTTTGCGCCGTTATCCAGCCATACTGGTAGTTCAGGACATAAGCCGTCGTAAGCACGATCGCGATCGCGGTCGCCCGAA
>JBCBYM010000084.1:0-11439 GCA_039815865.1 Pseudomonadota bacterium
CACTTTCTTAACGTTTGGGCACGCGCGCGTTTCCCCCTGTCGCACGGCGGGACACTCTGGGTCCGGCGCGCTCGCCATCACCGCGTTTGCGCACCGCTCTGCGCCCGGCTAGAGGCGCCGTTGACGGATGGGAGAGAGTGGATGACCGAGGCCGAGTATCGCGCCGACCGGGGCGCCAATCAGGGCGCCGTTCAAAGCGCCGCGCAATTGCTGGTGGCGTGCCTTGCTGAGCAAGGCGCGACGCGGATTTTCACGGTGCCGGGCGAAAGCTTTCTGAGCGTGCTCGACGCGCTGCACGAGCGTGCGGATATTGAGACGGTCACGTGCCGCCAGGAAGGCGGCGCGGCGTTTATGGCCTGCGCGGATGGCGCGCTGAGCGCGGGCGACACTTTGCGGCCTGGCATCGCCTTCGTCACCCGCGGTCCGGGCGCCACCAACGCCAGCATCGGCGTGCATGTCGCGCATCAGGATTCGCAGCCCATGATCCTGCTTGTCGGCGATGTCGCGCGCCCGATGCGCGATCGCGAGGGCTTTCAGGAGGTCGACTTTGCCGCATTCTTCGGTCCCATCGCCAAATGGGCCGCGCGGATCGATGACCCGCGGCGCATTCCGGAATATGTCACCCGCGCCCACTCCGTGGCGATCAGCGGGCGGCCTGGCCCGGTTGTGCTCGCCCTGCCGGAAGACATGCTGTGCGACGAAGTGCCAGCCGCGCTTGCCCCGCGCCCGCTTGTCACACGGCCCGCGCAAGCTGTATGCCCCGACGCTATGCAGGCGATGATCGCGATGATCGCGGATGCGGCGAGCCCGATAGCCATCATCGGCGGCGCCGGGTGGAACGCCAAAGCGCGCGAGCACTTTCAGATCTTCGCCGAACGCATTGGCCTTCCTGTCGCCACCGCCTTTCGCCGGCAGGACGCGATAGCGCCCTCATCACCCGTCTACGCTGGCAATCTGGGCTATGGCCCCAATCCCAAGCTGGTGGAGCGGGTGAGGGCGGCCGATCTGGTGCTGACCGTCGGAGCGCGGCTGGGTGAGGCGACCACCGATGGCTACGCCTTCCCGACGCTTGAGCACCCCGATCAGGTCCTCATCCATGTTCACCCGGACCCTGATGAGCTGGGCCGCGTCTACCGCACCGATCTCGCGTTGGCCGCGTGCGTTGATGAATTCGCCGAGGCCGCCGCCTTGTGGGAGGATGACACCATCATCCCGTTCGACGCCGGAGCCGAGGCGCACGCCGAGTGGTTGGAATGGGCGACGCACACGCCGTCTGACACCCCGCCCGCGCTCGACATGGCCGCCTGCGTCACCACCATGCGCGAGCGCTTGCCCGCCGACACGATAATTGCCAATGGCGCGGGCAATTTTGCCGGCTGGTGGCACCGCTATTGGCGCTATGAAGGCCATCCCACCCAGCTTGCGCCGACAGCGGGCGCGATGGGCTATGGCCTGCCCGCCGCCATCGCCGCCGCTTTGCGGTTTCCCGAACGCCAGGTTGTCGCAGTGGCCGGAGACGGCGACTTCCTGATGAACGGGCAAGAGCTGGCCAGCGCCGCTCAAGCTGGCGCCAACCTGCTGGTCCTCGTCGTCGACAACAGCGCTTACGGCACGATCCGCATGCACCAGGAACGCGAATATCCCGGCCGTGTCTCTGCCACCCACCTCGCCAATCCCGATTTTGCGGCTCTGGGCGCAGCCTATGGCGCGTGGAGCGCGCGCGCTGAGACCACTGAAGAATTCACGGCGGCTCTGGCGCAGGCGAAGGATCGCACCGGGTTAAGGCTCATCCACATGGTGATCGATGTCGAACAGCTCGCCGCCAGCGGCGCGACGGTGAGCGGATTGCGCGCTAAGGCAAGGTAGCGCGCTTGGGCGCGCGTTTACCCCTCAGCCATTTTGCAGATCACGTCCCATTCCGCTGGCGTAATCTTGGCGACAGAAAGGCGGGATAAGCGCACCAGTTCGCAATCGGCGAGTTCGGGCGTCGCTTTGATGGCCTTGAGCGTGACGGGATGATCAAACTTGCGCCTAGGCTTGATCTTCACCGCGGCCCATTTGCCGGTCTCATCGGTGGGATCGAGAATGCCTTCGACCGTGATCGTGGCGATGCCGACAATCTCAAGCCCCTCGCGTGAGTGGTAGAAGAACGCCTCGTCGCCCACTTTCATCGCCTGAAGGTTGTTCTTCGCAAGGTGGTTGCGCACCCCGTCCCACACGCCCTCTTCCTCAGCCACAAGATCATCCCAGCTGTATTTGAACGGCTCGGATTTCATCAACCAGTATTGGCGGGCGGTGTCGGACATGGCGTAACAATGCTCCGGAGAAAAGCGGTTGCGAACTGCCATCGGCCTAGCCTTAAGGCAGCCCTAAGGCCAACCCCTAGATGCGCAAACGCCCGACAATTAACCCGATTTTCACAGGCCAGCCTCTACCTTGCAAGAACCAGTTGAGGACAGGAAAGAGCCGGGTATTCGGCCATGCAGCAAGGCGGTCAGTTGACCAACACACTCCATAGCCACGGAGTCGGCTCTATCGAAAGGCAGCCTCCCGAAGAGGGAGAACAGCCTGAACTCACGCACGAGGCGCTGGGGCCGGCGGAGCGTGACCTGGTTGCGCTGGGCATCGCGATCTCCGCCATCCTGCTGTTCGTGGCCACCGGCGGAACGGTGCTTCCCGATGTTGTGCGCTCGATTGTGTCAGGCGGCGAAGCGCCAAGTCACCTCCTTGTCAACGCGCTGCTGCTCAATATTGCGCTCGTGATCTTTGGCTGGCGGCGATACCGACAGCTGCGCGAAGAGATTGCCTCTCGCGAAAGCGCGGAACGCCAAGCGCGCGAGCTGTCGGAGACCGATCCGCTTACCGGATGCCTCAACCGCCGCGCGATGGCCGAAGCCACCGCTGAGCTCAAAGCGCGCGCACGCCCACGCGGCGAAGCGCTGTCCTTCGTCATGATCGACATCGACAATTTCAAGCAGATCAACGATATGCACGGCCATGTTGCTGGCGATGCGGTGTTGACCGAACTAACTCGGCGTGTGCGCGCGACGATCCCCGCCGATGCCCGCTTTGCGCGCCTTGGCGGAGACGAATTTGCTTTTGCCATGACGTTTGACCCAGCCACGCCCGGACGCGTCGAGGACCACGTCATCCGGCTGTACGAAAAGATGACGCTGCCGATCGATTCCGAGGAAGGGATATTCAACATCACCCTCTCGATCGGCATGGCCAGCGAAGAAAGCCTTGGGGACGAAGACAGCGCGTTCGGCGACGGTTCGACGCTTATGCAGCGCGCCGACATCGCGATGTACCAGGCCAAGAAGCAGGGCAAGAACCGCTTCTTCTGGTTCGAACCCAGCATGGAAAGCGAACTGCGCTTCCGCAACGAGCTGGAAACCGGCATTCGCCGCGGGCTCGAAGAAGGCGAATTCGTGCCGTTCTATGAACAGCAAATCGATATCGAGACCTCGCAAATCGTCGGGTTTGAGATGCTGGCGCGATGGCGCTCACCCCAGCTCGGCCTGGTCAGCCCAGAGATATTCATTCCGATCGCCGAGGATATTGGCGTTATCTCGCAGCTCTCTGATCAGCTGATGGAACACGCCTTTTCCGACGCGAACGAGTGGGCGGAACACATCACGCTTTCGATCAATATCTCGCCGTTGCAACTGCGCGATCCGTGGTTTGCACAAAAGCTACTGAAGCGGCTCGTCCACGCCGGCTTTCCGCCGCAGCGCCTCGAGATCGAAATCACGGAAAGCTGCCTCCACGAGAATGTCTCGATGGTCCGCTCAATGATTACCTCGCTGCGCAATCAGGGGGTCCGGGTGAGCCTCGATGATTTCGGCACTGGCTATTCAAGCCTCGAGCAATTGCGCTCTTTGCCGTTTGACCGGCTCAAGATTGACCGGAGCTTTGTCAGTGAATTGGCAACGCCCGAAGGCGGATCGCGCATCATCGAAGCGATCGTGTCGCTGGGCCGCGGGCTGGACATGCCGATCACCGCCGAAGGAGTTGAGGATGAAAACATCCTGGGCGCGCTCAAGAAGATGGGCGGGCTCAAGGCCCAGGGCTACCTCTATGGCAAGCCCGAACCCGCCGACGCGGTTCGCGACCGTCTCAAGGACAAAGGTCTGCTGAGCGGCTCTGCCGGCACGGCGAAGACGATGGAGGAGGCCCGCGAGCAAAGCGCGCAAACCCCGTCACGCCGGGACCCGCATTCCTTCCTGCGCCGCGCGCGCGGCTAGACCTCACGCCGCACTCTCTCTTTACCCCCTCCCTTTGATCCCTCCCTTTACTCCCTCCCTTTACTGGGGCGCTGCGGGTGCATAGATGCGCCTTTCATCATGCGCGTTCCCTTCATCAAGATGCACGGCCTAGGCAACGACTTCCTCGTGCTCGACGCACGCCGGTCGCCCCTGCCTGCCATGACGCACGCATCCGCCAAGGCGCTGGCCGACCGGCGCGAAGGGATTGGCTGCGATCAGGTGATCGTTCTGGAGCCCAGCGAAACCGCCGGTTTTCGGATGCGCATCTTCAATTCGGACGGCGGGGAGGTGGAAGCGTGCGGCAACGCGGCCCGCGCCGTTGCCTTGCTCCATGGCAAGGCCGCGCGGGTCGAAACGGCCGGTGGCGAAATCGCGCTCGAACCGGCTGAAGGTGGAGCAAGCGTCGACATGGGACGCCCCCGATTTGACTGGGACGCCATCCCGCTTGCCTACGCGATGGACACAAGCGCGCTGCCGGTGGGTTGGGAAAATCTCGAAACGCCCATGGCAGTCAATGTGGGCAACCCGCATGCGGTCTTCTTTGTCGAGGACGCCGATACATTCGATCTGGAGCGCCTTGGCCCCGTGATCGAAACCGACCCGCTCTTCCCCGAAAAGATCAACGTCAACGTAGCAAGCCTCACGGGCGTAAATCACCTTAACCTGAGGGTCTGGGAGCGCGGCGCCGGGCTGACGCGGGCTTGCGGCACGGGCGCCTGCGCCACAGCCGTCTGCGCGATTGCCAAGGGCCTCGTCAAAAGCCCGGTTCGGGTCACCCTGCCCGGCGGCGATCTGACCATCGCTTGGGAGCGCGGGGGCTCAATCCGCATGACAGGCCCCGCCACCGAGGCCTTTCGCGGTGAGTTCGTCTGGGAGGACTACGCGTGAAGACGCTCGCGCCTGACACGCCCTCCCCCGAAGTCATATCGCTGGGCTGCCGCCTCAACATCGCAGAGAGCGAGCGGATGAAGGCGATGCTGGCCGATGCGGGCGATATCGTAGTGGTCAATTCCTGCGCCGTCACTTCTGAAGCCGTGCGCCAGACCCGGCAGGCGATCCGCCGCGCGCGTCGGACGCGGCCCGAGGCGCGGCTGATCGTGACCGGATGCGCCGCCGATATTGAGCGCGAGGGGCTGGCCGCCATGCCCGAAGTGGACGGGCTCGTCGCCAACGCAGCCAAGCTTGATCCGCGCGCCTGGAACGCGCCTGTACCCCAAGCGCCGCTTCCCCCAACGCGCACGCGCGCCTTCGTCGCGGCCCAGAACGGCTGCGACCACGCCTGCACGTTCTGCGTCATCCCGCAAGGGCGGGGGCCGAGCCGCTCGCTCAGCGTTGCCGAGGTGCTGGCGCAAGTGGGCCTTCATCTGGATGAGGGCGCAAAGGAAGTGGTGCTGACCGGGGTCGACCTCACCAGTTGGGGGCAGGACTTCGAGCCGAAGCGGGGTCTTGGCGCACTCGTAGCCGCGATCCTTGACGCATACCCTACCCTGCCGCGCCTGCGCCTGTCCTCGGTTGACGGGATTGAGATCGACGAAGAACTGTTTGACCTTCTCGCGCATGAGCCGCGCCTCATGCCGCATTTGCACCTGTCGCTTCAGCATGGGCACGATCTGATCCTCAAGCGCATGAAGCGGCGCCACACCCGCGCCGACGCGCTGGAGCTGGTGGCGCGCCTGAAGGCCGCCCGGCCCGAAATCGCCGTGGGCGCAGACCTCATCGCAGGCTTCCCCACGGAAACGGGCGAGCACCACGCGGCCAATCTTGCGATCATTGACGCAGCCGATATCGTTCACGGGCACATCTTTCCCTATTCGCCGCGCCCCGGCACGCCTGCTGCGCGCATGCCGCAACTGGACCGCGCCGTGATCAAAGCCCGCGCCGCTGAACTGCGCGCAGCCGTGGCGGCGCGCCGCGCGGCCTGGCTTGACGGGTTTGTGGGCGAAACGCTGAGCGTCCTCGCCGAACGCGACGGCACCGGCTATGCGCCCTCCTACGCCCGCGTCGCTCTGCCCGAGGGCACGCGCGCGGGGCAAATGGTCGACGTGACCATCGGCGAAGTGGACGGAGGCTTGCTGCGTTGAGTGAAGGACAAACCCGTTGGAGTGAAAAGCTCCTTGGCGGCTTTCGCAAGACGTCCGAGCGCTTGTCCGACAACCTTGCAGGGCTGGCGGGCGGCGGCAAGCTGTCGGACGCGACGCTCGATGATATCGAGGACGCGCTGATTGTTTCAGACCTTGGCCCCAAGGCCGCCGGGCGCATTCGCGAAAAGCTCTCGCAAAAGTCGTTTGGCGATCAGATCACGCAAATTGAGCTCAAAGAGGCGGTGGCGGAAGAGATCGCCGAAATCCTGCGGCCCGTGGCCAAGCCGCTGGAGATCACCGCTTTCCCGCGCCCGCAAGTGATCCTGGTGATCGGCGTCAACGGATCGGGCAAGACCACCACGATCGCCAAGCTCGCGCATCTGTTCACCGAAGATGATTACGGCGTGCTTTTGGCTGCGGGCGACACGTTCCGCGCCGCCGCCATCGGCCAACTTGCCACATGGGCGGGGCGCGCGGGCGTGGACATCGTGCGCGGACCCGAAGGCGGCGATCCCGCCAGCATCGTGTTCGACGCGGTCAAACAGGCGACGGACACCGGGATCGATGCACTTGTGGTCGACACCGCCGGGCGCCTGCAGAACAAGCGCGAGCTGATGGACGAACTGGCCAAGATCCGCCGCGTGCTGGGCCGCCTCAACGAAAACGCGCCGCATGACGTGGTGCTGGTGCTCGATGCGACCAACGGCCAGAACGCGCTTTCCCAGATCGATGTGTTTCAGGAGGTGGCGGGCGTCACCGGCCTCATCATGACCAAGCTCGATGGCACCGCGCGCGGCGGCGTTCTAGTGGCGGCGGCGGAGCAATACGGCCTCCCGATCCACGCGATTGGCGTTGGCGAGACAATGGAAGACCTGCGCCCGTTCGACCCCGACCTTGTGGCGCGCGTAATTGCAGGAGTGGCGTAGTTGGCGAAAGAGGAAACCAAGAAGGCGGGATCAAGCTGGCTGAGCGTCGCGATCGATTACGGTCCACTGCTCGTCTTCCTTCTCGTCTATCGCCAGATGTCGCCGGAAGAGACCAGCGCCGGGGGCGAGATAATCGCGATCCTTTATGGCACAGGCGCGTTCATGGCCGCCGCTGTCGTCGCGCTGATCGCCAGCCGCGCTTTGCTGGGCAAGATCTCGCCCATGCTGTGGTTCTCGACCGCGCTGATCGTCGGCTTTGGCGCGCTTACGATCATGTTTGGCGATCCCACGTTCGTGCAGTTGAAGCCCACTATCATCTACACCGTCATGGGA
The DNA here is from genome assembly GCA_039815865.1 of Pseudomonadota bacterium. GTDB lineage: Bacteria > Pseudomonadota > Alphaproteobacteria > Sphingomonadales > Sphingomonadaceae > Erythrobacter. The sequence continues at coordinate 7,609 of JBCBYM010000084.1, forward strand.
GGTGCGCTGCTGATCGGCTGGCTGCGCGGGGCGGCGCTCCTCAAAATCCTGCTCGAGGCCGCGTTTGAAGGGCTCACGCAAGAGGGCTGGCTCAAACTCTCGCGCAATTGGGGCGTGTTCTTCCTGTTCCTCGCCGCCCTCAACGAGGTGCTCCGCGCGATGTACAACGAACCCAACGGCACTTTTGAAACCTGGCTGTGGGCCAAGTTCTGGGTGTTCATGCCGCTTTCCTTCCTCTTCACCTTCGCCAATATCCCGATGCTCTTGAAGCACGGGCTTGATGTTGGGCAAGAAGAAGCGGAGGATGCGTCCAAAGAGGGGGAGTGAGTATGCGCCCGGCGCTTGTTTTGATTGGCCTTGCACTTTCGGCCCTAACGGCCCCGGCACAGGCGCAACACTCTGGCGGTGATGGACCGAACGGCGGCTGGCAGGACAATGGGCTGATCGAGATAAAGCCGCTCCCTTTGCAAGAGCGCGCTGCGAAGATCGACGCCATCCTCAAACAGCGGCTCGACACGCTCATCCCCACACTGATGCGCGAAGAGGGCGTTGATATGTGGCTCTTGATGAGCCGCGAATATTTCGAAGACCCGGTCACCGCCTCGATGCTGGATGGAAAGAGCATGAGCGCGCGCAGGCGCACGATCCTTATCTTCTTTGATCCCGGCAATGGCGCACCCATCGAGCGCCTCACCGTCAGCCGCTATGGACTTGCCGGTCTGTTTGCGCCTTCGTGGGACCCGGCCGATGAGCCCGATCAGTGGCACGCCGTGGCTGACATCATCGCCGCGCGCGACCCGGCCACAATCGCCATCAATGTCTCAGACGCGACGCGCTTTGCCGATGGCATGACCAAGAGCCAATATGACGCGATGATGGCCGCGCTTCCCTCCGCTCTGCATGAGCGCGTGGTTTCGGGCGAAACGCTCAGCACGCGCTGGCTTGAGACGCGCACCGAGGCCGAACAGGGCATCTATCCCGGCATCGTCGCCATCGCGCACGCCATTATCGGCGAAGCGCTCTCCTCCAACGTGATCACACCGGGGGTGACGACCTGCGCGGATGTGCAATGGTGGTATCGCGAGCGCTTGAAGGCGCTGGGCCTGAAGCCTTGGTTCCACCCCAGCCTTGGCGTGCAGCGCGAGGGGGCCAAGGGCATCCTCGATGGCGATACGGTGATCATGCCCGGAGATCTGGTGTGGACCGACTTCGGGATTACGTATCTCAGGCTCAACACCGATACGCAGCACCTCGCCTATGTCCTCAAGCCCGGTGAGACCGAGGCGCCAGCGGGTCTGAAGGCGGGCCTGGCCAATTCCAACCGGGTGCAGGACATCCTGACTTCGAACTTCAAGGTCGGCCTGTCGGGCAACGAAGTGCTGGCGGCCGCGCGCGCTGAGGCCATCGCGCAAGGGCTTGATCCTTCGATCTACACCCACCCTATCGGGACGCATGGCCACGGGGCGGGACCATCCATCGGCTTTTGGGACAATCAGGAGCCGGATCCGCGTGGGGAAGACAAAGTGCGCGCCAACACCGCTTGGGCGATTGAGCTCACCAGCTATGCGAGCGTACCCGAATGGGGCGGTCAAAGGGTGGATTTCCGCACCGAAGAAGACGCATTCTTTGATGGAAGACAAGTGCGCTATCTCGACGGGCGGCAGACCCAGATCACGCTGATCGGCGGGGAATAGAGCGCCGCCAAGGCCTCAGGCGCTGCTCAAAACCGGTTGCAGATCACCAGCACACGGATCGGCCCATCGCCCGCGCCAAAGGGCGGGGTCGCCTGCCCCGTTGCCATCTTGGACATAACAGCCTGAAGCCGCTCGGGAAGCTGGACGGGTCTAACCGACCGGTTCTCGACCATCTTGGCGGAAAGCTCTACACCCAACAGGCGCGCCTCCTCGCATGACCGAATTTCGGGCGTCCGGGCTCTAAACTCATCCACCGCACCCGATCCGCGTTCCACGGACATTTGCAGCAAGTGCATGGTTCCCGGCTCGCCTGTCGGAGACTGCGACAGCCCTTGCTCCTGTTCGGTGTCCTGCGCTTTGAGAGGAGCGGCGCCAAGAGAGGCTAAGAGACTGACCGCCAAAGCGATGACTGGCGCGCAAAACGCGCGTGGAGCGCTGAAACGATGAGTGTGCATAGAGCTTTCCTTTGTCCCCTCGGTCTGAACGCGCTGTGAAGCGATCCCACAGGATCACGCCTGCCCACTCGCCTCATAGCCCAGCCGCAGATAGGCCGCCATCGCCGCCTTGAGGAACGCCTCAGCGTCGTCGTGGCTGAACAGAATGCCCCTGGAACCGTGGGCGTCGTCGAAGTTGACGAACAACCGGTCCCCATCGCCTGCAAAACCGGTGGTGCCAATGCTGATCACCGCCTCGCCCTCAAGCTTGGCGAAATCGATGACAGTGCGTTTGAAATCGACGGTGGTGGGCATCGCTCAATCCTCATCCGGCCAATTTTCCAGCTCATCCACAGGGCGCGGCAGCCGGCCCTCAAGCCATTCCGCAACCCGGTCAGGCGACATTTGCGCGCTCTTACATTCAATCACCCAAGATAGAAAATCCGCAGGACCGCCATTCATGTAAGGCGGCGGGGAAACCGGCTTGAACTGGGTTGGCAGAGGCTCTTCGATAGACAGGTAATTGAGCACATGGCCCAATTCCTGGACCACATTCCAAGCCAGATCATCCTCGATATCGAGCGAGAATTTGACCCACCAAACTCCGTTCTCCTCGCCGCTGCCAAACCCGCCAAAATCCGTGTCGTTAATTTCGACCGCCGGAACGCGCTCCAGGAATTCGAGTAGTTTGTGAAACCGGCGATCGTGCTTCTTGAATTTCGAAACACGACCAAACATCAAATCTCAACCTGACTGCCCAGTTCTACCACGCGGTTGGTGGGCAGCTTGAAGAAGTCCATCGCGCTTGTCGCGTTGGTCAGCATCCAGGCGAAGATCTTCTCGCGCCAGATCGGCATGCCCGGCTTGTCGCTGGCGAGCAGCGTCTGGCGCGACAGGAAGAAGCTTGTGTGCATCATGTCGAAATGCCCGCCACAATGGAAGCCCATGCCCTCCAGCCCCTTGGGCACGTCGGTCTCTTCCATAAAGCCGTAATGCAGCACCGCGCGGTAGAAACCGTCGCCCATATCCTTGTATTCGCAGCGTTCGGACACATCGACGTAAGGAACGTCCTGAATATCGACCGTCAGGATAACCACGCGTTCGTGCAGCACCTTGTTGTGCTTGATATTGTGGAGCAGCGCGGAGGGCACGCCGGAAGACTGGCTCGCCATGAAGATCGCCGTGCCCGGCACGCGGGTGGCGGAGTTCTTGGCGCTTTTGGCAAAGATCTCCATCGGCAGCGCGTGCTCGCTCATCCGTTCGCGCATCAGCTTGCGCCCGCGCGCCCAGGTGGTGAGCAGCAGGAACGCGACAAAGCCGACCAGCAGCGGGAACCAGCCCCCTTGCGGCACCTTCGTGAGGTTGGCGGCAAAGTACGCACCATCAACGATGAGGAAGAGAAGGACGACGGGCGCGGCGTACCACCACTTCCACTTCCACACGCCCACAAACAGGATCGCCATCAGCAGCGTATCAATCGTCACCGCACCGGTGACCGCAATGCCGTAGGCGCTGGCGAGGTTGGAGGAGTTCTGGAAGGTCAGCACCAGGATAATCACCGCCACCATCAGCGCCCAATTGACGACGGGGATATAGATCTGCCCACCCTCGGTCTCGGACGTGTGGCGGATGGCGAGGCGCGGGATATAGCCCATCTGGATCGCCTGATGGGTGATCGAGAACGCGCCCGAAATCACCGCCTG
>JBCBYM010000085.1:0-11402 GCA_039815865.1 Pseudomonadota bacterium
AGAGCGAGGACATCGCCGACAAGATGGGGTGAGACGCCGAACTTTTCCTCGACCTCAGGAATGAAGATGCGCAGCGACTTCATCGTATCGAGCATGTCGATGCGGCCGTTGCCCTGTGGGCCTTCCTCGTCGCCCACCAGCTGCATCAGATCCTTGTCGGAGGAGACAATGGTTACGTCCCAGCCCTGGCGCTGCGCCTCGCGAGCGTATGATGCAATCAAATCGTCCGCTTCGAGCCCCTGCTCTTCGATGCAGGGCAGGCTAAACGCGCGCGTTGCATCGCGGATCAGCGGAAATTGTGGGCGCAGATCTTCGGGAGGTTCGGGACGGTTCGCTTTATATTCGGGGTAAATCTCATTGCGGAAACTGGTCGAATCCTTGTCGAGGATCACCGCCAAATGGGTGGGACCGTCCGCCTTGTCGAGGTCATCCGCCAGCTTCCATAGCATGGTCGTGTAGCCATAGACCGCCCCGACTGGAGTGCCTTCGGGATTGGTCAGCGGTGGGAGCCGGTGGTAGGCGCGGAAAATGTAGGAGGACCCATCGACGAGATAGAGATGCTGCTTATCGGCCATGGCGGGTTTGCTAGCACTGCAGGCGCAAGGGCTCTAGTCGCTTTGCCTCCCGAAACCGGTGATAGTGGGGGGTGCGGCGCGGTGTAAACATTGGTAAAATGCGGCGAAAAAGTGGCCAAATCGCTCTCGTTTCACCGCATCCGACTTGATCTGCCACATTTCCGCCATTATTCAGGCAGCAGGAGTCGGGGGCAATGTTGTCCGGCTTCGCGTGGATCGGGCATTTGATTCTCCACGCAATTTCACTCGTTGAAAAAGGATTTTGCATTATGCGTAAGTTCGTTCTTGCCGCCGCCATCGCCACTTCGGCTCTTGGCCTTGCCGCTTGCTCGGAAACCGCTGAACAGGCTGGTGAAACCGTCGACGCCATGGCTGCCGACGCTGAAGCCAACGCTGAAGCGGCTGGCGAAATGGTGGGTGAAGCTGCCGAAGCGACCGGTGATGCTGTCGAAGGCGCCGCCGAAGCGACCGGCGAAGCCGTTGAAGGCGCCGCCGAAGCAACCGGTGAAGCCGTCGAAGCGGCCACCGAAAAGGCTGAAGAAATGATGGCTGGCGAGTAACTCGCGCAAGCCTTGCTCCCTTTCCAAGCGGAGCGAGAATTTCAGGAGAAGGCGGTGCTGATTTCAGCGCCGCCTTTTCTTTTTGCCGGATTGGCAGGCTTAGCCGCCGGTCGCCGTGGGTTCAGGCGCGGCGGTCCAGCCGCTGGTCGGATCGTCAAGCAGTCCAGCCTTAGCCGAAAAGCCGACATAAAGCGCCCGGGTGATGTTGGCGATCCGCTCATCCCGGCGCTTGCGCGCGGCGCGCTTGTTGCGGCGCTCATCAACCAGATTGGCGCTTTGGCCCGTCACATAAATGGCGGCGACAATGGCTCGCCCGTCGGCCAAACGGAACAGCCCTATATCACTGGCGGTGCGGCTGAGCGTTCCGGTCTTGTGAGCAAGGCTTGCCTCCACAGGAAGCGCGGCGTTCATCCGGCGGCGGCCTGTCGTTGTCTTTTCCATTGCCGCGATAAGAACAGTGCGGCTTTCATCGCTCAACCAGCGCCCCTGATAGAGGCCAGCGAGCAATTGGCCCATGGCGCGCGGTGTGGCGGAATCGCGCGGATCAATCCACTCAACCGGGTCAAATTCGCCATCATCACGCACGAGCGTCGCGATGTCGCGCGATAGCTCAAACTCCTCGATCTCAGCTTCTTCGCGCATCCACGCGTTTACGGCATCGGGGCCACCGACAACCTTGAGCAGCGCATCGGTGCAAGAGTTGCAGCTCTTGGAGATCATCAGGCTGATAAGCTCATAGGCGGGCACGTGATTGCCATGCTTCACAGGTGCACGCGGGCTGGAGAACTTTTTGGAACGCAGCGGGATAAGAAGGGGGTATTCGCTTGTCAGACTGTATTTGCCTTCGTCGACGCCAGCAAGGAACGTCGCGGCCACCGCGACCTTGCTGGTCGAAGCCATGGGGAAGCGCATATCGCCCAGAACCGAGATCTCTTCTCCGGTTTCAAGGTCGACTGCGTAAACGCCGATACGCCCGCTTGATCCATCGGCAAGATCAGCGATCTGCTCTTCGAAATTGGTCGAATAGATCGCCTCAAACGTGGTGGGCGAACGCATCTCGGTGCCAAACGCGCTGTCAAAGCTTGCCTCGAAATCGGCCTGACCCTCGCCACTGGTCGCATGAGATGGCGCAGACAACGCACCCAAGAGCGCAAAGCAAGCAAAGATCCGGCGAAAACGATGCATAGACCAAATGTCTCCGACTTGGGTTAGCGCTGCGTTAATCCGCAACGGTAATCGCGCTCAATTCATCGCGGCAAGCGCACGCGCTGCCGGTTGCGACCAAATGTGCGCTGCGAGCGACCGGATTCGGTGTTTTCCGAATCGCAGAGTCAGCCGCTGCGCTGGGTGCCAACAAGGCTCTACACTTCAATAAGCGACCACTTGCGCCGAGGTTCCCGGGCAACAATTCGACAAAGGTGGCACAGCGCCCTTGACTGGAGAGTGAACGGAGGCACTTTGCGGCGCAAGAATTTTGTAACACGGGGAAGTTTGATGTCCGATTCTTATTGTCAGTTTGCCGCGCGCGCCGCGATCTCGGCTTTGCTGCTGGGTTCCTCCAGCATGGCGCTCGCTCAGGCCGCGCCGATCGTGCAGCCCGGAGCGCCAGGCCAGGCAAGCCGCACTCTGACCGCAGAAGAGGCGAGCACCCTCGCCGCTGCTAGCTACACGCCGGCTGATGTGGTGTTCATGCAAGGCATGATCGGGCACCACCAGCAAGCTGTTGAGATGGCGATGCTGATCAAGGACCGCACCAACAGCGAAGAGATTGTGGCTCTGGGCGGGCGCATCGAATCCAGCCAGGCCGACGAGATCGAGTTCATGAATGGGTGGCTTGAAGAGCGCGGCGAAAAGACGGTTATGGTCGGAATGATGGAGGGCATGGACCATTCGTCCATGGACCACTCTAACCACGCGATGATCGATCATTCGACCATGGCCGGCATGGCCACGCCCGAACAGATGGCGGAGCTGGCGACGCTTGAGGGCACCGAATTTGATCGCATGTTCCTCACACTGATGATCGCTCACCACGAAGGCGCGATCGACATGGTGGATGAGCTGTTGGGCCAACCCGGCACCGCGGCTGACCCGGTGCTGTTCCAGTTTGTCGGCGATATCGAGAACGATCAGGCGTCGGAAATCGACAAGATGACCGAGCTGCTCGCCGGGCTTTCGACTGACCCGCGCGTGGGTCTCACACCTGGTTTTGCCGATGCGGGCGAGGCGATCATGAACCTGCGCAAGGTTGTCAGCCTGTCCAAGCCAGCGGGCTTCTTTAACCCGGACAACCCGGCCGATCTGCGCCCGCCCGTGCCGCAGGATGAGGAGGATATCGCTGAGGGCGATCCCGATGCAGAGGCAGTCGAAGCTGAAGTGGAGGGCGCCGCCGTCGCAGCCGAAGCGGCCCTGGCCGATGCAGGCGAGGCTGACGCTGATACCCCGGACCGCGCCGAGGAGGAGGAAGAAAGCCTCACCCAATTCGCAGAGCGTTCGCCGCTGCTCGACATTGCCAACACCGACATGGCGTTCTTCGACGACATCATGGTCGCAGGCAGCTATCACGGCTTCAACATCTACAAGCTGGGCGAGGACGGCGTGCCTGACCTCATGAGCTCGGTTGTGTGTCCCGGCGGCCAGGGCGATGTCTCGGTTGTTGGCGATATCCTTGTCATGAGCGTAGAGCAGACCCGTGGGCGCGTGGATTGCGGTCTTCAGGGCGTGGCCGAGGATGTGAGCGAAGAACGCTTCCGTGGCCTTCGCATCTTTGACATCTCGGACCTCACCGCCGTGCGTCAGGTCGGCCAGGTGCAGACCTGCCGCGGCAGCCACACGCACTCGATCGTTGCCCATGATGATGAGAAGATCATCGTCTACAATTCGGGCACCTCGCGCGTGCGCAAGACCGAGGAACTCGCGCGCTGCATCGGCAATCCCGCCAACAGCCGCACGGCTTTGTTCAGCATCGACGTGATTGAAATCCCGCTGGCCGATCCCTCGCAATCGCGCATTGTCAGCAGCCCGCGCGTCTTTGCCGATGAAGAGACAGGTGAGATTGCCGGCCTGTGGAAGGGCGGAGAGATTGAGGACGGCGCGCAGAACACGCGCCAGACCAATCAGTGCCACGACATCACCGTGTTCCCCTCGCTGAACCTCGCGGCGGGCGCGTGTTCGGGCAACGGGATCATCATGGATATCTCCGACCCGTATAATCCGGTGCGCACCGATGCGGTGTTCGACAAGGGCTTTGCCTATTGGCACTCAGCCACGTTTAACAACGATGGCACTAAAGTGATCTTCACCGATGAATGGGGCGGCGGTGGCCGTCCGCGCTGCAAGGCGTCGGACCCGATGGATTGGGGCGCCAACGCGATTTACGACATCGTTGATGGGAAGCTGGAATTCCGCAGCCATTACAAGATGCCCGGACCGCAGACCGACATGGAAAACTGCGTCGCGCACAATGGTTCGATCATCCCGGTTCCGGGCCGCGATCTGTTTGTGCAGAGCTGGTATCAGGGCGGCATCAGCGTGATGGACTTCACCGACAGCGCCAACCCGGTTGAGGTTGCCTTCTTCGACCGTGGGCCGATCGACACCGAACAGATGGTCGTGGGCGGTTACTGGTCGTCCTACTGGTATAACGGTCGCATCTACGCCACCGAGATCACGCGCGGTATCGACGTGTTTGCTCTGGAAGAGAGCGAGTACCTGACCAGCGCCGAGATCGAAGCGGCCGAAGAGGCGAGCTACGCCAATACGCGTTTCAACCCGCAGACACAGACCCAGGTCACCTGGGATGAAAGCGCGATCGAAGCCGCCGAGGCCAGCCGCAAGGGCGGCTAGTCTTAGAGGTTCACGAACACAAAAGCGGGCGGGTTGGCGCATGGCCAGCCCGCCCGTTTTGATTGGCTAGGCTGCCGCTAGCTGGCCTTTACGCCTGCCACCCACTGGTCGACGCGCTTTTCGAGGATGCCCAGCGGCACCGCGCCCCCACCCAGAACCGTGTCGTGAAACCCGCGAATATCGAACGCCTCGCCCAGTTCCGCTTCGGCCTCGGCGCGCAGTTCCTGAATGCGGATCATACCAATCTTGTAGCTCGTCGCTTGCGCCGGAAGGACGAAATAGCGGCGCACTTCGGAGCGCACCGTGGTTTCGGGCGAGGGCGAGTTCTCAAGGAAATAGTCGATCGCTTCCTGCTCGCTCCAGCCCTTGGCGTGGATGCCGGTGTCGACCACCAGCCGGATCGCGCGCCAGATCTCGCTCGAGAGGCGGCCAAAATCGGAATAGGGGTCTTCGTACCCCCCCATTTCCTTGGCCAGAGCTTCCGAATAGAGCGCCCAGCCCTCACCAAACGCCGAGATAAAGCCGCCCTGCGCCTGGAATTGCGGCAGATCGGTAAGCTCCTGCGCGATCGAGATCTGCATGTGGTGGCCCGGATTGCCCTCGTGATAGGCGATCGCTTCAAGCACTGGGATGGGCATGGCCCGCATATCGGACAGGTGCGCGTAATAGGTGCCTGGGCGTGAGCCATCGGGTGTGCCTGCGCGGTAATGCTGCGCCGCGCCGTCTTGTTCACGGAAAGGCTCCACCCGTTTCACCACGAGCGGCGCCTGCGGAAGCGTGCCGAAATAGTCTGGCAATTTGTCTTTGATGAAATCGAGATGCTCTTCGGCCTGCGCGATATATTCCTCGGCCCCGGCATCGTTGTCCTGATAATAGAACTGGTTGTCCTCACGGGTGAAGGTGAAGAACTCTTTCAGCGATCCCTCAAAGTTGACCGTGTCCATGATCGATTCCATTTCGGCGCGGATACGGGCAACCTCGTCGAGGCCCTTTTGGTGCACTTCGTCCGCGGTCATATCGGTCGTGGTCATGAGGTTCAGCCGGTAAGCGTAGAAGTCTTCGCCATCGGGAAGAGTGGTCGCGCCTTTTGCTTCCTCGTCAGAGTTCGGTCGATCGGCGGTGAACCATTCTATGACGCGGGAATAGGCCGGTGCCAGCTTGTCGGTTAGCGCGGCGCTCGCCTGGGCGCGCAGCTCTTCCGCGCGCTCTTCCGTGATCGCTTCGGCTTCAACAAGGCTTGCCAGATGCGCTTCGCTCGCTGACCACAGGATTGAGGGCTCGCCCTCTGTATCGAACGGGAAACCGCGAATAACGTTGCCGCTTTCGGTTATTACAGCATTATAAGCGAAGCGTGGTGGACGCGTGCCCGCCTCGGCGTTGTCCTGAGCGCGCTTCAGCAGCTGGTCCATCGCGGTGCCGATCCCATCAAGGCGCGCGATGAAGGCGACCATGTCGCTTTCGTCTTCAACCTTGTGCTGGGTCAGCATGAAGCTTGGCAGAGTTGTGTGCGTGCCGCCCATCTGGTGCAGGATGTACTCCTGGCTTGCGAACTCGACGCTTTTGGCGGCCTGGTCTGCGCGATAGGCGAACATGTCGTAGGACAGCTGCGCTTCGCTGGAGAGCTCTTCGTAATCGAAATTGGCTTCCATCTCGGTGAGCGATTGTTGCCACCAGTCCGAGAGCGCGGTGACCCCTTCTAGGCTGAAGTCGTCGATTTTGTCGTAGTCGGTTTTGCGGCCGAGCGATGTCTGACGCATCGGACTAAAGGCGAGCTCTTCTTCGAACTTGGTCTCAAACCAGGCGTTCAGGCATTCGGTCTGTGTGGTTGCGCAATCGATCGTGGCAACGGGCGGCGCCAGCGTATCGCACCCGGCAAGAGCGAGCGGAGCGGCGGCGGCAAGCAGCACGCTTGCAAGTTTGGTGTTCAAAGTAAGGACCCCTTTTTGGCTTTGTGGAGCACTAATGGGGCAAGAACGATAGCTTGGAAAGCCGTGCTAGGAATCCGGTGTGGGTTAGGAAAAAAGCCCCGCCGGATCGCTCCAGCGGGGCTTTCTTGTAAGCGTTTAAAGAGCGTCTGAGCTTTAGAAGCCCATGCCGCCGCCCATGCCGCCCATGCCGCCCATGTCGGGCATCGCCGGGCCGCCAGCGGCCTTGTCTTCCGGAGCGTCGGTGATCGCCGCTTCGGTGGTGATCAGCAGGCCAGCAACCGAGGCCGCGTCCTGCAGAGCGGTGCGCACAACCTTGGTCGGGTCGATCACGCCGGCTTCCACCAAGTTTTCATAGGTGTCGGTCGCGGCGTTGAAGCCCTGCGTTTCGTCGCCTTCACGCAGCAGGTTGCCCGAGACAACCGCGCCATCGTGACCCGCGTTTTCAGCGATCTGACGCACCGGCGACAGGATCGCGCGGCGCACGATGTCGATGCCGCGGGTCTGGTCGTCGTTTTCGCCCTTGAGCCCTTCGAGAACCTTCGAGGCGTAGAGCAGCGCGGTACCACCGCCCGGGACGATGCCTTCTTCGACAGCGGCGCGGGTTGCGTGGAGCGCGTCATCGACGCGGTCTTTGCGTTCCTTCACTTCGACTTCCGAAGCGCCGCCAACCTTGATCACGGCCACGCCGCCGGCGAGCTTGGCAAGGCGCTCTTGCAGCTTTTCCTTGTCGTAGTCGCTGGTGGTGTTTTCCATCTGCGTCTTGATCTCGGCCACCCGCGCCTTGATGTCGTCGGCTGACCCTGTGCCATCGACGATGGTCGTGTTGTCCTTGTCGATCTGCACGCGCTTGGCTTCGCCCAGCATGCCCAGCGTCACGTTCTCAAGCTTGATGCCGAGATCTTCGCTGATCATTTCGCCTTGCGTCAGGATCGCGATGTCCTGCAGCATGGCCTTGCGACGATCGCCAAAGCCCGGAGCCTTGACCGCGGCAACCTTGAGGCCACCGCGCAGCTTGTTGACCACGAGAGTGGCCAGCGCTTCGCCTTCGATGTCTTCGGCAATGATGAGCAGCGGACGGCCCGACTGCATCGCTGCTTCGAGCACCGGCAGCATCGTCTGCAGGTTCGAAAGCTTCTTTTCGTGGATCAGGATGTAGGGGTTGTCGAGTTCAACCGTCATCTTGTCCGGGTTGGTGATGAAGTAGGGCGAGAGGTAGCCGCGGTCGAACTGCATGCCTTCGACGACGTCGAGTTCAAATTCGAGGCCCTTGGCTTCTTCGACGGTGATGACGCCTTCTTTGCCGACCTTTTCCATGGCTTCAGCGATCTTCTCGCCGACTTCCTTGTCGCCATTGGCCGAGATCACGCCAACCTGCGCGACTTCGCTGGAACCAGCGACTTCCTTCGAACGGCTGACGAGGTCCGCGACGATCTTGGTCACGGCGGTGTCGATGCCGCGCTTGAGGTCCATCGGGTTCATACCGGCGGCAACAGCGGTCATGCCTTCGCGGATGATCGCCTGACCCAGAACGGTGGCGGTGGTGGTGCCGTCACCAGCCAGATCGTTGGTCTTCGAGGCCACTTCCTTGAGCATCTGCGCGCCCATGTTCTCGAACTTGTCGGCAAGCTCGATTTCCTTGGCGACGGTGACGCCGTCCTTGGTGATGCGCGGCGCGCCGAAGCTCTTGTCGATGACAACGTTGCGACCCTTGGGGCCCAGCGTCACCTTGACCGCGTTTGCGAGCGTATCGACGCCCTTGAGAATGCCTTCGCGTGCGTCACGCGAGAATTTCACGTCCTTGGCAGACATTGTGTGTTCTCCTGAATTTTCTGAGTAGGGAAAGAAGCGTTGGGCGGCTGGATCAGCCGAGGATGCCCATGATGTCGCTTTCCTTCATGATCAGCAGGTCTTCACCGTCGATCTTGACTTCGGTGCCGCCCCATTTGCCGAACAGGACGCGGTCGCCGACCTTGACGTCGAGCGCGATGCGATCGCCATCGTCGTCACGTGTGCCTTCGCCAACAGCGACGATTTCGCCTTCGCTGGGCTTTTCCTGAGCGGAATCGGGGATGATGATGCCGCCAGCGGTTTTCGTGTCGGCTTCGATGCGACGGACCAGTACGCGGTCGTGCAGCGGACGAAATGCCATGTCTATGACCTCTCTTGATTGATTGAATATGCGCTTGTTGGCACTCTCACATCGAGAGTGCCAGCGCGGCGCATTTGGTTGCGCGGCTTACGAGAGTCAAGCGCGGTGGCGCAATTATTTTGGCGGCGCGGGCCTGCGTCTCAAGTCGTGCGTCCGGTGAGGCCTAGGGCCCCGCGCCGCGACCAGCGCCATGTGAGCAGAATGGCAGCGAACAACAGGCCGGTCGCAAGGCCGATCCAGACGCCGACGCCTTCAAGAGCGGTGTAAAAGCCAAGACCGATCGCCAGGCCAAAGCCGGGCACCCAATAGCTGAAGACCGCAATCCACATCGGCACGCGCGTGTCCTGAAGCCCGCGCAAGGAACCGAGCGAGACCGCCTGCATGCCATCGACGATCTGGAACGCCGCGGCCCAGATCAGGTATTGCAGCGCGAAGCCGACCAGCGCCGCGTTCTTGGCAGCGTAGGGGTCAAGATAGACCGACAGCAGCGCGTAGGGTGCAAAGATCATCGCACTCGCGGTCAGAACCATGAATGCCGTGCCCAGAATAATCGCCACCCAGCCCGCTTGCGTGATGCCTTGCCTGTCCTTCGCGCCGTAGAAATAGCCGACGCGGATGGTCGCCGCCTGCCCCACGCCAAACGGGACCTGGAACGCGAAGGCAGCGATGTTGAGAGCCACGGTGTGCCCGGCAAGCTCAGACGCGCCAAACCGGCCCATCAGGAATGCCGCCGCGCCGAAAATCCCGGCCTCTGCGATCACGGTGAGCGCGATGGGCGCGCCGATCTTCACGATCTCGGCAAAGCGCGACCAGTCGGGCCGCCAGAGGCGTCCAAAGATGTGATAGCGCCTGAGCTTCGCATCGAACTGGATGACCGCAACATAGGCGAGCATGACGGCGCTTGTGGTTATGATCGTTGCAATCCCGGCTCCGACCAGCTCGAGCCTGGGCGCGCCCCAGTTCCCGAAAATGAGCATGTAATTGCCAGCTGCGTTCACCCCGATGCCCAGCGCCGTAATGGCTGTCGCGAAGATCGGCCGGCCAAGTGTTGCAACATAGGTCCGCAGCACGTTGCCTGCGACCATGGGGATGAGCGACCAGACCACCGCCAACAGGTAGGGAACCGCAGCAATGATGACGCCTTCGGGCTGGCCGGTGGCGTGCATCACCGGAATGGTCACCATCGCCAGCGCCATGCCGAGCGCGCCCGAGAAAACGGCCAGCCACAAAGCCATGCGCATCGCGCGTCGGACAGGCCGCACCGCGTTTGGACGCGCGCCAAGCTCAGCAGCGATCAGCGGTGCAACCGCGGCTGTGAGCGAATTGAGTGTCCACACGATGAGCCCGAAGATCGCCATCACCAGCGACGAAGCGGCCAGCTCCTCCTCCCCCAGCCGCGCGATGAAAATGACATCGACCGCGTAGGTCAGCATTTGCAGCATATTGGCGAGCGCCAACGGCCCCGCCAGCAGCAGCGTGGCGCGCAATTCGCCTGACCATGTCGGCGTCTTCAAGGCGTGGACCTTTGCCATGCAGCCGGCCCGCATAGGCGCGGGGCCCGAGTCGGGGAAGCGCTTCTTGCACCCTACAAGCTTTCAATCCGCTCAGGAGGTACGCGGGCCACATCGGCGAGAGGAGTTAAGGGAGCGGAAAGTCGGGGAATGGGGGTGGGAGCGGAAGTCTAAGATTCTTCCAATTGTGGCAGGTCGTTGCAAGGCTCTTGGAGGACGGGCTGCCGTGGTGCATTGTTGATGCGTAGCCAGTGTAATCCCGAAGGGGCTAAACGACACATGCCGAGCCATTTTTCTCGCAGAGACATTGCAAGTCTTGGAGTTGTTGGGGCCTGCTCAGCGGCTTTGACAAAGCGCGGTTTTGCCAGGCAAAGCGTCGACAGTGGACCCAGCCTTTATCGGACTGCCGATCCAGAGGATTTGATCGCTGCCGCCCGCGCGATTGTAGCGACTGGCGTGCATACCACTCTTGCCTCCGTCGACAGCGCGGGGATGCCGCGAGCCCGGACGATGGCTGTGTATATGCCCGATGATAGCACGACATTTTGGATGTCTACGCGGCCAAGCAGCAGGAAACTGGATCAATTCGCAAATAATTCTAAAGCGAGCTTGCATTTCGCGGATGCCGAGCAGTGGGGTTATGCGACTTTTATGGGATCAGTGGTCGCGCACGCCGATGAAAAAACCGTCAGGCAGCGGTCATTCTTTCCAGAAGACTTACGCAACGAACTCTTTCCTAATTTTCCAAGTGATATGGTGATGCTGGAGTTTCAGCCCAGCTGGCTCGAAGTGGCCGGGCGCGGCATAAGCGTCCAACCAGACACATGGCAACC
>JBCBYM010000086.1:0-11398 GCA_039815865.1 Pseudomonadota bacterium
TTCGGGCGACCGCGATCGCGATCGTGCTTACGACGGCTTATGTCCTGAACTACCAGTATGGCTGGATAACGGCGCAAGACCTGGACATCCTGCCGCAGCCACCCAAGGTCCTGGGCCCGTCTGACTAGTTCTTGCCCGCTTAGGCGGTCATTTGCGGAAGCGCTCGATGCTCTGAGCGAGCGCAACGTAGAGCTTCCCAATATCTGAGCCAAGGATCGTGACGCTCAAAGCGTTGCCGTCGCGCGTGGACAGCATGGAACGCAGCATGGCCTCAAAATCGTGGATGTAACGGTTTACACTGGCGTGAAAGCTTTCATCGCTTTGATAAAGATCGGCAATCGCGCGCGCTTCGCTGTTGTCCAGCAGACGCACCGCTCGCCGCGTGAAAATCCCGCGATCGCCCTTTAGATACGCGTCCCAGGCTGTGTCCGCAACTTCGCTGGAAAGCACGTTGCTGATGTCGATCGATGCAGAATTGAGGCTGTCAGTGATGAGCGCCATGCGCCGCGCAAAATCGTTGTCGAGCCGCTCTTCCGCCAGTTCGTGTGCGCGCTCAATGCGTTGTTCCAGATTGGAGGTGAGCTCGTTCACGCGGGCCAGTTGATCGCGCAGTTGAACGGTCGCCTCCCGGCCAACCCCCGAGGCGTGGGCGGCGGCTTGCTCGATCTTGCCCACGGTCTCGGCGCTGTCATTGCGCAGCGCACGTTCTAGCGCGGCGACAGCGTCCCGGCTTAGCTTTTCAGCAAGACCGGTGACTTTTGCGCTTGTCCCTTCATCAAGCGTGTCGAGCGTCGCCTTGGTGGCTTCTTCAAGTTTAGTGATCGAGGCGACAAGAGCATCCTGCGTTTCGCCAGCAAAAGCGGCGCTGTCCCGGGACAGATGTTCAAGCCCCGCACGAAGGCCGTTCAGCTTCGCGAGCGCTTCATCCGACTGCTCGGCAACCCGTGACTGGAGGGCTTCCAGCGAAGTATCGGCGGCGTCGATATCTTCGTTTGTCTTGATCAGATAAGACGCCAGTTGATCGCCCTTTTCGCCCAGGCCCAACATCGCGCCGTCAAGCTGTCTGGAGCGGTCTTCAACCTTGCTGAGCGCGCCTGAAGCTGTGTCAATCGCGGCGGTTAGGTCTTCGCGCGAATGCTTCGCGCCCGATTGGATGATTTCAAGCAGACGCACGCTGGATTCGGTTAGCTTGGCCAGGCTTTCCTCGGTCTCCACCAAACTGGCGCGTTTGGCGGAAAGTTCGCTCTCAAGCTCGCTCATTCCGTCTGTCAGGCCTGTGCGTGTGTCCGTGCCAAGCTCCTGGACCTTTCCGATCATGTCGCGCAAGGCTTCAAACTGCACAGCGATAGCTTCGCTTTGCGCCATCATCTTTTCGGTTTGGATGATCTGAGCCTCACGCTTTTGCGCGATCTCTTGATCAAGCTTGGTGAATTGTTCGGATACAGCTTGCACCGCCTTGGTTTCGCGCGCTTCGAGTTCGGCCTGGCGCTGCGACATTTCTTCAAAGAAGCGCACATCGCGCTCCTGAAGCTTGTCGTCGAACCGGCCGGCCTCTTCGTTCAGCTCCTTAATGCGCATGCGCGAGGCTTGCGCGGCCTGATTATCAAGCTTGGAGAGACGTTCGACCATTTCGGCCATTTCCCGCTCCCAACGGTCGCGCGAAGCTTTCACCTGTTCAAGCGCCTCGGCCTCCGCTTCTTGCATGCGCGCGCTGATGGCCCGCGTTTCGCTTTGCAGCAGCGTGATGCGGGTGTTCATCGCCTCGAGCGCTTCGGTCTCGGTTTCCGTTATCGAACCGCGGTACTCCACCGCCTGCGCTTGTAGCGCTTCAAATCGCGCGCCCAGAGACTGTTCTATGCGCGCCAGCTGCGTTTCAAAGCTGACGATGGTTTCCCCAATCCGCGTGGTCAGCGAACCGACCTGACTTTCGCTGGCGCGGCCGAAATCGTTAAGCCGCTCAAAGCCGGAGATTAGCTTTTCGAGTTGCTCGCGCGCCGTTCGGCCCGTTGTGCCGACCTGGTTGTTCACATCGCGCGCCGAATTGGCGATCACGGGCAAATCATCGCGTAGGCGCGACATGTTCGCAAGGGCGGTATCGCTGACAGAGCCGATACGATCCACTTGATCGCCATTGGCCTTGATCAATTCCTGAAGCTCGTTCGCATTGGTCGAAAGCCGCTCGGCGGCCAGACGGCCCAGCGTCTCCAGGTCGCGCGACTGCGAAGCGAGAAATTCGCGCGCCAGGCTGAGTTCCCGGTTCACCACGCTTAGGCGGCTTTCCAGTTCCGCGCTTTCCTGGCTCAAAAGCGCCGCGCTGGCCGCAAAACGGCTCGCCTCGTGGGTGGAATTGCGCATGGCCAGCATCCACACCACGCAGATGAGAAGAACCGGGACGGACCAGTCGATAATCCAACGCACCCATTGCGTGGGCGCAGCGCTTGCTGCGGCCAGCAACTGGTCTTGCATCGCCCAACCATAAAGCGCGCTCCATCCGATGATGGCCAACACCGCTAGGCCGGATGCGATCCAGCCCATGGCTGATGAGCGCGGCTCTTCACTCTCATAAGCCTCGTCAAGCTGGAACAAGGGCGCTTCGGCGTCCAAGACCGCTTCGGTCTGGGCTGCAGACGGCGCTTGCGCTTTGGATTGCGGCTGAGTTTCGGATGTTTCGTTCCCGACCGCTTTGATTATTTGGTTCTTTCGTGACATGCGCCTTTCATACCACAGCGAGCCGCAGGATAAACCCCGCCTTAACCCCGATCGCGTATCGCGGCCCCTATGGCGTACGAAAACGGAGCTCTCGAAGCGACATTGGCCGCTGCGGCCGGCGATGATGCGGCTCTGATGCGCGAATTGCGTGGTGCGTTTCTGGAAAGCGCGCACAAGCAGCTTGATTTGCTTCGCCGTTCGCGCTGCGATGGAAATTGGAACGTGGCCGCGATGCGTTTGCAAAGCCTCGCCGCCAGCTTTCACGCGCAAGACCTTGTGAACGCTGCGCAAAACGCTTTGGAAGCGGCCCCAGGTGAGCCCGCCTCGATCCGTGAAATCGAAAGCGTCCTCGCCCGTTTCTCCGCCTAACGGCCGTCGCTTGGGCGTCCAACGCCGCGCCGCGCCATCCTTGCCACCCACAACTCCAACGCCTGGCAACAGGCCGCTGTTGGCCTTGCTCTCTTTCGGCTAACCCGGGTTTAACCATGAGGCGCTAGAGCCTAGCGTTGGCTATGGGTCGATCCCGGATATCCCCGATCGATCGGCGCTTGAAAGCCAAGTTTGGATAAGGATTGCGCGTTGACGAGCGCTGATGGCACTTCAGTCGAGACTGTCCTTCGAGACGAACTCGCGCGCGCGGATCGTGCGCTGAGCTCGGTTGCGCCGGTGCTTGGCCATATCCTTGTCAATTCTGGGCACGCTCTGGTAAGCGATGCGGTCGTCGCCCGGGTGCGCGGCATGCTCAACGATCTGGCGCGTCAATTCGCCGCGCGCTTGCCGGTTGAAGGGCTCGCCGCCGAAGCGGAAACGGCGGATCCAGTGGACACTCTGGCGCAGCGTTTTGCGCAAGATGCGCCGATGCTCGCCTCGCTCCACGCCGCAGCGATTGAAGGCATACTGACCGAGCGCCTTGAGCAACGCACCGGGATCGATCCGGTCTTGAGCCCCTTGTGGCAGGAACTAATTGCCTCGACGGATCCGATGACCGGTGAGGCGGCGATGCAAGCGCTGGCCGCGCAGTCGCGCTTCATGCAGTCTCAGCGTCGCATGCAGATCCCCGCGAGCGATCTGGCGCCCGAAACGCTTGAACGGGCCCTGAGGATCTGGGCGCGCGGTATGCCCTTGGAGCAGGAGCCCAAGGCCACAGAGGCGATGCGACACTTCAAGGCCGATTATGACGAAGCGGCCACGCGTACCGGGCTGCTGTATCGGCTAACCGTGCGGATGGGCGCAGGCGCGATTGCGGCGCTGGAGTTGGAGCATTCAGGCCTGGCTCTGTTCGCAAGCGCTCTTGCGCACCTTTCAGGCCAATCGCGAGAGCGCGCCGTCCTGGCGTGCTTTGACCGCCAGTCCGCCCGGCTTGCGCTCAGCTTGAGGGCGGCGGGGCTCGACGCTTTGGGTGTGGAGCGGCAATTTCTTACGTTGGGTCCGGGGGAACGCTTGCCCCGCGGGTTGGCTGACCTGTCGACACAAAGCGCGCGCGCGATGCTCCAGTCTTCTCAGCTTGCCGTCTCAGAAGCGGGGCCGCGCTAATGGAACGCCAGACCAGCCTTCTGGCCTCGCGCGGGGTCACGGATGAGCGCGATGTCTTGCTGTCTGCGGACGATGCGCTGGCTGATCTGCAGGAGCGGTGCGGAGGGACCATTCCGGGCGCGCTGGCGGTTCCAGAGCTCCTCGAGCTTGTGCGCGAAGGGCGCCGCCTCGGACTCAAGATTGCACGCGAATTTTGCGCTTACGATGGCGAGGCCATGGTTTCGGGCTTTGTCCGGGTCCATCCACGTGAACTTGATGCCGGCGAGGGTTGCGAGCTCCTCATCGAGAACTGGCAGACCCGCCTGGTGCCTCAGCCCAATTCGCGCGACACCGCCGCGCGGCTCGATGCTATTGACCGTGCATGCGCGGAAGTAACGGCTCGTCTGGATGATGGGCAACGCATCCAACTCTTCAACGCCAGCGGTCCGGACACAGTGCCATTGCAGCAAAGCGTTGCCGAGACGCCCGGCAGCCTCTGGACCGATCACGTGACCTTGAAGAACAATACGATGCGCCAGCCCGTGCATTGGCGCCTGTTGGATGGCGCGCAGTGTCGGATTGAGGGCTCGCAGCGCTTGTGGCGCGCGCGGCTCATGCCGATTGGGCCTTCGGTCGGCGATCCGCGCGGCTTTGAGCTGCTGCTGGTCGCGGATTATCCGCTCGCCTTGGAGCCAGAAGAAGGCGAGGGTGAGGGGGACGCGCAGACCCATGCGCAGCTTATCGGCGGCGCGCTCACCCCCGTTTTGCGTCAGCCCATCGCGCGCATCATTGCCAACGCCGAGACAATCCGCTCGCGCCTCGCCGGACCCTTGATGTCTGAATACAGCGAATACGCTGGCAATATCGCGTCCGCCGGCCAGCATTTGAACGGTCTGCTCGATGATTTGGTGGATCTGGAAGTCGTCGAAGCGCCTGACTTTTCCACCGCGAGCGAAGCCGTCGATCTCGGCGATGCGGCGCGGCGCGCGGGCGGCATTCTGGGTGTGCGCGCGCGGGCCAAGAACATCGAACTCGTCACGCCCATCGCCGAAGCGCGTCATATCGCGACCGGAGAGTTTCGTCGCGTGCTGCAAATCCTGATCAATCTGATCGGCAACGCCATCGCTTACTCGCCCGAGAACAGCGTCGTGACCATCACAGCATCAAGCGATGAGAACGAGCGAACTGTCAGTTTGACGGTCATGGACGAAGGCGCTGGGATCGAAACTGACCAGGCTGAGCGTATCTTCAACAAGTTCGAAAGGCTCGGGCGCGAGGGCGATGGCGGGTCCGGTCTTGGGCTCTACATTTCGTCGCGCCTGGCCGAGGCAATGGGCGGAGGGCTCGATGTCGCCAACCCCGGGGAGGAAGGCGCTCAGTTTCGCCTAACACTCCCGATCCACACAGCGCCCTGACGCGCTCAAAGCGCTATTCCCGCGGTCCAAGGCGTGCGGTCACAAACAGCAACACCACCCCGAACCCAGCGGTAAGCGCGCCATAAAGCCCCCATTCGCGCTGAGCGAGCATAAAGCTTTGTGGAGGCCACATCAGGATACCAAGGCCCTGCAGCGCCCACAGCGTTCCAAAAACGATGAGGGCCACCGCGATGATCCGGAAAAGCCGTTTGATCGCCGATAGCCCTCGATCCTGGTGAAAGATGGGGTTTGGTTACCGCTCGCTCAGCGGAATGTAATCGCGCTGCGTCGGGCCGGTGTAGAGCTGGCGCGGACGACCAATGACCTGGCCGGGATCGGAGATCATCTCGTTGTACTGCGCCACCCAGCCCACGGTGCGTGCCAGAGCAAAGAGCGCGGTGAACATGGTGGTCGGGAAGCCAATCGCCGACAAGATAATGCCGGAATAAAAGTCCACGTTCGGGAACAGCTTCTTTTCCCGGAAATAATCATCGTTCAGCGCGATTTCCTCGAGCTGGAGAGCGGTTTCGAACACCGGGTCTTTCACGTTGAGCGCATCAAACACTTCGCGAACGGTCGACTGCATCACCGTCGCGCGCGGGTCGTAGTTCTTGTAGACACGGTGGCCAAAGCCCATCAGGCGGAACGGGTCGTTCTTGTCCTTTGCGCGCTCAATGTAGTGCGGGATCTTATCGGGCGTGCCGATTTCACGCAGCATGTTGAGAGCGGCTTCGTTGGCGCCGCCATGCGCGGGGCCCCACAGGCAGGCGATGCCGGCCGCAATGCAGGCAAACGGGTTTGCGCCCGAAGAGCCAGCCAGACGCACGGTCGAGGTCGAGGCATTCTGTTCGTGGTCAGCGTGGAGGATGAAGATCCGATCCATCGCCTTCTCAACTTCGGGAATGACCTCGTATTCCTCGGCCGGAACGCCAAAAGTCATGCGCAGGAAGTTGCCGGTGTAGCTCAGCGAATTGTCGGGCTGCATGAAGGGCTGGCCCACCGCGTACTTGTACGCCATCGCTGCGATGGTCGGCATCTTGGCGATCAGGCGGTGCGAGCTGATCTTGCGGTGCTCGGGGTCTGAAATGTCGGTGCTGTCATGGTAGAACGCGGACAGAGCGCCCACAACGCCGCACATGATCGCCATCGGGTGCGCGTCACGGCGAAAGCCCTGATAGAAGGTGTTGAGCTGATCATGCAGCATGGTGTGGCGCGTGATCGTGTAGACAAAGTCGTCGTGTTCTTCCTGGCTCGGCAGCTCGCCGTTGAGGAGCAGATAGGCAACCTCCATGAAGCTTGAATGCTCAGCCAACTGGCCAATGGGATAGCCGCGGTGAAGCAGGACCCCTTCATTGCCATCGATATAGGTCAGCGCGCTTTCGCAGCTCGCGGTCGACTTGTAGCCCGGATCGAAGGTGAACGCGCCGGTGGCGCCGTAAAGCTTGCGAATATCGACCACGTCGGGGCCGGTGCTGCCTGAAAGGACGGGGAATTCGTGCGTCTTGCCACCGAATTCGAGCGTCGCGTTCTTGTCTGCCAAGGTGTTTCTCCTGTCCAATCCCAATCACCCTCGTCGCGAAGGGGGTGGCCCTACGCAGCCTGTGCGCGGAGCCGTGCGAGGGCTTCGTCCCGGCCCAGAAGAACCAAGACGTCGAAAATTCCGGGCGATGTCGTCGTCCCAGTGAGTGCAGCGCGCATCGGTTGCGCAAGCTTGCCAAGGCCCAATCCCTGTCCCTCGGCGAGCGATTTGGTAGTGGCTTCGAGAGCCTCAATTGTCCAGTTATTTTCCTTCGCAAGTGCAGTAACGATCAGCGAGAGGCGCGCACGGCCATCCTCATCAAGCAGTTTGGCCGCTTTCTCGGTCATCTCTAGCGGAATGCTTGCAAACAAAAAGCCAGCGCCATCAGCAATTTCGTCAAGGTTCTTCGCTCGCGGTTTCAGAACCGGCATCGCTTCGAGCAGCCGCTCCGCCACGGCGCTGTCGCCCAGTCGAGGCAGCACTTGGTCAACCAGAGCTTTGTCGTCGGCTTCGCGGATATAGTGTCCGTTGAGGTTCTCAAGCTTCTTCACGTCAAAGCGCGATGGGCTTTTGCCAACACCGGACAGGTCAAACAGCTCGATCGCTTCGGCGCGCGTCACCTCTTCGCGGTCGCCATAGCCCCAGCCAAGACGCAGCAAATAGTTGAACAAGGCGTCGGACAAGATGCCCATGTCATCGCGGTACGCCTCGACCCCCAGCGCTCCGTGGCGCTTGGAGAGCTTGGCGCCGTCCGCGCCATGGATCAGTGGAATATGCGCGTAAATGGGGTCGCTCCAGTCTCCTTCAATCGCGTCCATCGCGCGATAGATCGGCAGCTGGCGAAAGGCGTTGTTCAAATGGTCGTCGCCGCGGATGACGTGCGTCACGCCCATATCGTGATCGTCCACCACCACCGCGAGCATGTAGGTCGGTGTCCCATCAGCGCGCAGAATGATGTAATCGTCAAGCTCCGCGTTTGCGACGCTGACTTCGCCCTGGACCTCATCCTGAATGGTGGTGGTGCCATCCTCCGGGGTCTTCAAGCGCACCGTGTAGGATGCGCCTTCGGGTGCCTCGGACGGATCGCGATCGCGCCAGCGACCGTCATAGCGCATGGGCTGCTTGTTGGCGCGCTGCTCGGCGCGCATGGCTTCGAGTTCCTCAGCCGTGGCAAAGCACTTGTAAGCGTTACCGGCCTCAAGCAGCTTATGAGCCACTTGCGCGTGGCGATCGGCCCGCTGGGATTGGAAGGTGGGGGCCTCATCATAGTCGAGGCCCAGCCAATCCAGCCCATCAAGGATCGCATCAATCGCTTCCCTGGTGGAGCGTTTCTTGTCCGTATCCTCGATCCGCAACAGCGCCTTGCCACCGTGATGGCGCGCATAGAGCCAGTTGAACAACGCCGTGCGCGCGCCGCCAATATGAAGGAAGCCGGTGGGGGAGGGGGCAAACCGGGTGACGACTGGGCCAGATGCTGGACTTGCCATACGCTTGTGTTTCCTATTCAATTGCCGCGCTGCAACCCGCTCCACCCTCTGGTTAGGGGGCCCATGGCCGATACGCCGATTATTCCAATGGGGGACGACCCGCAAAGCAGCCCCGCTGCTGCGCGATACGCCCCGGACAGCCCGCAAGGGGCTGAAGCCTCGCGCCTGTGGCAAAGGGGCCGGGGATTGTCCAGCGCTGTGGCCGACCGAGCCGAACAGTTCCTGACAGAGACAGGCTTTGATCGCGCTCCATGGCTCGCGGTGGCCTTCGCGTGTGGGATCCTCGCCTGGTTCAGCCTGAAGAGCCCGTGGCAATGGATGGGCGCGCTGGGGCTGAGCGGCATGGTGGCTCTGGCCGCGTTGGCCGCTTGGCCGCGTGGGGGAAGGGCGGATGTGACCCGCGCGCATCTCCGCTCAGCCGTTATGGCCGGTGCCCTCGTGTTTGCAGCCGGGATCGCGGTGATCTGGGTCCGCTCGGAAATGGTGGGCGCGCAGGCCTACGACTATCCGCGGATTGAGCGGGTGCAGGGCTATGTCCTCGAGCGCCAAGATCAGCCATCTGAAGACCGCATCCGTCTTACGTTGGCGGTGCGCGATGCGGCCAGCGGGGAAAGCCGCAAGATCCGCATTAACGTCCCGCTCGCCGAGGTTGTCCGGGTGCAGACGCGCTTTGGCTCTGACGGAGGCGACGTTTTGCGCGAAGGCGCTCAGATCCGGGCAAGCGTTCGTCTGATGCCTCCGGCAAGCCCCATGCTGCCGGGCGCGTATGACTTTGCCAGAGCCGCTTGGTTTAAGGGCTTTGCCGCGACCGGTAGCCTCATCGGAGAAATCCAGCATGTCGAGCCTGCTCGCAGCGGCTCGGTGATCGCTCCGCTGCAAAGGGCGCTGTCAGCCCATGTGCGATCGCGCCTTGATGGATCGCCCGGGACAATCGCCGCCGCCTTCGCCAGCGGTGACCGCGGCGCTATTGCGGTTGATGATGCAGATGCGATGCGCGATGCGGGCCTCACCCATTTGCTGGCGATCAGCGGGTTGCATGTGAGCGCGGTCATTGCGGCGGGCTATTTCCTTGCGCTCAAGCTTCTGGCCTTGTTTCCAGCGCTGGCTTTGCGCGTGCGCTTGCCGATTGTTGCAGCCAGCATCGGCGCGCTGGCGGGCATCGGCTACACCTTGCTAACAGGAGCGCAGGTGCCAACCGTGCGCGCCTGCGTTGCGGCGCTGCTGGTGCTTGGCGCTTTGGTGCTCGGGCGCGAGGCCTTGTCGCTGCGCATGGTGGCGGTTGCCGCGATCATCGTGCTGTTGCTGTGGCCTGAGAGCGTGATCGGGCCGAGTTTCCAGATGAGCTTTAGCGCGGTTCTGGCGATCGTTGCGCTCCACACCTCAGCGCCCGTACGCGCGTTTCTGAAGGCGCGCGATGAGCCTTGGTTCAAGCGCACCGGGCGTCAGATCGCAATGCTGTTCATCACGGGGTTGGTGATCGAGATCGCGCTGATGCCGGTTGTGATGTTTCACTTCCACAGGGCCGGTGTCTATGGAGCGCTTGCCAATGTGATCGCCATTCCGCTGGTCACCTTTGTCTCCATGCCGCTTATCGCTGTCGCACTCGCGCTCGATGTGGTCGGGCTGGGAGCGCCGGTGTGGTGGTTGGCTGGTCTTTCGCTTGAAGCTTTGCTGGGGCTGGCGCGGTTCACCTCGGCTCAACCGGGCGCTGTTAAGCTGATGCCACAGATGACCGGACTGACGATCGCTCTGTTCGTGGCGGGCGGTTTGTGGCTGGCGCTATGGAACCACCGCGCGCGCTTGCTTGGGTTTGTGCCGGTTGCGCTGGCCGTGGTTTTGCTGCTTCTTACTCCCATTCCCGACGTTCTGATCGGACGCGAAGGGCGCCATGTTGGCGTCACGCTGGGCGATGGCCGGCTGCTTTCGTTGCGCGACACCCGTTCCAGTTACGCGCGGGACAATCTGCTAGAGCTTGCCAGCGTCACCGCAGAACCCATTCCCATTGCCCAATGGCCTGGCGCGCGGTGCTCGCGTGAGTTCTGCATCGTCACGCTAGAGCGCGGCGGGCGTGAGTGGACGCTGCTTATGGCCCGTAACAACGACTTCATCGAGGAGCGCGCGCTGGCCGCGGCCTGCGAGCGCTCGGACATTGTGATTGCCGCGCGCTATTTGCCGCGCTCGTGTCGGCCGCGCTGGCTTAAGGCTGACCGGCGTTATCTCAACGAGCATGGCGGCCTTGCTCTTGACCTTGAAGCCCCGCGGATAATCGACGTTGCCAGCGGACAAGGCGCTCATGGTTGGTGGCGGGGCGCTGGTTCCGGGGATGAGCGCTAAAGGCCCAGCTCCCGGCAGGACGCCCCGCCCAAGATCAATGATAGCGGCGCAGCAAGCCAGCGAGTTTGCCTTGCACCTGCACTTCACCCGGGCCGTAGACCTGAGGATCATACGACGCGTTGGCTGGGTCGAGGCGAATGTGTCCGCCGTCCTTGTGGAGGTATTTGAGCGTCGCTTCCTCACCGTGGACGAGGGCGACCACTATCTCTCCATCGCGCGCGCTGTCCGTACGGCGCACCAGCGCGAAGTCTCCATCAAAGATGCCTGCTTCGATCATCGAATCGCCCGATACTTCAAGCGCGTAATGTTCGCCCGGCCCGAGCAGAGCGGCAGGAACGGGAAGCGAGGTCTGCCCTTCAAGCGCTTCGATCGGAGCGCCCGCCGCGATCCGGCCATGCAGCGGGATTTGAATGACGTCATTG
>JBCBYM010000087.1:0-11236 GCA_039815865.1 Pseudomonadota bacterium
TTCAGAACCGCACCGTCCTTGCGCAGGACTATCGCGGGCATTCCCGCCCAACCGTCTTTGCGTTCCGGGAAGAGGCCCGGCACAGGAGGCGTGTCCGGCTGGCTCTCATGAGATCCGCGCCGAGTTGAGGCAGCGAGCGCGGCGAGGTCTTCTTCTGCAGGCAGCGCCGCGCCGATGTAAACGCAGTCCGCTGCGCCGCCACGCTCAAGCGCGAAGACCAACGTGACCGTCCTGCCATCAAGCCGCACGAATGAGCGCGCCTCGTCCAAACCCAGCTCTCCCATGGTATTCGCCGTTGAAGAGCGTTCCATGCGCCCTTGCTTGGCCCAAGGCAATCGTCTCTAACCGCTAAGAACCTTATCGAGACACAGACCTTGCAAGCTTCACTCCCCACAGCCACCGCCACCCAGCTCGCCGTTTGCATCGGCCTGACGGTTGCGGTTGGCCTTGCGACATGGCTCACCATTCGGCGCGCCAAGCACGACGGATCGAAAAAGGACGTATTCCTGGCGGGCGGGGGGCTAAACTGGGTTTTTGTCGCAGGCGCAATCACGCTCACCAACCTTTCGACGGATCAACTGGTGGGCATGAATGGCAATCAGATGGCGTTGCTTGCCTGGTGGGAGATCTGCGGGTTTATCGGATTGCTGATCCTCGCCTTTGTGTTTGTGCCGATCTATTACCGCAACAACTGCACCACGGTGACCGAATTGCTTGAGGCGCGTTATGGTGGACGATCGATCCGGACACTCATTTCCGCCTTGTTCCTGCTGGGCAATATCTTCCTCTATCTGCCCGCCGTTCTTTATTCCGGCGGCAAGTTTCTCCAGCCGATTTTCCAGATTGAAAGCTCCTACGCCATTGTGATGTTTGGCGTGATCCTCGCTGTGATCTCCGCCGCTTACACGATCTTTGGAGGTCTTCGTGCGGTTGCAGTGATGGATACCTATTCCGGCGTTGGCATTCTGGGCTTGGCGCTTCTCATCGTGTTTCTGGCTTTGTCGCAGGTGGATTTCGACTTCTCGGATGTCCCTTTGGAGCGCCTGACGATGATCGGAGCCGAGGATAGCCCGATCCCGTTCCACACTCTGTTTACGGGCATGATTTTTATCCAGATCTTCTACTGGTCGACCAATCAGAACATTACACAGCGAGCCATGGCCGCGCCAACCGTCCGCGAGGCGCAAAAGGGCGTCTTGGCCGCCGCTGCCATTCGCATTCTGATCGTGCCCCCAATTGTCGTGATCCCGGGGATCGTGGCCTATCAGATGTTCGGAGACGTCGGCGATGATGCTTACGGGATGCTGATTGCCACTGTGCTGCCGCCGTGGCTTTCGGGCGCCTTTGCAGCCATGGTCGCCGCCGCGGTGATCACAACTTTCAGCGCTGTTCTGAACTCGTCCGTTGCGCTCTATTCGGTCGACTTTCACGAGCAATTCGTTGGCGAGGTGAAGAACCATTGGACGTTGGCTGCGGTGATGTCTGTTCTTTTGACGCTGATCGCGATTATGCTGATGCAGGTCTATATCGCGCTGGGTGAGAATGATCCTCAAGGCTTTAGCATCATCAATCTGCTTCAGCAGTTGAACGGCCTTTTGTCGATGCCGATCCTTTCCGCGTTTGTGGCCGGGCTCTTGTTCCGAAACGTCGATGCGCGCGCCGCGGTATCAGGCGTCATCTGGGGCGTTGCGTTGTATGGTGGTTTTACCTTCTACCTCCAGCCCGAAGGCTATATCGCGATGCACTATATCGACTTCATGGTGGTTACCCTGGTGACGAGCGTGCTGGCCTCTCTAAGTGTCAATCGATTGGTCTTCGGCCAACACGCGCGTCTGGTTTTTGCGCGAACGGATGCGGTGTGACCGGTCTCGATCTCAGCCAGCCGCATCGCCGGTTCAACCCGCTCACCGGACGCTATGTGCAAGTGTCCCCGCATCGGCTTGACCGTCCCTGGCAGGGCGAAGAAGCCGAACCCGAAGCGAGCGCTCCCACCTATGACGAAGGGTGCTATCTGTGCCCGGGGAACAGTCGCAAGGGCGGTGCGGTGAACCCAGATTATTCGGGTGTCTACGTCTTCGATAACGACTTTCCCGCTCTGACCGAGGGCGGGAGTGCCGCGAGCGACGATCCGCTCTTTCGCGCCCAGCAGACCCGCGGCCTATGCCGGGTCATGTGTTTCTCGCCGGACCATTCCAAGACGCTACCCCTGCTCTCCGATGAGGCCATGTTTGAAGTGGTCGACGTTTGGGCTGAGCAGACAAGCGAATTGGGTGAACGCTTCGCTGCAGTGCAGATATTCGAGAACAAAGGCGCGATGATGGGCTGCTCCAACCCGCATCCCCACGGGCAGATCTGGGCAACGGGCCATCTGCCTGACGAATTGAGCCTCGCCGATGACACGCAATGGCACTACCGCGAAGAGCACCGCAGGCGTATGCTCATCGATGTCGCCGAGCGCGAGATCGACTTGCAAGATCGCTTGGTCGAAGTGAACGCGGACTGGCTGGCCATCGTGCCCTACTGGGCGGCCTGGCCGTTCGAAACGCTGCTCTTGCCGCGCTTCGAGGTGAGCCGTCTTCCAGACCTCTCGGCGGCTCAACGCGGGCGTCTTGCCGCGATCCTGAAAGCGCTGACCACCCGGTACGATAATCTGTTCATGACCAGCTTTCCATATTCGATGGGTTGGCATCAAGCGCCGTTCCTGAACGATCGTGAAGGGCCTATCGAGCGCGACCATTTCCAGCTTCACGCGCACTTCTATCCACCTCTGTTGCGCTCCGCTTCCGTGCGCAAGTTCATGGTTGGCTATGAGATGCTGGCGGAACCCCAGCGCGACCTTACACCGGAACGCGCCGCCGAAATGCTGCGATCGGTAAGCGCCGACAGGCACTACCTCCAATCGACGAAGGTGTCGGCGTGAGCCGCCGCGACCGCCGCGACCGCCTCATCGCCCGCGTGCGCCAGGGTTACCGGTTGGCCTTTGGCTCTAATGGCCCCGAACCCCGACGGTTCTTTGCAGCACCGGGGCGCGTCAATTTGATTGGCGAGCATGTCGATTATAATGGCGGCCTCGTACTGCCCTGCGCAATCAACCGAGAGACAATGGTCGCTTTGGGATCCGGCCCGGAAGTCGGCGGGCGCGGATATGTCGAGGCGGTGGCTATCGATATGGGCCAGGCCCGGGAGAAAATCCCATTGTACGAGCCGGTCGTGAAAACCGAAAACAATTGGCAGAACCTTCTGCGCGGCGCGGTGGCCTTCCTTCAGGAGCGCGGTCACACGGTTGTGCCAACCCGCTTGGCGATCGCTGGCGACATTCCCATTGGAGCGGGCCTGTCCTCTTCTGCATCCTTTACGATTGCGATTACGCTGGCGTTGGCCAACCTTAGTCGCATACCGCTGGCTCCCGATGAATTGGCCAAGATCGCGCAGGATGCGGAAAACACGTACGCCGGGACGGCTTGTGGGATCATGGACCCTATGGCGTGCGCGGCAAGCGCGCGAGACTCGGCTCTGCTGCTTGATTGCCGGACGCTTGAAAAGATGCCGATCCCGGTCTCGCGAGACCTTGCGGTTATGATCATCGATTCCGGCATACGGCGCCAATTGGCCACCAGCGCCTTCAACGAGCGGCGGCATGAATGCGAGGCGGTTGCGCGTAACTTTGGTCTTGAGGTTCTGCGAGATCTTGAGATGCCAGCGCTCGAAAGCGCGAAAGCTGAGCTGGAGCCCCGCCTGTACGCGCGCGCGCGCCATGTGTTGAGCGAGATTGCGAGGGTCGAACCCACCGCTGTGGCCCTCGCGCATGGCGACACCGCTGCCCTGGCGCGTATCATGAAAGACAGTCATGCCTCCCTGCGCGATGACTATGAGGTGACCGTTCCCGCCGTCGATGCGCTCGTCGAAACCGTGTCTGCCGCGCTTGGCGAGGGCGATGAAGCGCTGGGCGGAGTGCGAATGACGGGTGCGGGTTTTGGGGGCTCAGTCGTGGCAATCGTCGACAAGGCTGCCACGGACCTCGTGATCGAAGCGGTTGAAAGGACGTACAATCGTTCAGCCGACATCCCGGCAAGCGCTGAGGTGTACGCGCTGGTCGGCGGGGCGCGCGAGGTAACGCCGGCTTAGCCTATTGCTCCACCTGGTAGCTCTTACCCATTTACACATATAAAAATATCTTTATATCCTTCGGGTGATGAAGCCTGCTACTGCTCCGCTTGCGCCGATTGACGCTGTCTTCAAGGCCTTGGCTGATCCCACGCGCCTGCGCATCGCGCGCCTGCTGGGCACGATGGAACTCGCCGTCGGTGAACTGGCGCAGGTCTTGGGGCAGAGCCAGCCGCGCGTTTCGCGCCACGTCGGTATCTTGTGCGATGCGGGCCTCGCTGAACGCCGGCGCGAAGGCAGCTGGGTGTTCCTTAGAGGCACGGGCGGGTTGGATGACGCCGCTCCCGTCCATGCTGCGCTCGACCGTGTTCTGGCAATTGCTGAGGGTGAGGAGCCCAGCTTTGCCAAGGCGTGCTCAGACGATCGTCGCAAGCTTGCTGCCATTCGCGAAGGTCGCGAAGAGGTGGCGAACCAGTACTTTGCCCGCCACGCGAGCGAGTGGGACGAACTGCGCGCGCTGCATATTCCCGACGGCGATGTCGAGACCAAGCTGAAGCAATCGCTCGGCGCGCATGATTTGGGGGCTCTGCTTGATATCGGCACGGGGACCGGCCGCATGGCTGAGCTGTTTTCGCCGGACGCAGCGCGGATCGTTGCGCTCGACAAGAACCTTGAGATGCTGCGCGTTGCAAGGGCAAAACTGCAACACTTGCCCGCCAATCAGATTGAGCTGGTGCAGGCCGATTTTGCCGAGTTGCCCTTTGAAGCGGCGAGCTTTGACACCGTCCTGTTGCACCAGGTGTTGCACTTCGCGCCCGATCCCGCTCTGGCGTTGGCCGAGGCGGCGCGGGTGATCCGCCCATCTGGACGCATCGCTATTGTCGATTTTGCCGCTCACGATCGGGAAGAATTGCGCAGTCGCCATCAACATGCGCGCCTTGGTTTTTCGGACCGTCAGATGGCGAGCCTGCTGCGCCGGTCTGGCTTCACCGCGAGCGAGCCTGTAGCGCTTGATGGTGGCGAATTGGTGGTCAAGATCTGGATCGGTCAGCGCAAGATCGGTCCGACCACTCAAACTCTCAATTCCACCGAAACTCCTTCCGCTCAAAAGGCGATCCTATGAACCCGTCACTCGACGAACTGCGCGAGCACCGAACCGCGCTCGACAACCCGCTCTTTTCCGGCCTTCCCGGCGATATTGATGTGAGCTTTGAGTTCTTCCCGCCCAAGAGCGCGAAGATGGAAGAGCAATTGTGGAACGCGGTTGTAGAGCTCAAGCCGCTCGCACCGACCTTCGTTTCCGTCACCTATGGCGCGGGTGGTTCAACCCGGGAGCGCACGCACGCAACGGTTGCCCGGATCATCGCTGAGGCCAAGCTTCCCGCCGCCGCGCACCTGACCTGCGTCGGCGCGAGCAAGGCGGAAATCCGCGAGGTCGCTGAGAACTACTGGGAAGCCGGGGTTCGCCACATCGTGGCGCTGCGCGGCGACGCCGGTGAGCCGGGCGCGCCCTTCACCCCGCATCCCGAAGGCTATGCCGGCGCGGCTGAACTGGTCGCCGGATTAAAGGACATCGCGGATTTCGAGATTTCGGTGGCTGCCTATCCCGAGAGCCATCCTGATGCCTCGTGCCCGCAGGCCGATATTGACCACTTGAAGCGCAAGCTGGATGCCGGCGCAACGCAGGCGATCAGCCAGTTCTTCTTCTCCGCTGAAACCTTCTTTCGATTTCGCGACAAGCTGGCTGCGACCGGGATTGAGCAGAAGGTTCTGCCTGGCATTCTTCCGGTGACAAACGTGGCCCAGGCGCGCAAATTCGCTTACGCTTGCGGAGCGGATATTCCGGCCTGGATGGATGGTCTGTTTGAAGGGCTCGACGAGAAGCCCGCTGCGCGCCAGTTGGTTGCTGCGACGGTTGCCGCTGAACTGTGCCGCCGCCTTTACGCTGGTGGAGAGCGTGATTTCCACTTCTACACTTTGAACCGCCCCGATCTGGCTTATGCGATTTGCCATATGCTCGGGAAACGACCGGTTGCCCAAGCGCCAGTTCAGGAGGCCGCCGCATGAATATTCAACCCTCACCCGCGCGCGCGGCGCTTAAAGCGGCTGCGGCTGAGCGCATTCTGATCACTGACGGCGCGTTCGGAACACAGATTCAAGAGCGCAAGCTGACCGAGGTGGACTATGCAGGATCGCTGGGCCTCAACGCGGACCAGAAAGGCAATAACGACATTCTGGCGCTGACCCGTCCGGATGTGATCCGCGAGATTACCCGCAGCTATTTCGAGGCGGGCTCCGATCTGGTTGCCACCAACACGTTCTCCGCCAATCGCATCAGCCAGGCCGATTACGCCGCGGAAAAGCTCGTCGCCGACATCAATATCGCGAGCGGCCAAATCGCGCGCGAGTTGGCCGATGAGTATCAGGCGAAGGACGGCAAACCGCGTTTTGTGGCTGGTGCCATCGGTCCCACCAACAAGACCCTGTCCCTCAGCCCCGATGTCGAAGACCCCGGCTTTCGCGAGATCGACTTCGATGAACTGGTCGCAGTCTACAAGGAGCAGGCTGCGGCGCTCATCGAAGGGGGCTGCGACTTCATCCTGATCGAAACCGTTTTCGACACGCTCAACGCGAAAGCGGGCGTGATGGCGGTCAAGCAGCTTGAACAGGACCTCGGCCGCGAAGTGCCGGTCATGATCTCGATGACGCTCACCGACCTGTCGGGCCGCAATCTTTCGGGCCACACGGTTGAGGCCTTCTGGTACGCGGTGCGCCACGCCAATCCGGTGACGATTGGCCTCAATTGCAGCTTTGGCGCGGACCAGTTGCGCCCCCATATTCAGGTGCTCTCGGGCATCGCCGACGCTCTGATCCTCGCCTATCCCAACGCTGGCCTCCCCAACGAGCTGGGCGAATATGACGAGTTGCCGCACACCACCGCTTCGCTGGTCAAGGAATGGGCCGACAAAGGCCAGGTCAATATGCTGGGCGGTTGCTGCGGGTCAGGGCCTGCTCACATCAAGGCGATTGCCGACGCTGTGACGGGACTTACCCCGCGCGAACCGCCTGAAACCGAAACCGCGATGCGCCTGTCGGGCCTCGAAGCCTTCGTGGTGGCGGACTAAGATAAATGAACGATATGAGAAATCAGGGGCGCAGCGCGCGCTTCATCAACATCGGTGAACGCACCAATGTAACCGGCTCAGCCCGGTTCAAGAAGCTCATCATGGCGGACGACTACGCGACGGCCGTCGAAGTCGCTCGCCAGCAGGTCGAGAACGGCGCGCAGGTGATCGACGTCAACATGGACGAAGGTCTTCTCGACGCGAAACACGCGATGACGACTTTCCTGAAGTTGATCGCCGCCGAACCCGATATCGCGCGCGTGCCGGTGATGATCGACAGCTCGAAATGGGATGTCATCGAAGCGGGCCTCAAATGCGTGTCAGGCAAGCCGATCGTGAACTCGATCAGCATGAAGGAAGGCGAAGAACCGTTCCTCGACCAGGCCCGCAAATGCATGGCCTATGGTGCGGCTGTGGTCGTGATGGCGTTTGACGAGGTCGGCCAGGCCGACACCCGGACACGCAAGGTCGAGATTTGCAAACGCGCCTATGATCTGCTCGTTGGCATCGGTTTTCCGCCTGAAGACATCATCTTTGATCCCAATGTCTTCGCCGTTGCGACCGGTATCGAGGATCACGACCGCTATGGTCTCGACTTCATCGAAGCGGTGAAAGAGATCAAGGACCTGTGTCCCCACGCCAAGACGTCTGGCGGCCTCTCCAACCTATCCTTCAGCTTCCGCGGAAACGAGACAGTGCGGCGCGCAATGCACTCGGTTTTCCTCTACCACGCGATCCCGGTCGGGTTTGATATGGCGATCGTCAACGCAGGCCAGCTCGATGTCTATGACACGATCGACCCGGTGCTGCGCGAGGCGTGCGAAGACGTGATCCTGATGCGCGAGCCCAAGAGCCTCGCCGAAGGTGAAGAGAGCGCCACCGAGCGCCTGATCAACCTTGCCGAGAGCTTCAAGGGCAAGAGCAAGGAAGACGACAAGCAGGCAGCGGAATGGCGCGGCTGGGAAGTGACCAAGCGGCTCGAACACGCGCTCGTTAAAGGGATCGACGCGCATGTTGTCGCCGACACCGAAGAGGCGCGCGCCGCTCTGGAGGCGTCCGGTGGCCGCCCGATCGAGGTGATCGAAGGCCCGCTGATGGACGGCATGAATGTTGTTGGCGACCTGTTTGGTTCGGGCAAGATGTTCCTGCCGCAAGTCGTCAAATCCGCGCGCGTGATGAAGAAAGCGGTGGCGCACCTCATCCCCTTTATCGAGGCGGAGAAGGAGGAAGGCGCCAAGGCCAAGGGCACAATCATCATGGCGACCGTGAAGGGCGATGTGCACGATATCGGCAAGAACATCGTGGGCGTTGTGCTTCAGTGCAACGGCTATGAGGTGATTGACATGGGCGTGATGGTGCCGTGGCAGGATATCCTCAAGACGGCGAATGACAACAACGCTGATATGATTGGGCTGTCCGGCCTCATCACCCCTTCGCTGGATGAGATGGTGACCGTCGCCGAAGAGATGCAGCGCGCTGACATGTCGATGCCGCTGCTGATCGGCGGCGCGACCACATCCAAGGTTCACACCGCGCTCAAGATCGATCCCAATTACGAAGGGCCCGTGATCCATGTGCTCGACGCGAGCCGGGCCGTGGGCGTGGCTTCCAAGCTGCTGTCAGACACTCTGCGCGACCCTTACGTCACTGAGGTAGCTGACGAATACACCCACGTTCGCGACGCGCGCAGCGGCAAGGCTGAAAAGCAGTTGATGAGTCTCGAAGAGGCTCGCGCGAATTTTTACGACGCCTATCTTTCGGACAAGCCCGCCCCGCCGTTGGAGCCTGGCGTGCATGTCTTTGACGATTGGGATCTTGAGGATCTTGTCGACTACATCGACTGGACGCCGTTCTACCGCGCCTGGGAATTGCACGGCACCTATCCGCGCATTCTTGACGATGATGTCGTCGGCGAAAGCGCGCGTGCGCTGAAGGTCGATGCGGATGCGATGCTTGAGAAGATCGTTTCGGAAAAGTGGCTGACCGCCAGAGGCGTTGCGGGCCTGTGGCCCTGCGCGCGCGATCACGACTGCCCTGATGATGTCGTGATCCACCGCGTGCGGCGTGAGGAAAATATCCGCCTTCCTTTCCTGCGCCAGCAGATCAAGAAAAGCCGCGACCGCGCCAATATGTGCCTTGCCGACTTTATTGATCCGGCGGGCGACTGGATCGGGGGCTTTGCCGTCGGCATTCATGGGATTGAGCCGCATATCGCGCGTTTCCAGGCCGACAAGGACGACTATTCCGACATCATGCTCAAAGCGCTGGCGGACCGCTTCGCTGAGGCCTTCGCCGAGCGCCTGCACAAGCACACGCGTACCACCTTGTGGGGCTATGCGCCCGGTGAGCAGCTCACCAATCAAGCGCTTATCAAGGAAGAGTATCGCGGTATTCGTCCTGCGCCCGGCTATCCCGCCTGCCCCGATCACTCGTTGAAGCCGATCCTGTTCGACCTGCTAGATGCGGAAAAGAACGTGGGGCTAACGCTCACCGAGAGCTTTGCGATGTGGCCAACAGCAGCGGTGTCCGGCTTCTATTTCGGGCACCCGGAAAGCCAGTATTTCGGTGTTGCCCGGATCGGTCGCGATCAGCTTGAGGATTACGCGCATCGGCGCGGGGTCGACATGGCCACTGCCGAACGCTGGCTGCGTCCCAACCTCGATTGAACGCTTAGCATTTGATTTACTGGATAGGAGCAGCAAGGGTCGTGAGCATGATCCGCACCATCCTTGCCGCTCTTGCGCTCATTTTCTCCAACGCCGCTCAGGCACGGGATCATCCGCCCGCAACGGTGGTGGTCGCGTTTGATCGCGAGACGATCACGCCTCTGATCGCCGAAGGTGTGCGCAATTTCGAGAGCAATGAGCCGGTCGAATTCAATGATCCCGTTCGCATCGCTTCAATCTCCAAGCTCATCATGGCGCTTGCGACCCTGCGGCTGGTTGATGAGGGCAAGGTCAATCTGGACGCGGACGTGTCGGACTATCTGGGCTTCAAGCTGCGCTCGCCAAATTTCCCCGATACGCCGGTCACGCTGGCGCAATTGCTTTCCCACCGCGCAGGGCTGCGCGACGCGGCGGGCTACATCATCCCTCTGGGTGAGAGCCTTGAGGCAAAGCTTGCGGAGCCCGAGGCGTGGTACGCCGATGCGCCGCCGGGCAAGGCGCCGTTCGAATACGCCAATCTGGGCTCACCCGTGGTGGCCACCGCGCTCGAGGCGGCGACGGGGGAGCGGTATGACATGCTGCTTGAGCGCCTTGTGTTCGAACCGCTGGGCGTGGAGGCGTGCCTCAACTGGATCGGCTGTTCCGACGATATGGTCGCGCGCGCCGTCGCGCTGTACCGCCACACGGGTGAGCCGGCGCGCGATTATCCCAATGACCTCCCACCCGACTGTTCGATCCCTGTGGCCGATGGCGTTGAATGCACGCTGGAGGGCTATAAGCCGGGCACCAACGCCTCGGTCTTTTCGCCGCAAGGTGGTGTGCGCATCGAGATGATGGATATGGCCAAGATCGGGCGCGAATTGATGATCGCGCACTCGGGCCGCTTCCTCTCGGATCAGGCGCTGGGCCGATTGGGCAAATCCTTGTTGATTGGGCAGAATCTTGGACAAGAGTTTTTCTGCACCTACGGCTTGGGCGTTCAGCTGATAAACATGCCCGGGCGCGATTGCCTCGATAAATTGTTTGACGGCGATACGATGTATATCGGCCATTCGGGTGAAGCCTATGGACTGCAATCGGGGCTCTGGTTCGCCGAAACCGGCAAGCAAGGGTTCGCTTTCTTCCGCACGCAGGTTCCCCCGCCTGTCGGAGGCGAGGATACGGGTGGTTTCGTTGAGGGCGAAAGGGACCTGATGAAGCGCGCGCGTGCGCTCTTGGCGACCAAACAAACCAAGTGAGCGCAAGGATGTTTCACCGCGTCCACAGCCGCGATTGAAAACCGTCTGAATCGGGCACAAACGCGATTGACGCATCCCTTCGCATCCGCAACATAAGTGAGGC
>JBCBYM010000088.1:0-11188 GCA_039815865.1 Pseudomonadota bacterium
CTTGGCCAGCGGTCAGGCGATCTTCGGGCTTAGCGCGCTTGCCATCGACGCGCACCTGCCCCGTGCGCGCCCAGCGCGAGACGGTGGCAAAGCCGATCTGCGGCAGGTTGCGCTTGAACCAGCGATCGAGGCGCACACCGTCATCATCGGCCTCAACCGTGAACTGGCGCACATGGCTGTCGGCGCCGCTCATTTCGCCGGCCCCATGATGATAAGCCCTGTATAAAGCGCGGCGACGGCTGCGATCACAGAGCCGGCGATAAAGGCGAAGGCAAGGCCGATCTCGCCTTTCTGGATCATCAAGATGATTTCGAGGCTGAACGCGCTGAAAGTGGTAAACCCGCCCAGCATGCCAACGGCAAACAACAGGCGCTGACTCTCGCTTCCGCCGTCATTGAGGTAGAACCAGCCAAACAAAAGCCCCATGCAAAGCGAGCCAAGCGTGGTGATGCCAAGCAGCGCCCACGGAAACCCGGAGCTGCCAAATAGGTTCATGATTGCTTGTCCAAGCAGGTAACGCGCAACCGAACCGACCGCGCCGCCGCAAGCGACCAGCGCACAGGCAACCCAAGGTGAAAGTGACACA
The DNA here is from genome assembly GCA_039815865.1 of Pseudomonadota bacterium. Lineage (GTDB taxonomy): Bacteria > Pseudomonadota > Alphaproteobacteria > Sphingomonadales > Sphingomonadaceae > Erythrobacter. The sequence continues at coordinate 587 of JBCBYM010000088.1, forward strand.
ACCGACATGCTGCGCGCCATAACGAGGCAAGCGAGCGCTGCCTAGCGCTGTCTTCAAGCTGTCAAACCTTGCCAAATTCACAGACTTTGGCTATGCGGGGCTCAGCTTGAGCGCGATCAGGACGGCAACGCCGCCAGATTCGCGCCCTTTTTGTCGTCAATTTTCCGCGCACCCCCGCGCTGATGACCAGCGGGCTCTGTGCGTTTTGTAAGTGAGGTAGTGGTAGTTTATGCAAATCATGGTTCGCGATAACAATGTCGATCAGGCCCTTCGTGCGCTCAAGAAGAAGCTGCAGCGCGAAGGTGTTTATCGCGAGATGAAACTGCGTCGCCACTACGAAAAGCCGAGCGAGAAGCGCGCCCGTGAAAAGGCCGCCGCTGTGCGCCGCGCCCGCAAGCTTGAGCGCAAGCGCATGGAGCGCGACGGCGCCAAGTAAGCCCGTCGGGTTTGCGCCTTGGTTTCGCGGTTTCGAGCAAGCCGCTTGAAACCCGAAAACACATACGCCAAAGGGGCGCAGAAGCTTTCCGCTTCCGCGCCCCTTTTGTTTGTTTCGCGGTTCTCTTTCGCAAACAGCTTTCCGATCGGGCGCGGCGCTTATTTGCCAGGGATCAGACATGACCGAGATCACACGCGTTCCGTTGAAGCCTGTTGCCAAGGGCTCGCTCACCAAGCTGTGGCTCGGTGTCATCGCCGCTATCGCCATTGGCGGCGCGCTGGCGCTGGCCGCGGTGCCGATCAACTGGAACACGGTGGAAGTGATCGAAGAGATCGCCGCCAAGGAACCCGGTGGCGCTCCGCAGCGCCTGACGATTGAAACGCTCGTCGAAGGCACCGGACCGACGGCCGAGGTCGGCCAGGTCGTCTTCGTCAAATATCGCGGGCTGCTCGCCGAAGAAGAAACCGTGTTCGACGAATACCGCCCGGTCACGCTGCCGGTTGAAGGCGTCTTTCCCGAAGGCGCGCCGTTCCCGGTGATCGAAGGCCAGACGATTGACGGCTTTTTCAAAGGCCTCCAGCGCGTCCAGAAGGGCGGCAGCTACAAGCTCTATATCCCGTCCGACATGGGCTATGGCGACATGCCGCGCCCCGGATCGCCGATCCCGCCGGGCGCGGACCTGATCTTCGAGATGGAGATCATGGACATCATGAGCGAAGAGCAGTTCCAGGTCGGCATGGGCATCCTGCAACAAGCGATCCAGGCCAACCAACCCCAAGGCCCGCAGGGCCCGCCGCCGGGGCTCGGGCAGTAAGACTGTTCCCGAAGGCGCTGAGCGGACCTCTCGCTAGACACACCCTGCGCGAGCCTTATTGTGGCGCCTCAGGGCTTTAATTCCAGTCGCTAGGTGAGAATCGGGGCATGTCGCTCGCGCCAAAGGTTTTTTTGTCGCATCACTCTTCGCAGCATGTCGTTGCGAAGCATTTGAAGGACGTTCTGGCCAAGCATGGGATTGAGGCGTGGCTGGCGTCGGAAGACGTGCCCCCCGGTCAACCCTTTGATGTCGCCGTTACCGAGGCGATTGAGCAGACCGACGCTATCGTCCTGCTGTTCTGCGCGGAGGCGGACAAGTCGCGCCACGTAAAGCGCGAGATCAGTATGGCGGAGAGCCACTCCAAACTGATCCTTCCCGTGCGCCTCGAAAAGATTGCGCCGCAGGGCTTGGCCTACTGGCTGCAGGATTATCAATGGGTCGAATGGTTCGAGCGCCGCGATGAGGCGCTGGAGCGGTTGGTTGGCGCTATTCGCAAAGTGGCTGGGGTGGTAGAACTTCCGGAAGGCAACGCCACATCATCTACCCTGGTGACCACGCCGACTTCTGCCCTAGAGGCTCCTCGGCCGACAGTGTCATACTCGTCGGATAAATCCACCCGACCTGACTACGAAACTGATTGGGAGAGACACCCGGTCGTTGTTGGGATTATGACCATAGTTGTCTTACTCATTGCGGCATGGTTGCAGGGTTGGATATGATCTCCAAGATTTACAAACCGTGGTCATGACAACTGGCCAAATGAGGTAATGATCGTCCGCTCTACTTTACGCCCATGGCATCCAATTGCATTTCGCCAAGAGCAATTGCGTTTCGGGCGTCCAGCTCAATAAATCGTATGCAATCGGTGCGCCTGTATCGGGCCAATGAGGACAAGCCGCCTTGCAGGCGTTTGCGAAGGTTATTCCCTTGAGAAGCAACGATTGATTCGCAGGCCGCACCATCCCCGCCCAACTCCCCGCTTGAAGCCCCCGCTCCCCAGCGCTAACGCCGCTTGCATGTCTGTCACCAAACAAGAAGTCGCCAAGATCGCGCATCTGGCGCGCATCAATATGAGCGAAGACGAGCTCGACCAGATGGTGCCTGAGCTCAACAACATCCTCCAATGGGTTGAGCAGCTGGGCGAGGTCGATGTGACCGGTATTGAGCCGATGTCGGCGGTCATCCCCAACACACTTCGCCTGCGCGCTGACGAGGTGGACGCAGACCCGCAAACCGGCGGCGGCAAGCGCGACGCGGTGCTCGCCAACGCGCCGGCAGCTGAGCACGGCTTCTTCGGTGTTCCCAAAGTCATTGAATAAGGCGAATTGAACAAGAATGACGGACCTTACCTCTCTGGGTGTCAAGGCGATCCGCGATGGCGTTGCGGGCGGTGATTTCACCGCGCGCGAAGTGGCGGAACGCTTTAACGCGGCGGTCGCTGATGCAGCGGCGCTCAACGCGTTTATCGTCACCACACCCGAACACGCTCTGGCCGCTGCCGATGCGACCGATGCAAAGCGCGCGGCTGGCGAAGATCTGGGCGCGATGGGCGGTGTGCCGATCGGGATGAAGGACCTGTTTGCCACCAACGGCGTGCAGACCACCGCGGCCAGCCACATCCTCGAAGGGTTCACGCCCCAATATGAAAGCACCGTTTCGCAGAACCTGTGGAACGCGGGCGCAGGGATGCTGGGCAAATTGAACCTTGATCAGTTCGCGATGGGTTCCTCCAATGAAACGTCGCATTTAGGCAATGTGAGCTCGCCCTGGCGTAAGGACGGCGCCAACGCCGCCATGTCGCCCGGCGGTTCCTCCGGAGGTTCCTCCTCGGCGGTGGCTGCGCGGATCGCTCCCGCCGCAACCGGCACCGACACGGGCGGCTCGATCCGCCAGCCCGCCGCCTTCACCGGCATTTGCGGGATCAAGCCGACCTATGGCCGCTGCTCGCGCTGGGGTGTCGTCGCGTTCGCTAGCTCGCTCGACCAAGCCGGGCCCATGGCGCGCTCGGTCGAGGATTGCGCGATCATGCTGGGCGCGATGGCCGGCTTTGATGCGAAGGATGCGACCAGCCTCCAGATGGATGTGCCCAATTGGGAAGCGGCGCTGTCAGCAGACCTCAAAGGCAAGCGCGTGGGTATCCCGGCGGAATACCGCATGGACGGCACCTCGGACGAGATTCTCGCGAGCTGGGAGCAGGGCAAGGCCTGGCTCGCCGACGCGGGCGCTGAGATCGTCGATATCTCGCTGCCGCACACCAAATACGCGCTGCCCGCCTACTATATCATCGCTCCGGCAGAGGCTTCCTCCAACCTCGCGCGTTATGACGGCGTGCGCTATGGCCTGCGCGATCTGCCCGAAGGCGCTGGCCTGCAGGACATGTACGCCCAGACCCGCGAAACCGGCTTTGGTGATGAGGTGAAGCGCCGTATTCTGATTGGCACTTACGTGCTCTCGGCGGGCTTCTACGATGCGTATTACAACCAGGCGCAAAAGGTCCGGGCGCTGGTGGCGCGCGATTTTGAGCAGGCTTGGGACAAGTGCGACCTGATCCTCGCGCCGACAACGCCGACGGCGAGCTTCCCGCTGGGCAGCCTCAACGAAGACCCGCTGACGATGTATCTCAACGATGTGTTCGCCGTGCCCGCTTCGCTGGCGGGGCTCCCGGCGATGAGCGTGCCCGCGACGATGACCCCTGAGGGGCTGCCGCTGGGCCTGCAATTGGTCGGACAAGCTTTCGATGAGCAGAGCGTGCTCGATGCAGGGCTGGCAATCCAGCAGCGCAGCGGGTTCGACCATGCGCCGGAGAGGTGGTGGTAACATGACCGCCGAGATCATCTACGCGACCATCTTCGTGGTCTGCTTCGTCCTTCTGGGCGGGTTCGTGATGTATCTCTCCAAGACCATCGATGCAGGCGAAGCGCGCTTTGACAGCGAGACGGGCAAACCCCTTTCCAAAGACGAGACAAACGATGAGTGACTACCGCATCCAGGGGCAGACAGGCGAATGGGAGGTCGTGATCGGCCTTGAGGTCCACGCGCAGGTGACCTCTAACTCCAAGCTGTTTTCCGGCGCGGACACCACCTTTGGTGCAGAGCCCAACAGCCAGGTCTCCCTCGTCGATGCGGCGATGCCCGGCATGCTGCCCGTTCCCAACAAGGAATGCATCCGTCAGGCGGTGCGCACCGGCATGGCGATCGAGGCTGAGATCAACGCGTGGAGCCGGTTTGACCGCAAGAATTACTTCTACGCCGATCTGCCGCAGGGCTATCAGATCAGCCAGCTCTACCACCCGATCGTGGGCGAAGGCTCGCTGCTGATCGAGGCTGATGAAAAGCACGGCATCCCGGAAGACAAGGTGATCGGGATCGAGCGCATTCACGTTGAGCAGGACGCGGGCAAGCTGATGCACGATCAGCACCCGACCATGTCCTATGTCGACTTGAACCGTTCAGGCGTCGCGCTGATGGAAATCGTCTCGCGGCCCGACATGACCTCGCCGGCTGAAGCCGGGGCCTATGTCCGCAAACTGCGCTCGATCCTGCGCTATGTCGGCAGCTGTGATGGGAACATGGAAGAAGGGTCAATGCGCGCCGACGTCAATGTCAGCGTGCGTAAAGCCGGCGAGGAACTGGGCACGCGGACCGAGACCAAGAATGTGAACTCGGTGCGCTTCGTGATGCAGGTGATCGAATACGAGGCCAACCGGCAGGTCGATGTGCTGGAATCGGGCGGCACCGTCGATCAGGAAACGCGCCTGTTCGATGTTGCGACCGGCACCACGCGCACGATGCGTTCGAAGGAAGACGCGCACGATTACCGCTACTTCCCCGATCCCGATCTGCTGCCGCTGGTGCTCGAAGACAGCTTCCTTGAAGAATGCCGCGCGAGCCTGCCCGAACTTCCCGATGCCAAGCGCACCCGGTATGAAAAGGAGCTGGGCCTCACCCCCTACAACGCGCGCGAGCTGACCGCTGAGGTGGAGACCTTCGCCCGGTTTGAAAGCCTCTTGGAGGCCGCTTCGAGCGCTACGGGCAAGAGCCACGGCGATGTCGCCACGCAAGTTGCCAACTGGGCTCTTTCGGTCGCGCCGGGCGTGATCAAGTCGATCGGCGATGAGGCCGATATCAGCCACGCCACCGCCGCGCGTCAGGCCAGCATTCTCGCAATGCAAGCCAAAGCTGAGATCAGCGGGGGGCAGGCCAAGGAAATCTTCGAGATCGTGCTTCGCCAGGGCCGCGAACCCGACGAGATCGCCGACACCGAAGGCCTCAAACAGGTCTCTGACACCGGCGCGATCGAAGCCGCCATTGATGACATCCTCGCCAATAACGAGGACAAGGTTGAGCAGTATAGAGGCGGCAAGGACAAGTTGTTCGGCTTTTTCGTCGGCCAGACGATGAAAGCGATGAAGGGCAAGGCCAACCCGGCTGTCGTCAACCAGATCTTGAAAGACAAGCTGGGCTGATTTTCGAAGAATTCGCAGGGGCTTTTGTTGTTTCAGGGTTGTGCGCGTTAATTGGCGCGACTATTCTTGCTCCCGGGATTGAATCAGGGGGCTATCATCATGTTAAGCAAGCAGCTTTTGACGCTGCTGCTCTTGCCTTTGGCGGGAGTGGCGCACGCGCAGGCAATCAAGAACGAACCACCCATGCAGACTTTCACGCCCGAAGAAATCGCGGCAATCGAGATGCCGGGACTCGCTTTCGATACCGCGTCGGTCAAGGCCAAGGACTATGAGAAGTATTTCTACTTCCACCGGCCCGACACCAGCTTCGATCAGGCCTACGCGGATGTGCTGGAATGCGATTCGCTGAGCAGCGGGATCAACTTCTATCGCTATGCCGATGTGAGCCAATACCAGGTCTACAACCCCAATATCAGCCCGATGGCGGGCGCGGTGGGGGGAGCCATCGGTGGAATACTTGGAAGTTTGATTGGAGATGCGATCCATGGCAGCGCAGAACGCCGCAAGCGGAAGCGTATCAACATCCGCAACTGCATGTATTACAAGGGTTATGATCGCTACGGGCTGGAACGCAGCTTGTGGAAGGCGTTCCACTTTGAAGAGGGCATGGGACGCAAGGATGAGGAGATCCGCATCGCCGCGTTGAAGCAGCAGGCGCGTGTGGCCTCGGGACCCAAGCCGACCACGGAGGTGCTCGTCCCATGATCACGCTGAACGCAATTTCGAAGGGCTTTACTGGCCTTGTGGGTTTGGCCGCTCTGGCAACGATGAGCGCGCCGGCCGCCGCCCAGGAAGTCTATGAAGAGCCGATCGAGCTCAAGAACCTCCAAAAGGGCAAAGTCACGCTCAAGCAAGACAAGGGCTACATTTTCTTCGACGCCGCCGAGCGTACGTCACTGCTTTTCTTCCGAACGCCGCTTGAAGAGGATGTAAGAGCCTACGAAGCCGCGTGGGAAGAGGCGCTCGTAAAGGCGCAGGAGAAGTACGAGAGGCACCTTCGCGCTTATGAAGCCAAGGCTAAGCGGGGCAACCGGGTGCCGGACAAGCCGGTGGAGCCCACGCGCGAAACTTTCTCCATCAGCGACATCGAAACCAAGCTGATGGTGACGGTCGGCCCGCAATATGTCTTTGACAAGGGCAAGAGCGCTGATGGAACGAGGTTTTACCAGTACCTTGAAGAGGTCGAGCCGGGCGAATACACCTATTACGGCGCGATCATGTTCACCGACCAAGGTACCCTTGGGGCGTGCAAATGCATGGGCACCTTCAAGTTTGAGGTGAAAGCGGGCGAGATCACCTCGCTGGGCGATTTTCTCAATATGAGCTGGGCCGATGATGCGGCGATGCGCAAGGCAACGCCTTTCTGGCCGGACATGCCCGAACGCGTTCTCAAGCCCACCGACTGGAGCATTCCGGAAAGCCTCAACGCGCTGCCCGCGGCGCAGGCGGAATTGCACGCAGTGGGCAAGCTCAACAACTTTTATCGTGTCATCGTCTCGCGCATGCCGGAGATTGATGGTGTGCTGCGCTATGAGCGGGACACCGTGATCGACGTTCGGGCTGAGATTGCGGCGGCTGAAGAGGCCGAGGCGCTGGCCAAGGCGGAAGCCGAAGCCGAGGCTGCGGCGGCGGCAGCGGCGGCAGCTCAGGCCCAAGCTGAGGCTGAGGGCGAGGGCGAAACGGCGGCTGAGGTGGCTGAAGCGTCGGAGGTTGAGGAAGAGGCTTCTTCAGCGCCAGCGCCTGCAACCGAGCCCTAAATCCGCGCTCAACCCGCCACCCGCGCGGCTCGCGAACCTATCCGGATCGCGAGGCGCTTGGGTGGCCGTCCTCCATCAGGGGCCCGCTTAACGGGTCTCGCATTGCTCGGGCCGCGTCTTGGCCAATTGCCGGGCGCGTTGTTCGATCCGCAGGATGCGCTGGCTGAAATCGTCAAAGCTGGTCGTGCCCCCGCCGCTGCGCGCGCAGTTGAAGGTGCAATCGTTCGCCATCAGCGCGACGGCGGAAAAGCACACAGCGGTCTGCGCGGCCTGATCGGGATTGCCCGCGTCGCGCATGCAGCTTTGAAAGGTGCGGTAGGTCATCGGATAATCGGCTTCGAGCAGCACTTGCATACGGCCCAGATCGCGCACCTCGTCCTTCCACTGCGCGCACGGGTCAAAAAAGCTGCACGCAGACAGGCTTAACGCAGTCAGAACCATGGTGGTCAAAGTCGCAATTTTCATTGTTTCATCCCTGTTCCCCGTGGCGCAGAGATTGGCGCCATTTGCCCGGGGCGTTTGGCACGCTTGCCTTGATAGGAGGCTGAACGTCCGGTCGGCAATTGTTCATCTTGCTCGGCATGAGCGTGGCAGACATGGCGAGCAAATCTGCTATACGCGGCGCTAATTGAGAGCATTAAGGGAGATGGGAATGAAGACGATCCTGATTACCGGATCAACCGACGGCATTGGCCTTGGCGCCGCGCGCGCTCTGGCGGGTGAGGGGCACCGCGTGCTGCTTCACGGGCGCAGCGCGGACAAGCTTGAGGCGGCCAAGGCCGAAATTGAGGCCATTGCTCCGGACGCCGAGATCGCAACCTACCGCGCCGATATGTCGAACCCGCAAGAGGTTGTTGACCTTGCCAAGACGGTGGCGGCCGGCGAGGAGCGGATCGACGCGCTTCTCAACAACGCCGGAGTGGTCAAGACGCCGCAGACCATCGGCGCGAGCGGACACGATACGCGCTTTCTGGTCAACACCTTTGCCCCGATCATCCTGACGCGCGGCCTGATGGACCGCCTCGCGCCCGATGCGCGGGTGGTGAACACGTCTTCCGCAGCGCAGGCGCCGATCGAGCCCGCTCAGCTGCGCGGGGAAGAGCCGGTCAAGGACGATTTCAGCGCCTATTCGCAAAGCAAGCTGGCGCTCACCATGTGGTCGCGCCGGATGGCGGCCGCGCACCCGGACGGCCCGTACTTTTACGCGGTCAATCCCGGCTCACTGCTGGCGACAAAGATGGTGGTCGAAGGCTTTGGCATGGACGGCAACGATCCGACCAAGGGCTACACCATCCTCAAGGAAGGCGCGGTGGGCGCGATGTTCGACGGGCATAGCGGCGAATATTTTGACAACGATGCGGGCAACCCGCTGGGCGATTGGGGCAGCCCGCATGCCGATGCGCTTGATGATGCGAAATGCGATGCGGTGCTCGCGCTGATCGAGGCGGAACTGGTTAAGCTGGGGTCCGCCTGAGCGCGCCTGCGGCGTTTCAACACATCCAAAGGAAAAGGCCGCCCGGACGTGCTCCGGGCGGCCTTTTCTTTTCGCTTGAAGCGGGTCCGCTTAGACGCGGGTGCCCGACAGCGGCATCGCGCCGAACGCGCCGGCGTTGACGGTGCCGGTCAGCGTGTCGCCGTCAATCGTGGCTTCGCAGTCGAGCTTCATCGGCATCGGGACGGTCATGTCCATCGACCACTTGATGGTGTTGCCTTCGATCGTGCCGGTGGGGATGTCCATCGCGCCCATGCCGCCTTCCATCTTGCCCGAGAAGGTGCCGTCGCCGTTATCGGTGACGGTGATGGTGCCGCTTTGATCGCCCATCGGGCTCTTGACGGTGGTGTTGTACGATCCGGCTACTGACATGTGTGTTCTCCCTTGAAATATTCTCGTTCGAGGACTGCGGATATGCGGTTCTCTTGGCGCTGCTGTTTACACCAGTGTCAGTTCGCTTCAACCACATAACGTGTCTTCGCGTTCGCTTCGACATACTCGCGCCAGAAGCGGACCGGTTTGAGCTTGTGATCGACGTAAAGCTGCATCTGATCGGTGTAGTGCGGGCTGTCGGGGCGCGTAGTGGCCTGGCCAAAGGGCTGGATTGAGCGCGAGCTGACCTTGCCGCCATCAGCGGGCCATTCGACCCATTGGATAAAGCTGTCGCCGTGCACGAGGCTAAGCCTTCCGTCTTCCTCCACTTGCCAGGTTGTGGCCGCGCGCAGCGTGTCCGAGCCGCCATCGAGCGGCAGGTCAACATCGCCCTGACGCAGGCGGACCAGATCGCTCATCGGCGGGTCAATCCGGCCAAAGTGGGTGTTCAGGTGGTCAACCGCCTTTTGCAGATGCTCGCGCGGGTCGGGATAGGCAGCCTTGTTCTGGTATTCGGCCGACATGTAATCGCGGATCATGAGGTAAGCGAGCGCGTCCGCAGGCCCTTCATTATCCGCTGTCATGTCCCAGCCCAGCAAGAGGTCACGCGCTTCGGCAAGCTCGCCGGTGGCCTCAAGCTCTTCGAGCGCGTCCATCATCACGTTGACATAGCTCGCCCGCTCATAGCCGGTGTCATACTTGATCGCTTCAAGCGTTTTGCGGTCGAGCGCTTCGGCCTCGCTCATCAATCTATAGGCGCGGCGCGATCGGTTGGTCTGCTTGCGCTCAATGCCAAGCACGGGCGAGAAGTCCGCCGGGTCCAGATCGCTGCCTTCGCCCGCGGCGGTGAAGGGTTCGTTGTTCGAATTGTAGACCCATCCGGATGCGGGATTTATGAGCTTGGGGATCCGGTCATAGCCAACCGATCCCTCCCAGATTAGGTCCGAGCGTGAGCCATCCAGAACCCCGCGCCAATTGGCCTCGATATCCTCGGGGCGGTTGGGGATGGCGGCGTTGTAGACATAGGCGATGTTGCCCGCCTCATCAGCGTAGATGAAGTTGGTTGACGGGATCGCCATGCGCGCGATTTGCGCTTCCCATTCCTCTAGACTGGTCGCCTTGTTGAGCCGGTAATAGGCGTCGAGCTGGTCGGCCTTGCCGATCCCGCCATAGCGGATTGCGAAGAATCCCTGATCGTTTGCGATTACAGGGCCGTGGGCGCTGCGATGGATCGTGCGGAAGATCGGCAGGATCACAGGCCCCAT
>JBCBYM010000089.1:0-10988 GCA_039815865.1 Pseudomonadota bacterium
GCCAAACGCATCGCTGACCTGCGCACCTGCTTCGCGAGCGATCAGGGTGGCGGCGGCAACGTCCCACTCAAAACCCCAGCGCAAGGTGGCGACCAGATCAGCCCGGTCATCGGCGACCATGGCAATGCGCAGCGCGATCGAGTTGGGCTTCTCGACGATCACGAGGTCCGAATCGACGCTGGGCAACTGGTCAATAGGAACCCGCGCGCCGGAGAACTCGGTCCGGGTGCTGGCCGTAAGCGCGCGATCGTTCAGCGTCGCGCCCTTGCCCGCCTCGGCCACCCACTCCTCGCTGCGCGCGGGCGCCAGCAGCACGCCGATCAGCGGCTTGCCCGCGCTCACCAGCGCAACCGAGATCGCCCAGCCGGTGCGTCCACGAACGTAATCGCGCGTGCCGTCTATCGGATCGACGAGCCAGATCAGTCCGCTATCCGTGCGGCCCTTGTCATCGACACTCTCTTCGGAAAGCCACGCCGCCGAAGGCAAAAGCGCGCCCAATTCGCGCTTGAGAAACCGGTCGACCTCAAGGTCCGCCTCGCTCACCGGATCGCCGGGTGACTTGTCCCACGTCTTCAACGCATGGCCATCGCCAGGCCAGCGTGAATGCGCAATGCGGCCCGCTTCGCGCACAATGTCCAGAAGGCGATAACGATCGATCATATCCGGCTTTACCCGTGCCCCTGCCAGAAGGCCTTTTCAAGGGGCGCGAGACGTGCTTAGGCGCTCTCGACGGAACCTCTCCCCAGTTCGTTGCCCGCACCCCGATGCGGGGCCGCGCTGGGTCCAACCAGCAAAGGGATCACGCTGCCATGAACGTCCACGAATATCAGGCCAAGGAACTGCTCAAGGAACACGGCATCGCGGTGCCCAACGGCTACGCCGCGCTGACGGTGGAAGAGGCGCTTGAGGGTGCAAAGAAGCTTCCCGGGCCGCTTTACGTGGTGAAGGCCCAGATCCACGCCGGCGGGCGCGGCAAAGGCAAGTTCACAGAACTGCCGGAGGACGCCAAGGGCGGTGTGCGCCTCGCCTTCTCGCTCGATGAGGTGGAAAGCCACGCCAAGGAAATGCTCGGCAATACGCTGGTGACGATCCAGACGGGCGATGCGGGCAAGCAGGTCAACCGCCTCTATGTTACCGATGGTGTCGACATTGAGAGCGAATACTATCTCGCCATGCTGGTGGACCGGGCCACAGGACGCGTTGCCATGGTCGCCTCGACCGAAGGCGGCATGGACATCGAAGATGTCGCGCACAACACGCCTGAATTGATCCACACGATCACCATCAACCCTGCACAAGGTTTCATGCCGCATCATGGCCGCGCGGTGGCGTTCGCGCTGGGCCTGTCGGGCGATCTCAACAAGCAGTGCCAGAAGCTTGCGGCGCAGCTCTACGCCGCCTTTGTCGCGAGCGATTGCGACATGCTGGAGATCAACCCGCTGGTTGAGACCAAGCCCGACGCCGACGGCAAAGCCCATCTGCTGGTGCTCGACACCAAGATGAGCTTTGATAGCAACGCGCTCTATCGCCACCCCGCCATCGAGGCGATGCGCGACGAAACCGAGGAAGACCCGGCCGAAGTCGAAGCCTCCGAGTACGACCTTGCCTACATCAAGCTGGATGGAAACATCGGCTGCATGGTCAACGGCGCTGGCCTCGCCATGGCGACGATGGACATCATCAAGCTGAACGGCGCGTTCCCGGCCAACTTCCTCGACGTAGGCGGCGGCGCGACGACCGAAAAGGTGACCGCCGCGTTCAAGATCATCCTCAAAGACCCGGCGGTCGAGGGCATCCTCGTCAACATCTTTGGCGGGATCATGAAGTGCGACATCATCGCCAACGGCGTGGTGCAAGCGGCCAAGGACGTGAACCTGCAGGTTCCGCTGGTCGTGCGCCTTGAAGGCACCAATGTCGAGGCGGGCAAGGAAATCCTCGCCAATTCGGGCCTCGCGATTGTGCCCGCTGATGACCTTGGCGACGCGGCGAAGAAAATCGTGGCTGAGGTTAAGAAGGCGGCGTGACCCGCCTATCGCCGGCGAGTGAGTTCGCCTTCCTCGCCGGCTTTGCCTTCCTGCTAACCCATGAAATAGACGCCGCCTTTCAGCTGGAATGGCGAGTGTTGCCTCTTATACGCGCCCTTCCCGAGGAGGCAGGGCGCATTTCCTTTGTGTGGTTGCATGTCCCGCTCATCGCCGGAATGGCCTACGCCTGCTGGCATACTAGGCCGGGCCTCCGCAACGTCGCGCGCCTTGCGCTGGCCAGCTTTTGCGTGGTTCACGCGGGCTTGCATTGGGCGTTTTCAGGCCATCAGGAATATCGCTTCGACGGTTGGGAATCAGAACTGCTGATCGCTGGAGCAGGCTTAGCCGGATTGGTTTATCTGACTCTTTCAGCGACCGCTAAGGTACGGGTGAATAGCGAAACACCAACTCCTTGATCTTGCCCGCATCATCCGTCCCCGCGCGCACGGCGACAACTATCCCCTCATCCGGCGCATTCTTGTTGGCACACCGGATGGTCAGCGTCTGAAAATAGGCCGCACACTGCTCAATCGCCACGAGCCGGAAGCGCTCGACTTCGCCCTTTTCCTCCCAACCAGTTAGGTCGGGGTTGAAGTGCTTGATCGCAATTTCGAGGCTCTCTCCCACAGGACGGATATACATAAGCTCGGTGAATAGGATCGAGCCGTCGCTATTCTGCTGGATGAAGGTGCCGACCATCGCCCCGCCAACGGGCGCGGTCCAGCTCTCCATCGCGGGTGCGCCGCGCACGCCTCGTCCCTGCCACGAACCCACCAGCCAAGCGAGCTGATCGGCCGATGCCTTGGGCGATTCGACATCCTCGGCAACCGCGTGCGTCTCCAACCCGCCCTGCGCCGCAGCGCTACTCGCGAGGAAAACCGCCGCCAAAGCCGTCCCAATCACGCGTCCGATTGCAAACATTGCCCTTCTCCCGTCCAACACTCTCACCCAAAGCAAGGCGGGCGCACGATGCGTCCATGCACAGGGTTGACGTAACCAAGACGGAACGCAAGACCGTGTTTCGACAGGCGCGCCGAAATAAACTTCGATGGCCCTCGCTAACTTGACGTTTACGTAAACGCGAGTTAAGCGCGCCGCAGAGTTTTGAGATAGCCCAGTCGCGCGTATGATTCTGGGCCTGCAAGGGAAGGAAATGTCATGAAAATCCTCGTCCCCGTCAAACGGGTGATCGACTACAATGTGAAGCCGCGCGTCAAGGCCGATGGCACGGGTGTTGACCTTGCCAACGTCAAGATGAGCATGAACCCGTTCGACGAAATCGCTGTTGAAGAAGCCATCCGCATCAAGGAAGCGGGCAAGGCTGAGGAAATCGTGGCGGTCTCGGTCGGCCCGGCTAAGGCACAGGAAACGCTGCGCACCGCGCTCGCCATGGGCGCGGACCGTGCGATCCTGGTGGAAACCGACGAAGACGTTGAGCCGCTGGCCGTTGCCAAGATCCTGAAAGCGATCGCTGACGAAGAGCAGCCGGGTCTGGTGATCCTGGGCAAGCAGTCGATCAGCGACGATTCGAACCAAACCGGCCAGATGCTCGCCGCGCTGATGGATCGCCCGCAGGGCACCTTCGCCAACACCATTGCCGTCGATGGCGATCACGTCGAGGTGAAGCGCGAAGTGGACGGCGGCCTCGAAACGGTCAAGCTTGCCCTTCCGGCCATTGTCACCACCGACCTTCGCCTGAACGAGCCGCGCTACGCTTCGCTGCCGAACATCATGAAAGCCAAGAAGAAGCCGCTCGACACCAAGGCACCGGCCGATTTCGGTGTCGATATTGCTCCGCGCCTCACCACCACCAACGTCGCCGAACCGCCGGTGCGTCAGGCTGGTGAAAAAGTTGAGGATGTCGCCGCGCTCGTCGCCAAGATCAAGGAAATGGGGATCGCTTAAAGCGGCCCATTCTTACGAAAGGACATAGACATGAAAACTCTCGTACTCGCCGAGCACGACAACGTCTCGATCAAGGACCCCACCCTTTCCGCGGTGACCGCGGCTGGCAAGCTGGGCAGCGTCGATCTGCTGGTGGTTGGAAACGATGTGATGGGCCTCGCTGAGCAGGCCGCCAAGATCGACGGTGTGGACCGCATCTGGTGCGGCAACGATCCGATCTTCACCAACCCGCTGCCCGAAGATGTGGCGCCGCTGATCGTCCAGCTGATGGGTGATTATGACGCGTTCCTCGCTCCGGCGACGACCTCGGGCAAGAATATCGCTCCGCGCGTGGCGGCCAGTCTCGACGTGATGCAGATCTCGGACATCCTTTCGGTTGAAGGCCCCAAGACCTTCACCCGTCCGATCTACGCCGGCAACGCCATCGCCACCGTTGAATCGAGCGATCCCAAGCTGGTGATCACTGTGCGCGGTACGTCGTTCGAAAAGGCCGGTATCGAAGGCGGATCGGCTTCGATCGACACGGTGGCTGCGCTGGCCTCGGCCGGCACGTCCAGCTTCGTGAGCAGCGAAATCGCCGATGGCGGTGACCGTCCCGAGCTTGCCAGCGCCAAGATCATCGTGTCGGGCGGCCGCGCGCTCAAGGACAGCGAAACTTTCGAGCAGATCATCAACCCGCTGGCGGACAAGCTGGGCGCGGCCATTGGCGCTTCGCGCGCCGCCGTGGACGCAGGCTATGTCCCCAACGACTATCAGGTTGGCCAGACCGGCAAGATCGTCGCTCCGGAAGTGTACATCGCGATCGGTATCTCGGGCGCGATCCAGCACTTGGCCGGGATGAAGGATTCCAAAGTCATCATCGCGATCAACAAAGACGAAGACGCCCCGATCTTCCAGGTTGCGGATATTGGCCTTGTGGCCGATCTTTACGCAGCGGTTCCCGAACTGACGGGCGCGCTGGACTAAATATTCACAGTCTTGGGCTGTTGCCAAAGTATTGAGCCTCCGGCAGAGTATACGCTCTGCCGGAGGTTTTTTATGCGTTTCGTGGTTTTACTTGTGTGTTTGGCGGCGTCCGGCATCGGCATATTTCCCGAGAGCGCCCGAGCGAAGACGCTGGAGCTTGAGCCAAGCTCCGACTGGCGTTTGCGCGAATATGACGACAAGTGCCGGGTAAGCCGGACTTACGGATCGGGCGAAGATCGCATCACCATGTGGATCGACAAAGGCGGACCTGGCCCAAGCTTCAACATAACTCTGATCGGGCGTCCGGTGCGCAGCCCGTATGGGCCGACAGTCGGCCTCTCCTTTTCGCCGGGTGAGGAAGTGAACCGCAACTACATCGAGCTGAAATCCAGCAAGGGCCGTCCGGTCATGGTCATGTTCGGTGTCTTGCCAGTGTCTCTGGAGCCGGAAAAGCCCGCCGCGACTGACGCCGACGCTAGGGAGGAAGGCGAAGGAGAGACGGTGGACCTGATGCAGGCCAGCGTTTCCGATGTCGTCTCCGAAGACACTTTGAGGGCTCGCTATGCAGCCGTGACATCGATGAACCTTAAGCGCGGGGTTATCGATCCTATTTCGCTCAAGATGGACGACCTGCTCGAAATGGTCGAACCGCTTTTTGCCTGCTCACAAGAGCTGACCATGAGGCTTAGCAGGCAAAACCCCGATGGAAGCTATGCAAAAGGCACGCCGAGCACGCCGCGCGACCAAAACACGTGGGCTAAGAAAATCCAGGCGAATTACCCGCTTCACCTGCTGCGCGAAGGCGAGGAAGGATCAGTGGGCGTGCGCCTTACCGTGAACAAAGCCGGACGAGCGAGCTTCTGCGAGGTCATTAGCTACAGTGGCCCCGCCTCATTCAACGACACCGCATGCCTGCTGCTTTTGCGTCACGCTGTCTTCAATCCGGCGCTGGATGCTGAAGGCAATCCACATGCAAGCTTCTACAAGACGACGGTGACCTACTCGATCAGCAAGTGAACGTGGGGGCAAGCAAACAAGTACCCGGTTGTCAGATCGCAGATCGCTTTTCGCCATCAAGGCCCGGTACTTTGGTGCGCGTGGGTGCGCCTTTGAGGTTGTTCGAGGCCATGCGCGCCGCGCTCTGAACCGCGGCGGTGCGATCGCCCGCCATCAAAGCCGAGGCGCACTGCGCGCATTCGCGCTGGCCTTCATAGGTCCGGTCATGCGCCACAACCTCTCCCAAGAGGCCGAACAGGCGGAACCGCTCAGCGGCGAAACGCTTTTCGTCCGAACTGCAGTCGAGCAGTGAGAAATACAACTCATCCGCCGGGTTCTGAAGTCCGCTGCGTGTCGGCCATAAGGCACGACCGGTTAGCACATAGGCGCCCGCGCCCACCTCCAGCGTGCAATCGCCCCTCGCCGACACCAACGCTCCGTTGATGACGGCCTGAGCCCCGGAAGCGAGATGCACAGTCTGGGGCGACGGAGGCGTGGGTTCTTGCTTCATAGTCAGAAGGGAGAACGGCCCGCGAGACGCCCAAATAACCCGCAAGGCTACCTAGTGCATGGGTAGCGCCCGCCTCATCACGGCTGGCCCGATTACAGGAAGCGGGTGATGAAGTGCAGCGTCATGCCCACAAGGCCGCCGACCAGCGTGCCGTTGATGCGGATGAATTGAAGGTCGCGCCCCACCGCGTTTTCGATCCGGGCGGTGATCGTGGTCGCATCCCAACGCTTCACCGTTTCCGAGACCAGCGTCACGATCTCGGAGCCATAACGTGTCGCGACACCCGCAGCGGTGCGGCGGGTGAAGCGGTTGATCTGATCCTGCAACCTCTCATCCTGCTTAAGCGCGTAGCCCAGATCGATGAGCGCCTTGCGCATATCGCTGCCCAATTGTGTGTCGGACGAACGCGCGCGCCGGATGAGCGAGCGCCGGATGCGCTCCCATACGCCCATCCACCATTCGCCCACGGCCGGGTTCTCGATGAGGTCCCGTTTCATTTCCTCCACCCGCTCGCGGGTTTCAGGATCGTGCTGCAAGTCCTGAGCGAGCTTTAAGAGGCCCTCTTCGATCTTGTGGCGGATGGGGTGCTCGGGATCGACCAGCACTTCGGCAAGCAGCTTGTAGAGGCCATCGAGCACGTTTGCGGAAATCCGCTCATCAAGGCCGGTCCAGCGCAGCACCGCGTTCGCGCGTTTATGGATGACCTCTTTGACCGTGTCCTCATTGTCCTCCAGCGTCAGGCCGGCCCAGCGGATGAAGCCGTTGATAAGCGGGAGGTGCTGCTTGTCGGTCATCATGCTTTCAAGCATCCGGCCCGCCAGCGGCGACACGTCGAGCTTGTGGAGCTGGCCGGCAAGGCCTGATCGCACCTGATCGCCCAACCGGTCCGGATCAAGAGACTCCAGCACTTCCGCCATCATCTCAGCCGCGCCCGCCGTGATGCGCGAGCGGGTTTCATCACCGCTTTCCTCAGGCCCAGCGACCAGAAAATCGCCCACCGCGCGCGCGACATTCATGCCGGACATGCGGCGCGCGACGACCGAAGGCACGAGGAAATTGCGCCGCAGGAAGCCCGCCATCGTCTCCGCGATGCGATCCTTGTTCTCAGGGATGATCGCGGTGTGTGGGATCGGCAGACCAAGCGGGTGCCGGAACAGCGCCGTTACTGCAAACCAGTCCGCAAGGCCGCCCACCATGGCCGCTTCGGCAAAGGCGTTGAGATAGCCCCAGGCCGGATGCGCTCCCGGCGCGACGGCAGGGCCATGCGTTGTAAAGAACACCAGCGCCATCGCGGCCAGCAGCCCGGTGGCGCTCCAGCGCATGCGCCGGGCCTTATCCTCGCTCAAAGGCTCGCCGCCAAAGGGCGAACGTGTGTCAGAGGGAGGCGTGTGGGGCGCGTGCATATCGGGCCCTATCTGCCGCAAAAGCCGTCCCACGTCACGCGGTGTATCACCCACGCGCCTGCAAGATCGCGCCTATTCAGCGGGCTCAGCCCCGGGCGGCAGACCGTTGCCGGGAAGCCGCGTTGCGGGACGCGGGCTGGCGGCTGGGCGTCCTGGCAGAGGCACTTCGGGGCCCGCGTTCTGGACAACCGGCTTGTGCTCATCGCCCGGATTGTAGGTCAGCATCCGCTTGCGCAGCCACGGCCCGGCACGCTTTTCGAACCCATCGGCCAGACTAAAGCCCGCCGGAACGATCACCAATGTGAGGACGGTCGAGAGGATCAGCCCGCCGATAACGACGATGCCCATCGGCTTGCGCCAGGCTTCATCGCCCGTGATCGACAGCGCGGTCGGCACCATGCCCGCTGTCATCGCGACCGTGGTCATCACGATCGGCTGCGCGCGCTTGTGCCCCGCTTCCAGCAAAGCTTCGAGCTTATCCGTGCCGCGCTCCATTTCCTCGATCGCAAAGTCGATAAGCAGGATCGAGTTCTTCGACACAATGCCCAAGAGCAGGAGGATACCGATATAGACCGGCATCGATTGCGGCTGACCCAGCAACCAGACCAGCAGGATACCGCCCAGCGGCGCCAGCAGCAGCGAAGTCATGTTCACCAGTGGGCTGATCACACGCTTGTAGAGGAGCACAAGGCACGCAAACACAAGGAGGAAGCCGGCGATGATCGCTATGATCAGGTTTTCCTGAAGCTCGATCTGCCACTGTTCCTCGCCCACGGCATCACGGATCACCCCGGTCGGCAGGTTCTTGAGCGTGGGCAGAGCGTTGATTTGTTCCTGCGCGGTGCCCTTGAGCACGCCGTCGGCCAGGTCTGCGCCCACAAGCGTGCGGCGGTTCTGGTTGTAGCGCTGGATCACCGTCGGCCCTGCGCCAAACTTGATAACGGCCACGCGGACAAGCGGGACGGTGCCCCCATTGATAGTCGGAACCGGCAGGTTTTCGATGGTCGTCAGATCGCTGCGGTCGTTCTCGCTCAGCTTGACCTTGATCGGGATCTGGCGATCCGAAAGCGAGAAGCGCGCCGCGTTCTGCTCGATCTCACCCAAAGTCGCGATGCGGATAGTCTGCGAGAGTGCGAGCGTGCTCACTCCCAGTTCCGCAGCAATTTCGCGGCGCGGGGTGATGATGAGCTCAGGCCGGTTGAGGTCACCTTCGATCCGCGGTGCTACGATGGAGCTGAGACCCTTCATCTCCTCGATCAGCTGGGTTGCGGTTTCGTTGAGCAGATCGGGGTCTGACCCTGCAAGCATGATCGTTATGTCGCGGCCGCTGCCAAAGCCGCCGCTTTGCGAACGGAAGCGCACGCGGGCGTCGGGAATGCTGGAGAGCACGGGACCAAGCTGACGCTCAAACTCGATAGAGCTGCGCTCGCGATCATCGCGCAGATTGACGAAGATCGTCCCGTTGCCGATCCGGATCCGCTCCAGCGCGTAGTCAAACTCCGGCTCTTGCGAGAGCAGCGCTGAGACCTCGTCTACCACCTTCTTCGTTGATGCCAGCGTCGCGCCCGGCGGGAGCTCGATGTTCACCGTGCTGCGATTGTCGTCGACCGTGGGCTGGAACTGGCCGGGAATCTGCGAGAACAGCAACACCGTGACCAGCAGCGAAAACCAGCCAATGCCCAGCATCCACACGCGGTGATCGTAGAACCGCGCGGTGAGATAACGCGTGCCCTGTCCAAAAGCGGAGGCTCCGCCAAGGCTTCCCACGCTTTCGATCAACTTGAGCAGCGCAAGGCCAGCCAAAAACGAAACAATCGAAACCAAGACAAGCAACACGATCTCAAACGTCTTGGAGACCAGGAAATAGCCAAAGCTGTTGGGATCACTGGAGAAAGCTGCAGCCGCGTTCGTCGCGATATCGAACCCGTTGAGGAAGCCCGACGCCCAGAACAAGGCTGCCGCTGACGCGCTCAGAAGCGCCAGCACCACCAGCAGAAGGTTGATCACATAGAGCCAACGCCAGCGGGGCGGCTCAACCCCTTCGCGGCGCGCGCGCATCTTGCCGGTATCGAGCGTCCAGGCGAGCACACGCATGTAACGGTCCATCAACGGCCCCTCGCCGTGCGCGGCGTGGCCCTTGGAGGCGAGGAAATAGGCGGCCATCAGCGGCGTCACCATGCGCGCAACCGCCAGCGACATCAGCACCGCAACCACCACGGTCAGGCCAAAGCTCTTGAAAAACTCGCCCGCAATGCCCGGCATCAGGCCGACCGGCAGGAACACCGCGACGATGCAGAAGCTGGTCGCGACAACTGGCAATCCAATCTCGTCCGCGGCATCGATGCTCGCCTGGTAAGCGGTTTTGCCCATGCGCATGTGTCGCACGATGTTCTCAATCTCCACGATCGCGTCATCAACCAGCACGCCCGCCACCAGGCCCAAAGCCAGCAGCGAGAGGAAGTTTAGGTTGAAGCCCATCAGCTCCATGAAGAAGAAGGTCGGGATCGCTGAAAGCGGGATCGCCACCGCGCTGATCGCGGTCGCGCGCCAGTCGCGCAAAAACAGGAAGACGACCACGATCGCGAGCACAGCCCCTTCGATCAGAGCCGACATTGAGCTGGTGTACTGAAGTTCAGTGTAGTCCGTGCTGGTGCCCATGCGGATGAACCGGATGCCGTCGCTTTCCGCCTCGATTTTGGCGAGCTCTTCCAGCGCCGCTTCATAGACAGCCAAGTCCGACGCACCGCGCGCGCGGTTCATATAGAAGTTGACGACTTCCTTGTCGCCCACTTCGCTGATTGAGCTTCGCTCTGCGTAGCCATCACGCACCGTGGCAACATCAGCCAAGCGGACCGTGCGCCCGCCGCCCAACTGGATCTGCCGCTGCGAGAGCTCATAAGCCGTTCTGGAGTTGCCCAGGACGCGCAGCGATTGGCGGGTGCCACCCACCTCAGCAAGGCCGCCCGCCGCGTTGAGATTTTCCTGGCGCAGCACGTTGTTGATCTGGGTTGCCGTGACGCCGAGCGCCTGCATCTTGGCCGGGTCAAGGATCACTTCGATCTCGCGGTCTACGCCGCCAAACCGGCCCACTTCGGCCATACCCTCGATCTTGAGCAGGCTTTTCGACACCGTATCGTCGATGAACCAGCTCAACTCCTCGATCGTCATGTCATCAGCTTCGAC
>JBCBYM010000008.1:0-36046 GCA_039815865.1 Pseudomonadota bacterium
TGAAAACCTGATCCGCGCCCGCCGCGATAAGCTCGTCGGCGAAGGCTGCGCCCAGCTCGCTGTCCGCCAGGTCCAGCTTGTTGAGCGCCACCAGACGCGGCTTGTCATCAAGGCCAGCGCCGTAGGCGGCAAGCTCTTCCTCAACCACGCGCATCGCTTCGGCCGGATCTTCGCCCGAGATGTCGATCAGGTGGATAAGCACGCGGCACCGCTCAATATGGCCAAGAAACCGGTCACCGATCCCGGCGCCGTCCGCCGCGCCCTCGATGAGACCTGGAATATCGGCCAGCACAAATTCGCGGCCCTTGTGACGCACAACGCCCAGCTTTGGCACCAAAGTTGTAAAAGCGTAGTGACCAACCTTGGCCTGCGCGTTGGAAACCGCGTTGATGAAAGTCGACTTGCCCGCGTTGGGAAGGCCCACAAGACCGACATCGGCGAGCAGTTTCAGCCGGAGCCACACCCACATTTCCTCACCCGGCACACCCGGCTGATGCTGGCGCGGCGCGCGGTTGGTGGCGGTCTTGTAGCTCGCATTGCCGCGCCCGCCCTGTCCGCCTTCAAGGAACACAATGCGCTCGCCCACTTCGGTGAAGTCAGCCAGCACCTCTTCCTTGTCATCGGACAGGACCTGCGTACCCACGGGCACCTCGATCACAAGGTCGGGCGCGCCCGCTCCGGTGCGATCCTTGCCCTGTCCGTGATTGCCGCGCTTGGCCTTGAAGTGCTGCGCGTAACGAAAATCGATCAGCGTGTTGAGGCCCTGTACGGCTTCGAAAATGATGTCGCCGCCCTTGCCGCCATTGCCTCCATCCGGACCGCCATACTCAACGTACTTCTCACGCCGGAAAGAGACCGCTCCCGGTCCCCCAGCGCCCGATTTCAAGTAGACTTTGGCCTGATCGAGGAAATGCATGCAGTCCCCCTATGCATTTCCTCGATGAAAAGCGAGAGGGGCTAGAATCGCACCTCAAACCCGCCCAGCACATTGATGCCGGGGGAGACGAAGGTGAAGACCTGTTCGTACTCCTCATCAAGCAGGTTCTCGATCCGCCCAAACAGGTTGAGACCGTCCACCAACTGGTAGCGCGCGTTGAGGTTGACCAGCGTATAGGAGGACAGCGTGGTCGTCGGTGCGGGAAAGGCGCCGGTGGTGAAATCGCTGTCGACGGCCGTGCCGTTATAGCGCAGCGCGAGGTTGACCGAGGCCTTTTCGCGCGGATCGCTCCAATTGATGATGAAGCTGCCGATGTGATCGGGCCGGCGCACCTCTTCGGCCGCGTTTTCTTCAGCGTCGAGGAACGTGTAGGCCGCGTTCAGGGAGAAGCCCGCGCCCAGATCCCCGCTCAGCGCGACCTCTAGGCCTTGCTGGGTGCTTTGTGTAATGCGGTTGCCGGGCGTGGCGATGAAGTTGGGCGGCGGGAAATCGGTGAAAATCTCATTGTCGAGCTCGGCGTTGAAATAGGTGATCGAGAGCATAGCCAGCCCATCGGCAAGGCCTTGGTCGATACCCACTTCCCAACTGGTCGATTCCTCAGGCTGGAGATCGGGATTGCCGACAAACTGGCCATCAAAGAAGCCGAACAGCTCGTTGAGCGTGGGGTTCTTCACGCCGGTGCCGAACGCAGCGCGCAGACGCGTCGTGTCGGTTGCTTCAAAGCCAGCCCCAAGGCGAAAGGTGGTCGCATCCTCGAACAGATCGTTGATGTCGTGGCGCACCGAGGCGGAAAGATCGAACCGGTCGCCTGCGTAGGCGTACTGGGCGACAAATCCGGTGTTCTCGACCTCGTTGCGGAAGTCGAAAGTGGCGACGTTGTTGAAGCCTTCGAGCTCGTAATCGGCGGCGAACGTCAGCGAGTGATCGCTCCCACCGAAATCGTAAGACGTCACATAAGAGGCCTTGAACCGGTCGCTTTGGGTGCTGCTGGGGAAGCCCGTGGGCTGTGTCGTCTCACGCGTCGCATCGGTGAATTGGACGGAGAGATCGTGGACCCACGCCCCGTCAAGCGTGTCCAGCCGAGCGCCGAGGAGACCGGAAAGCTGTTCACTTTCAAACTCAGTGCCCGGACTGTCGATCACGAGGCCCAGCGTCGGGCTGCCAAACGTGAAATCCTGCTCGTTGAACTCACCTTGTGTGCTGACAAAACGCCCGACAGCGCGCAGCGAGAAATTGGGCGCAAGAGACACCGATCCCTTGGCCGATACGGTGTAGCTCTCTCGCCCGATATCGCGCGTGCCGCCTCTCGCGTTGGGTTCGCCATCGGTGGTGACAGCCGTGGCCGAAAGCGCCGCGTTCCAGCCATCGCCATTAGCGCCGTAACGCATCGAGCCGTTGATCGTGTTGTTGGTGCCGCCCTCGACAAAGGCCGCCAGCCCCTCAAGATCGCGTCCGCTGGCGCTGTTATAGGCCACCACGCCGCCAATCGCGTCGTTGCCCCAGACCGCCGATTGCGGCCCTCGCAGCACTTCAAGAGAGCTGCCGATTTCCGCCTGAAGCGTGCCGATATCGTATTCACCGCTGCCCGGATCGGAGACTTCAATCCCGTCGACCAGCACGAGGACATGGTTGCCCTCGGTCCCGCGCAGGCGGATCTGCGTCTGCCCCGGGATGCTGGAAACCGCCACGCCCGGCACATCGCGCAAGGCGTCCTCGACGTTGCGGATTTGGCGCTGTTCGATCTGCTGGTCGTCTATGACGGTGACCGAACCGGTGAAGTCCTCGATGCGAACGCGAGGATCACGGGCGGCGGACACCAGGATTTGAGGCACTTCATGCCAGAAGATGATCTTATCCGCTCCCTCATCGCCCGTGGTCTGCTGCGCCAACACTGGCGCGCTCCAGCCCAGAGCGGCGGCGATCATGCAGGGCGAAGCTGCGATCCTTAATTGTCTGGTATTCATAACTTCGAATTTCCTTTCGAACGCACAACACACGGCGCGCGCGAGCAATCACCCACGCAAGCCACTCAATCGTCGCTCGAAACGAAAGACCCAAAGGATCACACCGCGCCTCTCCAATCCCTGAGAGGGGCAACAAGCGACCCGCGCCGGTCGGTCTCCTGGCTTGCGGGTCGTCGTCGCTGGCGCACCTTCCCAAGCCTTGTGGCTCAGTGGTTGTCCCGGTTGCCCGGAACCCGCGTCAGAAACTCACCGCTTACAGTTGCAGGGACAGCTGCGGAATCGCTCCATCAAAGGAGCTCACCGCATTCCCGTTACCGGTGCGTGTCCAATCGGTTAGACAGCGATGTGTGGTGAGGCAAGGAAAACTGGTGGAGCCGAGCGGAATCGAACCGCTGACCTCGTCATTGCGAACGACGCGCTCTCCCAACTGAGCTACGGCCCCGTTCCAGTGTTCCTGCAATTCGGGTCGAAACCCGATCAGGCCGCGCGCCTTAGCGCGGGGCTTTGCCCCATGCAAGCGGGCAAAGCGCCCTCGCGGCCGGTCCGTCGCTTTTATTCCGGCGGCTGGGAAGCCGGCTCGTCAGACGTATCGCCTTCTTCGCTGGGCAGCGGTTCGACAACGGGCTGAGAATAGACGCCCTCTCGCACCGGGATCACCGGCAACTCGGCGCCCGTTTCGGCATCAACGACCGATCCGGCAAGCGGGGTTGGCACCAGCAGCGTATCGGTGGGGTCATCATCCTCAACGCCCGGCACCTTTACCCCATTCGCCTTGGCGTCCTGCACCGCCACCCAGCCCGGCTGCGACGGGCCGTAGCGCGATCCGTACTTCGCGTCCCAGTCGGAGGAATTGCGCTGATAGGCCTCGTATGCGGTGAAGAAGCTATCGAAGGGCACTTCAAGACTGTCGAAGTTGTCCAGCGCAAATTCGGTCGGGTCTTCCGGCGGCGCGGCCAGCAGGCGGTTCGAAATGTCGAGGACAACCCGGCAAAAGTCCGCCCGCACCGAAGGCAGCGCGAAGAAATTGTAGACCCGCGTCATATGCTCTTCGCGCGCCAGCAAGGCTTCGCGGCGGCTGCGTTCGCGGCGGCGGTATTCCTGCTCAACCCGATCGTTGATCCGTTTCAGCGTGCGAGCGTTGTCGAGCGCATAGGCGCGGTAGCCTTCGACAATCGGTCCATAG
Organism: Pseudomonadota bacterium; assembly: GCA_039815865.1. Taxonomy (GTDB): domain Bacteria; phylum Pseudomonadota; class Alphaproteobacteria; order Sphingomonadales; family Sphingomonadaceae; genus Erythrobacter. Next base: position 4,085 of record JBCBYM010000008.1, read on the forward strand.
GGTTCGCCCAGGCAATTGAGCGCCGCCACGTTCCAGGCCGAGCGGAAGTGCCAGACCTTCTCGTCCTCGCTGAGATTGCGGTTGATCGTGAGGCGCTGGCCTTGCGGGTTCTGTGGCGGGATCGCCATGAAATAGGCCGCGCCGCCCGGCGGGATGGGCCGATAGGGAATGACCTCGACCGGCGCAGGCGGCGGGGGCGGAGGAGGAGGAGGCGGGGGTGGGGGGGTAGGCGGCGGCGTAGCGCACGCTGCCAGCGCGGCGAGACCCACGCTCAGGATAATGGCGCGCAAACCCGGATGATCCGCTGCGCGCGCGCCTTGGGACGGCGCCGAGATCTCATTCGTTCCTTGCATAGCGGCAGGGGCCTCTCTCGCTGTTCGCGCCGCGATTGTATCGCCGGGTGCCTTGCGTGGCGATTAAGCGGCGCTGCGTAGAGCTGGTTAGTCGCACCAGATGACAAAGAAAACGCCCAGAGCCGATAAATCCGGCCCCGGGCGCTGAAATTGCACATCTATGTGAAGGCGGGTGTTGCTCCGCGCTTCGGATGCGATGGTCGCGTTACTCTTCGCTTCCCAGGAAGCGCAGCAGGAACATGAACATGTTGACGAAATCGAGATACAGATTGAGCGCGCCCATGATGATGGCCTTGCCCATGAACTCGGTCCCACGGATGTAGGCGTACTGCTCTTTCAACCGCTGCGTGTCGTAGGCGGTGAGACCTGCGAACACGAGAACACCAACCGCGCTGATCACGAAAGCGAGCGTGCCGGACTGCAGAAAGATGTTCAGGATCGACGCGATGATCAGACCAACCACACCCATGATAAGGAAGGTTCCAAAGCCCGACAGGTCCTTTTTCGTGGTGTAGCCAAACAGGCTCAGCCCCGCGAAAGCGCCCGCGGTCGCGAAGAAGGTCAGCGCGATCGATTCGTTGGTGAAGACCAGAAAGATGGTCGACATCGAGACGCCCATCACGGTCGCGTAGGACCAGAACAGAACGTTGAGCATGCCTTTGCTGATCTTGTTGAGGCCAAAGCTCATCACCAGCACGAAGGCCAGCGGCGCGAACATGACAATCCAGGACAGCGGCGTGCCAGCGATCGCAAGGGTCAGGCCGCTTTCCGCCGCCAGCAGCGCCACGATGCCCGTCAGCAGAACCGCCGAGCCCATGTAATTGTAGATCGAGAGCATGTAGGAACGCAGGCCCTCGTCGTAAGAAACGCCGGCATCACGGCCGACGCGCGGCACCGAACCTAAGTTCGCTTGGGTCCGCTCAGTTTCATTCCAGTTAGCCATTGTGGATCCTCTTGTCTCCAAACGCAGCGCACAGTGGTTGCGCCGTTGGATATCAATATCGTTGTTATGGTCCCGCTTTTCAAGCGAAAGTCACACACGTGTTTGGGCAATTGTTAACCTATTCTTGCCGGTGCATGAACAAAGGCAGCCTGAGCGCGTTCAGCCCTCGCCTCGGCTCAGCGCCGCGCCGCGATCGGCGGTGGATTCCAAGGTGCGAGTCAAAAGGGTGATGAGCGCATCATCGGCATCAAGGACGTTGAGTCCCTCACGCGTCATACCTCCGGGACTGGCAACCGCGTTCGCCAAAGCGCCCGGGGTCATCTCGGCGCCCGCCGCAAGGCTGGAGGCGCCATCGACCATAGCAAGCGCAAGCTGGTTCGCCTGCGTCTCGTCCGCTCCAAGCCGCGTTGCCGCCTGCGCCAACGCGTCGATAAAGCGGTAGACAAAGCCGGGCCCTGATCCCGCCAGCGCGGTGAGGAGATCAAATCGGCTCTCATCCTCAAGCCACACTGCGGTTCCGAGTGTGTCGTAGAAAGCGTGAATCGGCGCGCGTTCAGCCGTAACCAGCCCACTTTGGGCGAGCAGAACCGGAGACTTGCCCAGCCGCGCGGCAAGATTGGGCATAACGCGGACCCAGGCGCGCGCGTTGGGAAACGCCGCTGAAACCTGCGCCAGCGTCAATCCGGCAAGAAGGTAGTGCACCGCCACACCCTCACCCACCAGGCCCTGCAGGCCAGGCGCCAGCGCGCCCAATTGCTGCGGCTTGAAGCCCAGGAGAACCGATTCATGCGTGCCGGGAACCTCGTCCGCAGAGCGATAGAGTTCGACGCCATCAGGCGCGGCGTCCAAAGCGGGATCAAGGACGGCAAAACGCTCCGCCGGAACGCCACCGGCCAGCCATCCAGCCAGCATCGCGCCGCCCATATTCCCGCAACCGATGATCAAATACGTCGCTGTCATGGCGTAAGGCGTCCTACGCTTCGCCGCCCACGTCAACCATCGCCGCATCCAGCGCCTCGCGCGGGGTCTTGTCGCCCCACAAGACGAACTGAAAGGCGGGGTAGAACCGGTCACACTCGTCGATCGCCGTTTCGACCAGCGCCTGGGCTTGATCGAGGCTCAGCATCCCATCATCACCCAGCAGCGCGCCATGGCGGTAAAGCAGTACATCCCCGTTCGACCAAATGTCGAAATGGCCCAGCCACATCTGTTCATTGATCAGGCTGAGCAATTCGTAAGCGCGCTGGCGCTTGTCATCGACCACGCGGATTTCGGGCAAGCACAGGAATTGCAGCACATTGTCGGCGCTGCGCCAGATCGCGCGCAGCTGATACGAAGCCCAACTGCCCTGCACTTCCCCGGTCAGCTCATCGTCGGAGACGATCGAGCATTCCCATCCTCGCGCCTCGAACAAGGCGGCCAGCATATCGATCGGCGCGGCGTCCGAATCGGCGGTGAACTCAGGCTCGCGAGGTCTCATCAGGCCGATCTCTGTGTTAGGGAAGATGTGATCATGCGCAGCCTCTTTGCGCAGAGGCGCTATCGGTTTGCAACGCTGGGCTAACGCGTGCTTGGGCAAAAGCGCTCTCGCTTGTTCAAAGCCTGTGAACAGAAAGCGGGGGACAGCGCCGCATTGGGGGCTTACGGAGTGGCAAGTTCCTGAATTTGCGCGCCTTCCGGACTTGCGTAGATGAAGGTATCAATCCCCTTGCGCGCCAGCGCGTTGACCAGATCGCGCGCTTCAGATCGGCTCTTGAGCGGCCCGGCCAGCAACCGGTTCGCCTGCCCCCAGGGGACCGTGTGCGCCTCAAAGCCGCTAAGCTCATCGGGCGCCTTCCGGGCAAAACGGCGCCAGTCAAAACCCAGCGCCGTCACATCGCGGCCCGTGGCCAACTGCACCCAGATGCGCGCAGGGTATTCGGGCTCTTTGGGCTCGGGCTCGGGCTCGGGCTCGGGCTCGGGCTCGGGCTCGGGCGGCTCTTCGCGCGGGACCTCAATCGTCGCCAGATCCACCGCGCCGTCCTGCGGGGCCACAGCGGTATCCGGTGCTTCGCCTGCAAGCATATCGCTGAAGGCATCGGAGACGCGGGCTGCCTGTGTGGGTTCAGGAGTGACCGGTTCAGGCGCTTCGGATTGAGGGGCAAGCGGCTCTGGCACAGCGCCTTGGGCAGAGGCGAGCGGCGGCGTTTCGTCGATCTCACGCCCGAGCGGGGCGCCCTGGGGTTCAAGCTGGCTGCTCGCGTCTTCCAAGGCCCGCGTTTGAGCCGCCGGTTCGCGCGGCGCCGCGCCCGACAATTGCGCAATCTCCGGAGGGTCGCGACCGATTTCTGCGGCCCGAGGGAAGATCCCCAGATTGGCCGCTGAGGCTTGCTGCGCCGGAGTTAGCCGCGGCATGAATTCCAGATAAGGTGTGATCTTGTTCGCCAGTTCGCGCGGCATCACCGCCTCGGTGATCGCCGCCGCGCGGTCTTGCTCGCCCAGGATCGCCAGGCCAAAGGCCCGCGCGCGAAAGGCGGCAAAGTCGCGACGCTCGATCAACGGGCGCAAGGTTGTCTCGAACGCCGCGTTTTCCGCGCTTATCGCATAGCTGATTGCCAGCCTGCGCCGCGCTTCATCGTCCCTTGGGCTGGCTTCAAGCACCTGCAGATAGGCGATCTTCGCCGCCGTCTGCTGGCCCACCATGTCGAGCGCAAGCGCCTTGTCCGATCGCACCGCACGCAGCTCCGCGCCCGCTTCTTCGGCCGCCTCAAACAGAGGGAGCGCGCTCACGGGTCGGCCTGAACGCAGGTAGACTTTGGCCAGTCCCAGCGAGGCCCAGACATTGTCCGGCTCGATCTCTCGCGCGCGTTCGTAAAACCCCAAAGCGGCGTTGAGGTCCCCCACCGAAAGCGCCGCATCCCCCGCCTCGATCAAAGCCGGCATGTTGCGCGGCTGTTTGGCGAGCTCGACCAGCGCGCGGTTCAAGCGCTGCGTATCCTGCGATGGTAGGGGCTGCACGACCGGCTGCGAGGTGACGGTTTGCGCGCGCGCCGCAGGAAGCTGAAGCCCGGCCACAAGAGCAACAAGCGCAAGAAGGCTGACACGGCGAAAGGGTGACGGCAGCGGCAAGGGCGTATTCGACATCATGATGCGATCGAAGCTAGCGTTTTCGCTCGGCGCGCCGAGGCCCTGTCGCTCGCCTTTACGGTGAACGGTGCGCGCTCTCAGCCCAAAGGCACGGCGGCTGGAGTAAGCTTGCGCTTTTCGCACAGCCTTGGACGGGCGACCTACTGGTTGTTCTGGCGGCCCAGAAAGCGCGGAATGCTAAGCGCGGGGGCATCGCCATCATCCTCGTCATCTTCATCCGAGGCCGAGTTGCGCGAAAGATTGGCCATCCGCTCAAACAGAGTTGTCGCACCGGCGCTTTCGCTTGGTGTCGGAGCCGGAGCCGGAGCCGGAGCGGGCGCAGGCGTCGCAGTCGACGCAGCGCTGTCGCTTTCGCTCTGGTCGTCGCTGCGTCCTTCTTCTGCCGCTTCGTCGATTTCGGAATAGACCGCGTCCTGTTCGCGCGCCTTGCGCGGATCAAGATCGAGTTCCGCGGCTTCGCTGCCGCTCAGATCGAACGGCTCTTCATCAACACCGCGCAGACCGGCAAGCGGATCGACGATCTCATCGACATCCTCGTTCTCAAGCTCACCCATCTCATCACCCGCTTGCATCCCGGTAAGGTCAAACGGGCGCGACGCGTCGGAATAGGCCTCATCGTCGTCTTCTTGCGCTCCGGTTACCGGATCGTCGAACAGCGCGTTGGGCTTGGTGAGGGTGATCGATTCCTCAAGCTTTTCAGGCTCAGGTTCGGTTTCCGGCTCCGGCTGAGCTTCCGCCTCAGGTTCAGGCTCGGGCTCGGGCTCATAAGCAACCGGCTCGGGCGGTGTGAGAGTGATGGGTTCGTAAGTCGGCGTTTCTTCGGGATCTTGCGCCGCTTCGGGTTCGGGGGCGAGCTCAGGCTCAGGTTCCGGCTCAAAGAAAGCGGTCGGCTCCGGCGCCGGCACGGGCTCAGGTTCTGGCTCCGGCTTGGGCGCGGGGGCCCGAACGCTCAGCGCTTCGCTGGCGCCCATCAGGTCCAGCACTGGGCGCTGCGGGGCGCGCGTGCCAGGCATTGAGGCCGGGATAGCCGCTGGCTGGAGGCCATCTTCGTCCTGCTCAATCCCCGTAGCGACGACCGAAACCCGGATCTTGCCTTCCAGATCCGGGTTGAAGGCGCTGCCCCAGATGATGTTCGCGTCCTCATCCACCAGGTTGCGGATGTGGTTTGCCGCGCCGTCCACTTCGAACAGCTTCATATCCTCACCGCCGATGATCGAGATGATGACGCCCTTCGCGCCGGTCATCGAAACTCCGTCGAGCAGCGGGTTAGCAATTGCCTGTTCAGCGGCGTCCTGCGCGCGATTTTCGCCCTCACCTTCCCCGGTGCCCATCATCGCCTTGCCCATCTCGCTCATCACCGAGCGCACGTCGGCAAAGTCGAGATTAATGAGGCCAGGCATAACCATGAGATCGGTGATCGAACGCACGCCCTGCTGCAGCACTTCGTCCGCCATCTGGAACGCTTCCTTGAAGGTCGTATCCGGGCTGGCGATGAGGAACAGGTTCTGGTTCGGGATGACGATCAGCGTGTCGACGTGCTTTTGCAGCTCATCGATGCCCGCTTCGGCGGCGCGCATGCGGCGCGTGCCCTCAAACAGGAACGGCTTGGTGACAACGCCGACGGTGAGTACGCCTTTGCGGCGGGCCGCTTCGGCAATGACGGGCGCTGCGCCCGTCCCTGTGCCGCCGCCCATGCCAGCTGCGATGAAAACCATGTTGACGCCATCAAGCGCGGCTTCGATGTCATTGACGGTCTCTTCCGCAGCCGCTTTGCCCACTTCGGGGCGGGCGCCAGCGCCAAGCCCATTGGTGATATCGGGTCCAAGCTGGATGCGCTTTTCCGCAGGCGAGGAGCTCAAAGCCTGCGCGTCGGTGTTCGCAACGACGAAATCGACGCCTTCGATTTCCGAGGCGATCATGTTCGCGATCGCGTTGCCGCCCGCGCCGCCAATACCGATTACGGTAATGCGGGGCCGCAGATCGTCTCTGGCTGCCATACCGATACTGATGCTCATCCGATTATCCTTCCGGACGCCTAGCCCGCCGCTCTCTTGGTGCAATTCAGGCGTCTACTCGTCTGTGACACATTCGTGATGCGCCGTTTATACCGCGACGACCCTTATCCACAGCGACCCTTTACATTCCATATACCATTATTGGGCCTTACAAAATTATACCATTGACCCTCTTTGATGGGCATTCCGGTTTCTTGACCAGCCCAAGCGGTGCCCGCGCAAGACCAACCGCCTCCATTTCAGAAGTATTCTCGCGAGGCGCGCCAGAGCCGTGAGAGCGAGGCAAACGGGTTGAGCGATCCATTGGGACGGGTGACCGGCTGACTGCGCGCCTTGTGCGACTTGATGTCGGCTGGGTCTTCCGCGGCGTACAGGCACAGGCCCGCAAGCGTTGCGAAACCCGGTGTCGAGTGCGCCTCGGGCAGGCCCTTGAGCGCGGCTGTGCGCCCAAGCCGCACCGGCATTCCAAGCGCGCCCTGCATAAACTCAGCGAGGCCGGCGAGTTCCGCTCCGCCCCCGGTCAGCACCACATGGCCAGCCCCCGGCCCTGTAAAGCCCAGTTCCTTGAGCGCGGCGCTCACGCCTTGTGTCAGCTGCGAAAGGCGGTGGGTGACGACCGAAACGATCTCGGCGCGCGACACCCGATTCTTCTCATCCGCGCCGCGCGCCAGTTGCATCGACGCTCCCTCTTCCCAGCCATCATTGGGCCCGTGGACAGGGATCAGTTCGCGGTGATCGCTGGGGCTCGTAATGGCCGAGCCCGCCACGCATTTGAGCCGTTCGGCCTGGCTCCGGCGAATGCCAAAGCTGCTGGCGATGGCGTCGGTAATGTGGCCCGAGCCCATATCGATTGATCGCAGGCCCACCAGCATTCCGGCGGCGAAGACCGAGACATTGGTGACATCGCCGCCAATCTCGACCAACGCGACACCTAGGTCTCGTTCCTCTTCGGTAAGGCAGGCAAAACCGGAGGCCAGCGGCGCGGCCACCACACCATCGACCCTGAGATGCGCGTTGTGGACGGCTTCTTTGAGGTTCTTGAGCGGCGCCCCTTGCGCGAGTGTCACGTGCACATGGACGCCAAGCCGTTCGGCGTGAAGGCCGCGCGGGTCGACCACGCCATGCGCGCCGTCCAGCGTAAAGTGCGCGGGCTGCGCGTGCAGCACTTCGCGACCGTCGGGCTGAATACCGGACCGCGCCAGATCAAGCAGCCGATCAATGTCATCATCCTCGATCCGCCGACCGCCGATCTCGATATCGGTGGGAAACACATAGCTTTCCAGCCCCGCGCCCGAACACGCGACCCAAACTGAGTTCACAGGCGTCTGCGCGTTCTGCTCGGCCCGTTCAACCGCGTCCCGAATCGCGTGGGTGGCCGAACGCGGATCGGTTACATAGCCACGCTTGACGCCGGCGCTCATCCGGTGGCCCGATCCCAGAACCACAAGATCGCCCGTCTCGGTTTCGCCCATGATCATAGCCGAGATGCGGAACGAGCCGATATTCACCGCGCCAAAGGTGCGGATGAGGCGCGCTTTGACCGCACTCTTGCCCGCGCCCTTGCTGGCCAGACCGCGGCCCACGCCGCTTGATGATCCCTTGCGCGAGGCCATTAGGGAGTCCCCGAGGCCAGTTCGAACCGGTCCGCCCTACCCGGCTCGCGCATGTAGATGCGCGGCGGATTGCGCATATCGAAGAAGGTCACCTTGCCTCCGATCAGACGGTACTGCCCGTCGAGCTTGGCAAAATCCTCCAGCGCTTTGACCGCCAGCAGCTTGCCTTCGGGCAGCGCGAGCACTTGGCCGCTCTCAAAGGTGAGGTTCCAGCGGCGGTTGCCGATCCATTCGGCCGCGCTCACTTGCGGCTCAAGCGCGGGCGCAGACTGAAACAGAGCTTCAAGCCCGTCCATCCGCTTGGCTGCACCGGGGCCGGAAACCCGCAGCATCCCTTCGGCGTTCTCAGGCGCGATAATGGCCAGCTTGTGACCACCCTTATCGATCAAGGTCAGTCGGTCTGGTCCTTCGAGCACAGCGTGCGGTACGCGTTCAACGATATCGATCGCCAGAGTGTCAGGCAGTTGGATCGAGACGCGCGCGTCCTCGACCCAGGGCAAGTCTCGAATCTGATCGCGCAGCTCGACAATGTCGACCTCGGGCATGGGCCGGTCCTTTTGCACCATGGCGAGCGCGTAGACTTGGGCTTCGTCCATCCGCTCGGTGCCGGTGATACGCACAGCGCTGACCGAATAGCCGCCATCGCTGGCCAGGCGGGCGATCTCAGCGCGGGCGATGGCGGGAACACCAGCCAGGCTTGCAATCGTGCCCACCAAGAGCAGCGCGGCGCCAAGGATCAGCGCCATGAACACTTTGCTCCACTGTTCTTCGGTGAGTGGCAGCCAGCCCATCACTGTATCGAGCGCCCCGGTGGTCTTCGCCTTGGCCCGGCGCGCCCCGGCGGCGCGGCTTTGCGACTTGGCGGCGCGGCGCACGCCTTTGGACCCAGAGCGGGATAGCTTAGCCATGAGCGGTCTCTCCGGCTGAATGGACACGCAGCGCGTCTTTTACGATCAGATCCACAAGCTCGGCGTAGTCGATGCCAGCGTGGCGCGCCTGTTCGGGCACGAGGCTGAGCGGGGTCATGCCCGGCTGGGTGTTGGTCTCCAGCACGAAGAGGCCCTCTTCGCCGAGTTCATCGTCCCAGCGATAGTCGGTGCGGCTGGTCCCCCGGCAGCCCAACGCTTCGTGCGCCTTGAGCGCGTACTGCTCGCAAAGCGCGGCGATTTCGGGCGGGATCTTCGCCGGGCAGACATGCTGCGTGCGCCCTTCGGTGTATTTGTGCTCGTAATCGTAAAAGCCGTGCTCGATGATCAGTTCGGTGACACCCAGGGCGCGGGGGCCGTCGGCGCTGTCAATGACGGCGGTCGTCAGTTCGCGCCCCTTGATGAACGGTTCGGCAAGGAGTTCGGAGAATTCCTGCCACGGCCCGCTCGCATCGCGCGCAATCGGCGTGCCGACATTGGAATCCTGCGTGATGATGGCGACGCCGACGGACGAGCCTTCGTTGACGGGCTTGAGGACATAAGGACGCGGCAGCGGGTCGCGCTCAAACAGTTCCTCGACCGGCACGATCCGCCCGCCGGGCATCGGGATACCATGGGGGGTGAGCGCCTGCTTGGTGAGCTGTTTGTCGATCGCAATCACCGAAGTGGCGAGGCCCGAATGCGTATAGGGGATACCCATGATATCGAGCAGGCCCTGGACAGTGCCGTCCTCACCCGGCACACCGTGGAGCGCGTTGAACACCACGTCCGGCGCCGCCTCAGCCAGCTTCGCAGCCACATCGCGGCCCATATCGATGGGGGTGACGCGGTAGCCCTTCATCTCCAGCGCGTCGCAAACACCATTGCCAGACATGAGCGAGACCTCTCGCTCATTCGCCCAGCCGCCCATCAGGACCGCGACGTGGATGGGTTGGGAGGTCGTCAATGCACCGTCTCCCTGGCCCACAACTCGTCCTGCTCGTCGCGAAAGTCTTCATCAAAACCCTGATCCCAGGGAAACAACCCTGCGCGATCGGGCCACACCAGCTGCACCGCTCGCGAAAAGGGCCGGTTGAGCTGGGTTTCGGCATACCAGATGGCTGATCCGAAATAGTCCGGGACAAGGCAGTCGGCCCGAACGCTGCGAACGACGCATTCGAGCCCCTTGATCAGCCTGTCCGTGCGCGCAAAGTCCACAAGGTCAAACCCTTCATCACGGCACAAGACAAAGGTGTCGTTGATGAGGTCCTTCGCCGTGTCAGGCGGAAGACCGGAGATCAGAACTTCGGGTTGGCCCAGCGTCGCTTCAAAACCGATTGAATAGGAAAAATCGAGCTCTTCACCTTCGGGATCGAAGATGCGCAGGATCTGACACCCATGCTCTTCGATGGTGGCCAGCATTTTCTGCTCGAAGTCGTTGAGTTCGCTCATGGCCGCCCCACCCGCTGGATTTCCCATTCGAGACACACGCCGGTTTCCGCGTGGACCTTGTCGCGGATCATTTCGCCCAGTTCTTCGATCGCGGCGCTGGTGGCGGTGCCGGTGTTAATGAGGAAATTGGTGTGCTTCTCGCTGACCTGTGCGCCCTTGTGCTCGAACCCGCGAAAGCCCGCTTCATCGACGAGCTTCCAGGCGCTGGTGCCGTCGGGGTTCTTGAAGGTCGATCCGCCGGTCTTGGTGCGCAGCGGCTGCGATTCCTCGCGGGCTTTGGCGATGCGGTCCATCTCCGCGCCGATTTCCGCCGGATCACCCGGCGTGCCCTTGAGCCGGGCCGAGACCACAATCGCGCCATCGGGCAGCGCGGAATGGCGATAGGTGTAGCGCAAATCGTGCACGGGTAGAGTGATCAGCGCGCCGTCGGGCATGAAGACTTGGCAATCGATGAGGATGTCGGCCACCTCGCGCCCATAGGCTCCGCCATTCATGCGCACAAAGCCGCCCACTGTTCCCGGAATGCCGCGCAGAAATTCGAGCCCCGCAATCCCTGCATCGCGCGCGGTCGAGGCGACCAGAATGCCGCTTGCGCCCGCGCCGCAGGTGAGCGTGTGCTCGCCGGTAACCTCGCAGCGCGCAAAGGGCTTGCCCAACTTCACCACCACGCCCGGCACGCCGCCATCGCGGATGATAAGGTTGGAGCCAAGGCCCAGTGCCATGACGGGAAGGCTATCATCCATGCGTTCCATAAAGAGCTTGAGGTCCGCCAGATCGGCTGGTTCAAACAGCCAGTCCGCCGCGCCGCCCGTTTTGAACCAGACATGTTTGGCGAGCGGAGCCTTACCCGTCACCGCGCCGCGAATGCCTTCGAGCGGGATCGGCGCCTTGACCGCGCCATCGACATCGCAGGTTGGCGCCATGCCGTTATCGTGGTTCGATACGTCTCCGAGTTGGTCGGTGGGGTGCGCGGCGCTGATCATGCGTTGCGCTCCTGCTCGATCGCGCCTGCAAGTCCAGCGGCCCAGCGAGTGATATCCCCCGCTCCCAAACATACAATGATGTCACCGGCGCGGATTTCGCCCACCAGAGCGGATGCGAGCGCGCCCGCATCGTCAACCGTTTGCGCCGAGCGGTGCCCGCGCGATTTGAGACCCGCGACCAAAGCGGCGGCGTCAATCCCGGGCAGCGGCGCCTCGCCTGCTTCATAGACCGGGGTCACATAGACGCTGTCCGCCTCGTTGAAGCAGGTCTGAAAGTCCTCCATCAGATCGGCGAGGCGCGAATAGCGGTGGGGCTGCGCGACTGCGATGACGCGCCCCGGCCCGCCCGCCACGCCCTCGCGCGCAGCGCTGAGCACGGCGCGTATCTCAACCGGGTGGTGCGCGTAATCGTCGATCACGCCGACGGTGCCGCTGTCGAGCGCGATGGAGCCGACCTTGGTAAAGCGCCGGCGCACCCCGCCAAACTCGCCGAAACCTCCGCGAATAACCTCGTCCGAGCACCCCATCTCGATCGCCACCGCGATCGCCGCAAGCGCGTTCTGAACGTTATGGCGCCCTGGCATGGGCAAATGCACGCCCTCGATCCGGCGGTCGGGTTCGCCGCGCTGACGGACCATGACATCGAACGTGTTGCCGCCATCGCCTGAGCGAATATTGACCCCGCAAATATCGGCCTGAAGCGAGAAGCCGTAGGTCACAACCTTGCGATCGCGCACTTCGCCGATCACCGACTGCACTTCCGGGTGATCCACACACAAGATCGCCGCGCCATAGAACGGCACATTGTGAATGAACTCGACAAAGGCGCGCTTGACCGTGTCGAAGTCGCCGTAGTGATCAAGGTGTTCCGGATCGATATTGGTGACAACCGCGATCGTGCCATCGAGGCGCAGGAAGCTGCCATCGCTTTCATCGGCCTCGACCACCATCCAGTCGCTGTTGCCCAGAACCGCGTTGGAGCCATACTGCTCGATGATGCCGCCATTGATGACGGTGGGGTCAACATCGCCCTTGTCGAGCAGCGCGGCGATCATGCTGGTCGTCGTCGTCTTGCCATGCGTGCCCGCGACCGCGACGGTCGACTTCAAGCGCATGAGCTCGGCTAGCATTTCCGCGCGGCGCACCACGGGGGTGCGGTTCTCGAGCGCAGCGGCGACTTCGGGGTTGGTCCGGCGCACCGCGGTCGACGTCACCACCACAGCGGCGCCTTCAACGTTTTCCTTCTCGTGGCCGATCCGCACTGAAATGCCGCGCGCGCGCAGCCGCTCAACGCTGGCGCCTTCGGCAAGGTCGGAGCCCTGAACGGTGTAGCCCAGATTGTGCATCACCTCAGCGATGCCGGACATGCCAATCCCGCCGATCCCAACGAAGTGGATAACGCCAATATCGGTGCCCACGCCCCTCATTACGCACCTGCATCCTCGCCGCTGTCGCGCGTGGCGGGTTTGGGCGAAGTGGCCGTTTGCGCCGAACGCGGAGCGGTTTCGCCCACGCGGATGACATCCATCAGATCAATCCCGCCCAGCGTCTCAACCAGGTCCGCCAGGTCCTTAGCCGCGTCCGGGCGCCCGCAATTCCACGCGCCATGCGCCGCGTTGGCGAGGCTTTCGGGCTTTTGCGCCATGGCCTGAATTTGTTTGGCGAGTTCCTTGGACGTGAAATTGTCCTGCCGGATCATCCGCGCGCCGCCCGCTTTCACGATCTCGCGCGTGTTGGCGGCCTGGTGGTCATCGGTCGCAATCGGCAGCGGGATCAGAATCGCCGGACGGCCCACGGCGGTGAGCTCAGCAATGGTGGAGGCCCCGGCGCGCCCAATGAACAGATGCGTGTCCGCTAGCCGCTCATGCATGTCTTCGAAATAGGTGCCCAGTTCGGCCGGGATGTCGTGCTGGTTATACCGCTCACGCACACCTTCGAGGTCTTCGGAGCGGCATTGCTGGGTAATCTGCAAGCGGCTGCGCAGCGGGGGCGGCAGCATGGCAAGGCCATCGGGCACCACTTGTGAAAGGATGCTCGCCCCTTGTGAGCCGCCTGTGACAAGGACGCGCAGCAGGCTCTCATCGGTCAGCGCCGGAAAGTCCTGATCGCGCAGGGCCAGCACCTCTTCGCGCACGGGATTGCCCACGAGGTGGGTCTTGCTTATAAGTTTGGACTTCAAGCGCTCGACATCGGGGTACGACGTCGCGATCGCGGCCACCCCGCCCGCCAGCAGGCGGTTAACTCGGCCCAGCACCGCGTTTTGCTCGTGCACCACGCTGGGGATCTTGGCCGCGCGCGCCGCTAGAAGGGCGGGCAAAGCGGGATAGCCGCCAAAGCCGACAACCGCGCTTGGTTCAAAGGTCTCAAACAGGCGCAGCGCCATCGAGCGCCCTTGCAGAACCGCGCTGATCCCAGCGGGCCATTTCAACGGGTTCTTGCCAAAGCGCCCGGCGGGAAGGACATGGGCCGAGACGCTCTCGGGCTTGCCCGGGATCGCCGCGCCGCGCTCATCGGTGATCAGCGCCACATGATGCCCGCGCGCCTCAAGCTCGCTCGCCAACGCGAAGGCCGGGATCAAATGCCCTCCGGTGCCGCCTGCGGCGAGGACGAAGTGACGGCTTGCGCCTTTTGGCACGCTTTGCGGGTTCTGGCTGTTCATGCCGCACTCTCCTGGCGCTCGGCTGCGCCCCTTCGCTCAAACAGGCTTCTCAAGCCCGGCACGTCGCGTTCGAGGAACGGATTGCGCCGGGTGATCGCCAGTAATAGCCCAAGGGTGAAGCACACCGCTAGCATCGATGATCCACCATAGCTGATAAGTGGCAAGGTTGTGCCTGTGGCGGGCGACAATTCAAGGTTCACCGCCATGTTGATGAAAGCCTGTCCGCCAAACTGAGCGATCAGACCCGTCCCGGCCAGAAGCGCAAACATATCCTCTTCGCCCGCCAGCCGCACCAGTACGCGTGTGACCACCGCGAGATAAAGGATGCCCACCAGCGCGCAGGCGAGAAGGCCGAACTCTTCCCCGATGACCGAAAAGATGTAGTCGGTGTGCGCCTCGGGCAGATTGAACTTGCGATTGCCAAGCCACAGCCCGGTGCCGCTCCACCCGCCGTTGAGCAGCGTTTTGTTGGCCAAGTCCACCTGATCAAACGCGGTCCCACCCTGAAGGAAGGCGTCGATCCGATTGCGGCCGTTTTCGTAAGTCAGATAGACCAGCCCCAGCCCTGCAGGCACCATCGCGGCAATCCCGGCGACCTTCCATAAAGATACGCCAGCCAGGAAGATCAGCACAAACCACGTGCCCAGAAACAGCAATGTCTCGCCCAGATTGGGCTGCAGCATCAGCAGCGAAGCGCAAGCCAGGGTAATCCCCGTCACCAACCAGAACACCGGCAGATGCGGATCGCGCATGCGCCAGCTCAGGATCCAGGCGAGCGCAATAGCAAAGCCGGGCTTTAGAAATTCGCTGGGCTGCAGGCTCATCCCCAGATTGATCCAGCGCACCGCGCCTTTGCGCTCAAACCCGATCAACGGCACCAGCAAGAGCAGGACGAACATGATGAGCGCGATTAAGGTTCCCAGCTGGCGCGCCCGGTCACGGCTGAGGAAGGAGACCGCAATCATCCCCGCAAAGCCCGCGCCCAGCCATACGACATGGCGCTTGAGGAACAGGAAGGGGTCAAGCTTCACGCTTGAGGTGGAGAGTTGATCCGCGCTCGCGGGCGAAGCGGCAAGAACCGCGACCACGCCCAGCGCCATCAGCAAGGTGATGAGCAGCAGCAAGGTGTGATCAAGCTCGCCCCACCACACGCGCACTTGCTCGCGCCAGCCGCTGCGTACAGGGACGGGCGCCAGATAGCCGCTCGCGCCCGCGCTGTAGGAAGGGGGTGGGATCACGCTCATGCCGCTTGATCCTTGATTGGCCCGGCCGGCGAGCAATCGTCGCTGCATTCGGCGATCACGCCGACCAATTGGCGGAAATGGTCGCCGCGCTTTTCGTAATCGCGAAACTGATCAAAACTGGCGCAGGCGGGCGAGAACAAGACGACATCGCCGGGCTGTGCCGATCCTTGTGCGCGCAGAACCGCCTCTGAGATCAGCTCGCAGCGTTCAACACGCGCAACCTTGCCCTCAAGCGTATCGGCAAAGCGCGGACCCGCTTCGCCCACAGTGTAAGCAACCACCACATTGCCCAGATGCGCTTCGCATTCGCCCAGGCCCTGTTCCTTGGCGAGCCCGCCGACAATCCAGTGGACACGCGCAGCTCCATCGCGCGGGGGATAGGCCGCCAGCGCCGGCGCTGTTGAGGCTGTGTTCGTCGCCTTGCTGTCGTTGATATAGGTGACGCCGTCTTCTTCGCACACAAACTCCATCCGGTGCGGCAGATTGCGAAAACGCGGAAGAGCGTGGCGCCATTGCGCTTCCTTGATGCCAAGCTCTTCGACCAGCGCGACCGCCACCGCGACGTTTTGCAGATTGTGCGGTCCTTGCAGATTGGGCCATTCGCTCTGAAGCGGCGCAAGACGCTCAAGATCAGCCGCCATCGCGCGGCCCTCCACGCGGCGGCCCTGTTCAGCCTTGAAGATGCCGGACACCGGCGCGTCCAGCGATCCGTACACCGCCAGATGGCGCGCCGATTGCATTTCGAGCAGCCGCGCCTTGGAGGCCGCGTATTGCGCAAAGCCATCGTAGCGATCGAGGTGATCCGGCGTGATATTGGTCAGCGCGGCTGCCTCGCAATCGAGATTGTAGGTCAGGTCGATCTGAAAGCTGGAAAGCTCCAGCACATAGACACCCACGCCGTGCTCGTTCGGGGCCAGCGGTTCCTGCGCCAGGATCGGTTCACCAATATTGCCGCCCAAAACGCTGGGCAAACCGGCCATTTGCAGGATGTGGTCGATCAGCGCGACTGTGGTGGACTTGCCGTTGGTGCCGGTCACGCCGACGACCTTGTGCTCAAGCAAATCGCCGCGGGCCTGCGCGAACAGCTCAATATCGCCGATGACGCGCACGCCGTGGGCGGCGGCGTGCTCGGTGATCGGGTGCGAATTGAGCGGCACGCCGGGCGAGACGACCACGCCATCAAAATCCGAGAGATCTATGTCGAGCGGATCGGCCAGCGTGCAGCGCCCTTCGAACGGCGCGCGCGCGACATCCTGCCGGTCCCACGCGGTCACCTCAGCCCCGCTGGCGAGCAGCGTCTCCACCGCCGCCGCGCCGGATCGTGCCAGACCCAGCACTGCATAGCGTTTTCCGGCGAAGGCGGGAGAGGTGATCATCGCAGCTTCAGCGTCGCCAATCCGGCCAGCGCGAGGACGATGGCGATGATCCAGAACCGGATCACGACCTTGCTCTCGCTCCAGCCAAGTTGCTCAAAGTGGTGGTGGATCGGGGCCATGCGGAAGACGCGCTTGCCCGTGCGCTTGAACCAGAAGACCTGGATGATCACGCTCAGCGCTTCGGCGACAAACAGCCCGCCGACGATCGCCAGGACAACCTCGTGATGCGAGGCGACCGCGATGGCGCCCAAAGCTCCGCCCAAGGCAAGGCTGCCGGTATCGCCCATGAAGACGGCAGCCGGCGGCGCGTTGAACCACAAGAAGGCAAGCCCCCCACCCATAATCGCGGCGCAAAAGATCGCCAGTTCGCCCGCGCCCGGCACATGCGGAATACCGAGATATTCGGAAAAGTCAGGGCGCCCCACAAGGTAGGCTATGATAGCAAAGGTGCCGCTCGCGATGATCACCGGCATGATCGCCAGGCCATCGAGCCCATCGGTCAAGTTCACCGCGTTGCCCGCGCCCACCATGACGAAGGCGGCGAACAAATAATAGCCGTAGCCCAAGGGGATCGAGACGTCTGAGAAGAACGGGATGTAGAGATTGGTGTTGATCTGGCTGACGATGATGAAGCTGGCGATCCCGGCAACCGCAAACTCCATCAACAGGCGCACGCGGCCCGATACGCCGTGGTGCGAATTCTTGGTGACCTTGTCGTAATCATCGAGAAAACCAATCAGACCAAACCCGATGGTGACCGCCAGACAGGCCCAGACGAACGGGTTCTTGAGGTCCATCCACAAGAACAGCGAGAAACTGAGCGCGATCAGGATCATCAGCCCGCCCATTGTCGGCGTGCCGCGCTTGGCGAGGTGGGTCTGCGGACCGTCCTCGCGGATCGGCTGGCCCTTGCCCTGGCGAACGCGCAGCAGGTTGATGAATTTGGGCCCGATCATCAGGCCGATGAACAGCGCGGTCAGCAGCGTCGCGCCGGCGCGGAAGGTCTGGTAGCGCACCAGGTTGAAGATGCCTTCAAATTCCAGCCATTCCGCGAGGAGATAGAGCATGAACGGGTCCCTTGGCGCGCTAGGGGTGCGCGCGTGTAAAGTGTGTCACCAGCGTGCCGAGGCCGACGGAGTTGGAGCCCTTCACAAGCACTGCATCGCCGTTTGTCAGGGAATAGTCACTCAGCGCCGCAATCGCCTCGTCAGGCCCCTCGCAATGCGCGAAGCTGGGGGGCTTGCCAAGCAATTCCTTACGCGGTTTCCCCAATTCGGCTTCAAGCGCGCGCATTTCATCGCCGACAAGGATTGCATGGTCGATTTGCGCCTCGAAAAGCGGCTCGGCGAGTTGGGCGTGAAAGCGGTCTGAAAAGTCGCCCAATTCCTTCATCGCGCCCAGAACCGCGACGCGGCGATGGGCCGGCGTCTGCCCCAGCGAATGAAGCGTCGCGCGCATCGACGCGGGGTTGGCGTTGTAGCTTTCATCGATCAGAAGCGCTTTGCCACCAACCACCTCGATTTGATGCCGCGCGCCGCGACCTTTAAGCCCACCCATCTGCGCCAAAGCCAGGCCTGCGCTGGCAAGGTCGCCTCCCGCGGCGCGAACCGCCGCCATGACGCACAGCGAGTTGGTCACCCAATGCTCGCCCGGCTCGGCAATGGTGTAGCACAGTCGCTGATCTTTGAGGTCCGCTGTCACAAGCGAGCCGCCATGACTGCTGGGGATCGCATCGAGCAAGCGCACATCGGCACCTTCGCTGCGACCAAAGGTGACGATGTTGACCCCCAGAGCGCGCGCGTGGCCGATCAGACGCTCCGTCTCGGGCAGGTCGGCTGGGATAATCGCGGTGCCGCCGGGGGTGAGGCCGGTGAAGATCTGCGCCTTTTCATCGGCAATCGCTTCGATTGTGCCCAGGTTCTCGATATGCGCGGGCGCGATGGTGGTGATGACCGCGACCTGCGGGCGCACATGGTCGGCGAGCGGCGCGATCTCGCCCGCATGGTTCATTCCCATCTCGAACACGCCAAACCGTGCGCGGGCGGGCAGGCGAGCAAGGCTCAAAGGCACGCCGACATGGTTGTTGTATGAGCGCACCGAGCGATGGGCGGCGCCCCGGCTGGCGCGGTCAAGCGCGTTGAAGATCGCCTCTTTGACGCCCGTCTTGCCGACCGATCCCGTCACTCCAATGCGCACCGCAGCCCCGCGGTCGCGTGCAGCGTGGGCGAGCGCGTGGAGCGCCTCGGTTGTGTCCTTCACCAGAACGTGAGGGTAATCGACCGGGCGATCCGTGATCGCGGCGACTGCGCCCTTCTCAAAGGCCATCGGAAGGAAGCGGTGGCCGTCCATGGCCTCACCCTTGAGCGCTACGAACAGATCGCCGGGCTTCACATCCCGGCTGTCCATCTCGACGCCGGAGGCCTCGAAATCGGCGCTCGGCGTGCCGCCGGTGGCCGCCGCGATAGCGGCTGAATCCCACAAGACCAGCGCAAGCGCATCTCGCGCGCGCGTTAGCCCAGAAGCGGGCCACGCGCGCAACAGCGGATGCGGTTTGGCAAGAGCGGCGCTCATTGCCCCCCCTCTTTGGCAATCCGCGCCGCGCATTCGCGTGCGACTTCGACATCGTCGAACGGCAAGACCTTCATTGTGTCTCCTGACCCGATTATCTGTCCTTGCTCGTGGCCTTTGCCCGCCACCAGCACAATATCGTTCTGACCCGCTAGCCGGATCGCTTCGGCTATGGCCTCGCGCCGATCGCCTCGCTCGATGACTTGTTCGCGCTTCACCGGATCATCAAGGGAGGCGATCCCCTCCATGATCGCATCACGGATAGCCTGCGGATCCTCTGCGCGAGGGTTGTCATCGGTTACGATCACAAGATCGCCTCCCAGCGCTGCGGCCTTGCCCATCGGAGCGCGCTTGCCGGTGTCGCGGTCGCCGCCGGCTCCAATCACGACCAGAAGCTGTCCACCCTGGTGTGTCCCGACATGCGGGCGCAGCGCAGCAATGGCGGCTTCGAGCGCATCGAGTGTGTGGGCGTAATCGATATAGACGGGCGCACCGGCGGGCGTAAGGCACGCGCGCTCCAAGCGCCCGCGCACCGGTTGCAGGCGCGACAGCGCGTCGAACACGCCGCTTGCGCTGGCTCCGCTTGAAAGCGCGAGCGCCGCCGAAGTGAGCGCATTCGCGCTTTGATAGGCGCCGATCAGCGGCAGTTTGACCGTGCGCGTTTCGCCCGCGTGCGCGATGGTCAGCGTCTGCCCTAACTGGCTGGCTTCGCGTTTGGCGAGGCGAAGGAACTCGCCCCCCTCACCCACTGTGCGAACCGTAAGCCCGCGTTGCTCGGCCCGCTCGATCACCTTCGTCGACCATGGCGAGGGCTCAGCGTCGACATGGATCACTGCAACGCCGCCGGGCGCGACCACTTCATCAAACAGGCGCATCTTGGCCTCGAAATAGACCTCCATCGTGCCGTGATAGTCGAGGTGGTCGCGGCTGAAATTGGTGAAGGCGCCCGCGCTCACCCGAAGACCTTCATTGCGGAACTGGTCGAGGCCGTGGCTGGAGGCTTCATAGGCGACATGCGTCACGCCCTCGCGCGCTAGCCCACTCATATTGCGCAGGAAGGTGACAATATCCGGCGTGGTGAGCCCGGTTGCGACGCTGCCATCCGGTGTCGTCACACCCAAAGTCCCAATGCTTGCCGCGCGCTCGCCGCACATGCGCCAGATCTGGCGAGTCATCTCGGCGGTGGAGGTTTTGCCGTTGGTCCCGGTGATGGCGACGATGGTCTCCGGCACCGGCGTAAAGAACCCCGCGGCCAGCAGCGCAAAGGTGCGGCGCGGTTCCTCACTGGCGATGTGGAGGGCGCCTGCAACGCGCGCCTCGCCGCGCGCGACCACGGCGACGGCTCCGGCTTCGATTGCGGCGGGAATGACATCCTCGGCGTTGAACCGGGCGCCCCGGAACGCGCCGAAAACCGTGCCCGGTGCAACCTTGCGGTGATCGATCGCAAAGTCGGAGACGCTTAAATCGTCCGCCTCATCGATCGTCAGGCCGGTCCGCTTGGCCAGAGCCGCCAGCTTCATTGACGCTCCTCCAGCAAGTGATCGAGGTCGGTTGTGTCGACATCGCGGCTCTCGTCCGGGCGAACGCCCAGCATGGGGCCAGCGCGTCGGATCAGATTTCCGGCAATGGGCGCCGCGTTAAAATAGGCCGTGCGCGCCGCCATGGCGTGGGTGATCTTCGGCTCATCCAGCGAGATGACGACGACATAGCGTGGCCTATCCATTGGAAAGGCCGCGGCGAACGTGGCTACGATCCGCGTCGAGGAATAGCGCCCGTCGACCAGCTTCTCGGCCGAACCGGTCTTGCCCCCAACGCGGAAGCCCGGGGCGTTTTCATGCGCGTTCTTGCCGGTGCCGTGTTTTGCAACGAGGCGCAGCAGCTGGCGCATCTTCAAGGATGTGGAAGCCTTGAAAACTCGGGTTCCCGCTGCCGCTTCGCCCGGCGCCACCTTGAGCAGCGTCGCGGGTCGCATGATCCCGCCATTGACCATCGCCGCATAGGCGTTCGCGAGGTGCAGCGGGGTAACGTTGAAGCCATGGCCATAGGCCGCGATCTTGGTGGTGAGCGGCGACCATTTGCCTTCGGGCCAGTCGGGTCGGCCGGTGTCTGCGATCTCGATATCAACGGGCCGGTTCATCCCCAGATCAAGCCAAACCTTGCGAAGGCGTTCCCCACCCACTTGTTCGGCAACCCGCATAGTGACCGTGTTCGAGGAATAGGCGAGCGCTTCGGGAACCGTGAGAGCATCGCCCTTGTCTTCGTAATCCTTAAAGGTCCGGCCACCGGCCTCAACCGGGGTAGCGTCCCACACGCGGCTCAGATTGCTGACGACGCCGGCATCAATCGCCGCGGCCACCGTCACCGGCTTGAACACCGAACCCAGCTCTTCAACCTCGTAAGTGACACGATTGTTGAGGCGGATTTCCTCGCCGTTCTTCACCCCGCGATTGGGATCGAAATCAGGCAGCGAGGCCAGCGCGATCACTTCGCCTGTATCCACATCCAACACCACACCCGCCGCGCCCTCGGCCTCAGCGAGCTTCATCCCGCGGTCCATCTCGTCTTCGAGAACGCCCTGCACCCGCGCATCGATCGAGAGCGCCACCGGAGCCCCGCGCAAGGCTGGGTCCGACAAACGCTGATCGAGCGCGGCTTCCATGCCGATCAGGCCGACCTGTTGATCGCCCTCACCGCTCACGCGGCCAATAACGTGCGAGGCGAGGCGCCCTTGCGGATAATGGCGGGTAAGGACCTGAGGCGATTGCAAGGCCAACTCGCCCAGCGCCCAGACCGCGTTCGCTTCTTCGGGCAGGATCCGCTTGCGCAGCCGTGTGGCCTCGCCCGCGTCGAGTTTCTGTGCAATTTCGGCCTCATCAAGATCAGGAAAGATCGCTTTGAGATCGCTCGTCAGTTCGTGCGCAGGGCGCACCAGCGGATCGGTGCCGTCCGGGCTCATGGCCTTGGGATAGAAATAGAGCGAATAGGATGGGTAAGCGAGCGCCAGCGGCACGCCGTTGCGGTCCAGCAGTTCCGCGCGCGGCGGAACAAGCAAGGCAGCGGTCGGACGGCTGCGCGCTGAGCCCGCACCATCAAACCCCTGCCAGGCAATCTGCACCAGCCCCACCAGGGTCAGCGCGCCAAAGGCAAGGACCAGTCCGAAAACGCGTTGGCGGGCGCTGTTGAGCAGCCGCGCGCGCATTTCGACCAGGCTTTCGCGCTGGGCGTAGGACCGTTCAAAGCGATCCCTGCCTGCCTCGCGCGGACGGATGAAAGGTGACGCTTGGGTCTTGCCGGCGCGCGCGCGCGGCGCGGTTCCGATCAGCTTGGGAACCGCGTCAAACAGGTTGCCCTGCTTTGGATCAAGGGCGCGCGCGCCTGATGTCATTCAGCCGCCTCAGCGACGTATCCGGAACCGGTCTGAGCTTGCGCTTGCCGGATCGGTGAGGCCTCGATCAGAAAATCGCCAAAAGTCTGGGTCAGAAATCCGCCTGCACCCGAGGGCGCGTCCATCGAAGCGAGCGTCACCGGCTTGCCCGTCAACGGCGAGACCATCTTGCGATCGCTCGATGCACCGATCGCGCCATCCCCGGCGCGCGCGACCCGGATCTGAGTGGGCGTGCGCGGGCCAGCGGGCAGGCCGAGATCCGCCAGCTGCGTGCCTGTATCCATGTACTGGTCCGCGCGCGGCGCGATAAAGCCCATGTCCACGCTGTTCCAATGCGCCAGCTTGTGCTGGCTGGCGCGGGCCTGAAACTCGGTCTCAAGCTTCTGCCTTTGCTGCTTGAGCCGAACGATCTTCGTCTCGGCCACCAGCACTTCGCTGCGAACCGCGTGCACTGTCAGGCTGAGCACCGCAAAGGCGGCCAGACACACACCAAGCAAAGCGCCCCAGCCAATCTGGCGCAAACGCGAAGCGGTCATCATCATGCTTTCAGTTCCTCTCGTGCAGCGGGCGGGCGGGAGCCGCGGTTCGGATGGCGTGACGCAGCACCGAAGAGCGCGAGCGCGGGTTGCGCGCGATCTCGGCGTCGCTGGGACGGATGGCCTTGGAAGCCTTCGCAAAGGTGGGCGCAGGGCCCGCCACTTCGCCGGGCAGATGGCGCGAGACAGCACGGCCCGCGCCGCTCGCTTCGCGCAGGAAGCGCTTGACGATCCGGTCTTCAAGGCTGTGGAACGAGACCACCGCCAGCACGCCGCCTTCGCGCAGCAAGGCTTCGGCCGCGGCAAGGCCAGCGCGCAGCTCGCCCAGCTCATCGTTCACGTGGATGCGCATCGCCTGAAAGCTGCGCGTGGCCGGGTCTTTCTTGTCGTGCGGACGATAACCCAAAGCGCGGCGCACCACGCGCGCGAGATCGCCGGTGGTCTCCAACGGGCGCGCGGCCACGATTGCGCGCGCGACCCGGCGCGACTGGCGCTCCTCGCCGTATTCGTAGAGCACATCGGCGATCGCGGCTTCATCAGCGGTGTTGAGGAAATCCGCGGCGCTTTCCCCGCCCAGCGCGCCATCACCGGACATGCGCATGTCGAGCGGGCCGTCCTGCTGAAAGCTGAAACCGCGCTCGGCCTGATCGAGCTGCATCGAGGAGACCCCGATATCGAGAACCACTGCGTCGAGCGGCGGGACACCCAGAGCGGTCAACTCATCCGCCATGTCGGAAAAGCGCCGTTCGTGCAGCGAGAGCTGGCCGTCATGCGCCGCGACCATCGCCGCGCCCGCCGCAATCGCGCCCGGATCGCGGTCAAAGGCGTAGACGCGCGCGCCGCCCTCCAGCAGCGCAGCGGTGTAGCCGCCGGCTCCAAATGTGCCATCAACGATGCGCTTGTCGGGGGCCGGGCCGACGGCGGCGACCACCTCATCAAGCAGAACCGGGATGTGAGGGGCGCTTGGTTGCTGTGCCATCACCCACCCCGCTTGCGCGACTTGGCCTCGGCTTCGGCCATGGCGTCTTCGCAATCCATCAGGATGTCTTCAAATTCCTCACCCAATTCGCCGAGCATTTCGGGCGCCCACAAGGTGAAGAACGTCCCCATGCCATTGAAATAGACGCCGCCTTCAATCTTGGCGCGCGTGCGCAGCGCTTCGGGCATGATGAAGCGACCGCTGTCATCAAACGGCACCTTGCGATAGCTGAACAGGCTCATCCGGCGGCGGTCGCGATCAAATGGCTCGCGCGCGCGGACCGCCATTTCCTCTTCGTGTTTCAGGATGTCTTCAAGCTGCTGCTCGTAGTTGAGGCCAAAACCGACGAGGCACTTCCAGCCCTCTTTCCACTTGTGATGGCGCGCCAGGCAAAGCGTCTTGTGGCCGCCACTGGCAAGCTTGATCCCGTTGCGAAAGTCTGGGGGCAGGACATAGCGGCCCTTATCGCCCGCGGGCGAATAGGCTTGACCAGCGTATCCTCCAAAAGCCGACACAGTCCGCCTTCCCCTTTACCCTCGCCAGGTCGGTCCCCATGATCGACCCCATCATCAAACAAGCGCCCGCCTCTTCGGCATGACTTCCCCGCCGCCGGACCCGCGCGTGAGCGCGACCGGCGCGCCAATCGAAAGACGGGCGCGGGAGAAACGGGCATGTTTGATGGAGTGCGTTATTATCGGGGATTGAAGGGGGATTAAAGGTCTAAATTAGGGATATTAGGGGATGTCTTGTTAAGATAATGATTTACAATACTTTTTAACCCAAACTTCACGCGGCTTTGAAGCGCGCGCAGCCGCTTCCTCATCGAAAAAGCGAGTGGAAACCCCCATTTTGTCTGCGTTTTCTGCGATTCCGGCGATCTGGAGTCGCGCTCGCCCGCCCATTCCCCAAGGGTTCCCGCAAAATCCCCAAGAGGCGTTTCAAACGCTCAGTTTCAAACGTTCAAGGGGCCGGTGTTGGCGCTTTGTCAAAGGCGTAGGAGAGCAATCCGCGCAAGCGCTCGCCGGTTGCTCCGGCCAGTTCGCGATGCTCGAACATGGCGGCGTCCGCTATAAGTGTGACTTGGCCCTTACCGACCGCGCATTGCACGATCAGCCCCGGCGCCGCGGCTGCGCAATCGCCGACCGCGTTTGCCGAAAGGCCAGCGGGCGCGATTTCGCCATGCAGCCGCAGCAGCGCTTCCCCGCCACCGGGGAAAGGGGCGCGCCCAAGCGGCTCTTGGCGCGCCTCATCAAAGCGGATCGCCAGACCCCAGCGCGCGACCACAGGCGGGATAAGCGCGGTCATCGTTGGCAGGCGCGGATCGCCGACCGGGACCTCGTAATGCGCTGTCAAAGCCGGATCGAGCGCCAGCAGCAAGCGCCCGCCCCCGCGCACCCATTCATCAAGCGCCACATTGTCCGCAGGGGACAGCCCGCGCGGCTGGATGATGGCGAGACGCTGTATGTCGGCCAGCGGGTTCATCCCTTGCGCTTCTCCCGAAGGGGAAAGCGTGGGCGAGAGCGTATCGAGCGGCACAATCGTAAAACCGCGCTCCATAAAGACACGCGGCCAAGGCATAGCGGCAGAGCCAGAGGCAATCTCCGTCATATCGGCAGCAAGCGGCCAATAAAGCGGAAGGCTGGTCATCAGCGCAAAGGTGGGGCCGGTCTGCGGCGGGTCGGCAAGAGACGGCGCTTCAAACACAGCCGCTTCGCTGACGGGCGCGCGACCCGATGCGCGCTCGTCTGTCGGCGCCGCGTCGCATCCCCACACGGCCATCAGCGCGGCCACCAGCGCGGCGCCGCACAGCGCCTTACGGTGCATCTTCGTCGACTTGCGGCTCTGTCGGCAGTGTGTCGGGCACGGTTACAGCGCCATCGGGCTCGGTCATAATCGTGTCGGTGGGAACCGGAGGATCTTCAACATCAGGCTCTGTTGGAATGTCGGGAACGACGCCCGCATCGGCCAGCGGATCGCGCTGCGGCGGCGCAGCGGTGGGTTCGGTGGTGGGTGCGGCGTCGGGCACGGCCGCTTCTTCGGCAAGGTCCGCCTGACCGCCAAGCACCCCGGCAACCCCGATCATCAGGATCATGGCGCACAGGCCAGTCAGTCCGATCTGGAGGCGCTGCACGGCTTCGCTGCGTGTACCGCCGAGCGGCGCAAGCTCAGGCGGCTCGCCGCCCGCCTCAGTCGCAACGGCCAAAGCCGGGTTACCGGCGGTCTCAGCGTTTTCAGGCTGTGCAAAGAGATCGCGCTGTTTCATCGCGCAATCCTATCAGCCCTCGCCTTCGCTTTCCAGCCAGTCAAACACCGGGAGGCCCTTTGTCTTCAGCCACTCAGCGTTGTAAAGCGTTGAAAGGTAACGAAACCCCGTATCACACAGGATCGTGGCCACTTGCGGATTGGCGCGCCCTTCGGCGACCAATTCCTTGCCCAGCTCTATCGCGCCCGCGACGTTGATCCCGCTGGAAAGACCAAGGCACAGCCCTTCTTCGCGCAGCAGACGGCGAACCCAGACAAGGCCTTCCTCGTCCGAGATGCGGAATTGCGTGTCGATCAGCGCGCCTTCCAGGTTCGCGGTGATGCGCCCCTGACCGATCCCTTCGGCAACCGAAGAGCCTTCGGATTTGAGCTCACCATTCGCGTAGTAATTGTAGAGCGCCGCGCCATGCGGATCGGTCAGCGCGATGCGCACATCGGGGTTCTTTTCCTTGAGGCCCAGCCCGACGCCGGCAATCGTACCGCCCGTGCCCGCAGCGCAAGTGAAGCCATCGATTGCGCCGCCGGTCTGCTCCCACAGCTCGGGCGCGGTGCCCTCGATATGAGCTTTGCGGTTGGCGACATTGTCGAACTGACCGGCCCAGATCGCGCCCTCCGTCTCTTCCGCCATGCGGCGCGAGACATGCTGGAAGTGCGCAGGGTCAGCGTATTTGGTCGGCGGGACAAGGACAAGCTGCGCGCCCAGCGCCCGCAGCGTGTCCATCTTCTCCTTCGACTGGTTGTCGGGCATGACGATAATCGTCTTGTAGCCCAGCGCGTTGGCGACAAGCGCGATCCCGATCCCGGTGTTGCCCGCCGTCCCTTCGATAACGGTGCCGCCCGGACTCAGCTCGCCGCGCTCTTCGGCGTCGCGGATCATGTAAAGCGCCGCGCGGTCCTTCACGCTGGCGCCCGGATTGGCAAACTCGCACTTGCCCCAGATGTCGCACCCGGCCGCCTCGCTCGGCCCTTCAAGGCGAACCAGCGGCGTGTTTCCAATCAGAGCGAGCGTGTCGCCAATAGGCTTGGTGATGTTCATGGGCCGGGAATTAGTCATTCCCAAAGCCGCCCGCAAACAACTTTAGTCTTCAGGGCTGATAGTCACCTTCATACCGTCCAGATCGGCGGTGAACGGCACCTGGCAGGCCAGACGTGAGTTTTCCTTGCGGTGATCGGAGGATTCCAGAAGGTCGTCTTCGTCTTCGCTCATCGTGGGCAAGGCGCCGCCAGCCGGATCGTCAACATAGACGTGGCATGTCGCGCACGAGCAGCACCCGCCGCACAGGGCCAGAAGCTCGTCAAATCCGTTATCGCGGATCGCTTCCATAACGGTCAGGCCATCTTCGACCTCGATCTCGCTGGTGGCGCCTTCACGGTTGGTGACGATCAGCTTGGGCATGGGCGGTGAATCCTTGTGACTGAGGTTGAGCGCAATCGCTGCGCTATCGGACAAACATTGGGGCTGCTAGGAGGTTCCATTGCGACTGGCAACTGGGACGTTTCGATTGGGGCAAGAGCGATGGGGCTGACGGCGGATCGGATCAAGACAGGACTAAACGCACTGGCGCGCGCGGACGCGCGGGTGGCTGAGCAACTTGAGCGGGTCGGCTATCCCGAAGCGCGCCTGCGCGACCGGGGCTACAAGACGCTGTTGCGCACCATTGTCGGCCAGCAGGTCTCGGTCGCGGCGGCGACGTCGATGTGGACCAAGCTGGAGGCTGAGCTGGGCCCCGATTTCACCCCTTCCTGCGTGCTGGAGCGCGATTTCGACACCCTGCGCGCCTGCGGGCTCTCGCGCCAAAAGCAAGGCTACGCGCGGTCCTTGTGCGAACTGGTCGAAGCGGGTGCGCTTGATTTTGAGGCCATGCCCAAGGACGATGAGGAAGCGATCGCGCAGCTCACTCAGATCAAGGGGATCGGGCGCTGGTCGGCCGAGATATACCTCTTATTCGCCGAGGGTCGCGCCGATATCTGGCCCGCTGGTGACCTTGCGGTGCAAGAGGGTGTCAAACGCCTGCTGGAACTGGACGAGCGTCCCACTGAAAAGGAGTGCCGCGCGCTGGGCGAGCAATGGTCTCCGCACAGGGGACCGATGGCGATCTTCACCTGGCACTACTACGCGAACCCGGCGCTTTGATCGCGGGGCAGCCCTGCCCTCTAACAAGCTCTTGGTGGCGCCATGAAGTCGAGCAAAAGTTGACCTTTGGTGTATTGCTGGTATAATACAGTAATGCAAATCACCCATAGGAACGTCCAATGCCCACACCGCAATCCGATCTGCCTCACGTGGCCCAGTGGCGCATCCTTGCCTTGCGGGTGGTCTATCTGCTGATCATTCTGGGGCTCAGCAGCTTTGTGTGGCAACAATTGCTGTTCGAAGCTGCGGAATTGGCGACGATGACGGGTGTCGCCAAAGCGATGATGGCTGCGCTCGTCATCCTTTGTGTATTCGGGCTGCGTTACCCGCTCGATCTGCTGCCCGTACTGCTATTCGAGCTCTTGTGGAAAGCGCTTTGGATGCTTCTCATTGCCCTGCCCGCAGCCATGTATGACCGGTGGACCGACAGCATTGAGAGACTGTTCTTCGAATGTGTGGGTGTCGTGATCCTGCTGGTCCTGATTCCATGGAAACATGTATGGGCGCGCTGGTTTGCCAGGGCCTCAGAACCATGGCGCCACGCGCAGGAGCCCGAGCAAGCGAGCTAAGCCGCGAAACCAGCGATGATGCGCAGTTTCTCCCGGCGCTCTGGCGCGTTGCGCCGGGAACAGGCAGCGTAAAGCCGCTGTTGCGCGCGCAGGCTGTGCGTGTATCGTTAAGCCAATACACCTGATAACTTGGGAAGGAGCCTCCACCATGTCTGCACAATCCTTGACCAGTCGCCTGCTCGCCGCCACCGCAACGATATCGGCGTTGGCGCTGGCAAGCGTCGTAAGCGCCGATTCCCATAACCAAAACTCAACCGGAGCCGCGATGTCCCAAGCCACCACCACCGCTGACGCTACCCCGCTGATCCCGCGCGATGCCCTGTTCGGCAATCCCACACGCGCCCAGGGCCGGCTGAGCCCGGATGGGAAATGGCTCAGTTGGCTGGCCCCGGTTGATGGCGTGCTCAACATCTGGGTCGCCCCGCGCGATGATCTGAGCGCGGCCAAGGCGATGACCGCAGCCACCGACCGCCCGATCCGCAGCCACTTCTGGTCCCCCGACAGCCAAAGCGTTGGCTACATCCAGGACAAGGGCGGGGATGAGAACTTCCTGCTCTACAAGATCGATGTGGCCTCGGGCGAAGAAGTGACGCTAACCCCGTTTGAGAACACGCGCGTGCAGATTGTGGGTTCTTCCGAAACGATCAAGGACAAGCTCCTGGTTGGCCTCAACAACCGCAATCCGCAATTCCACGATGTCCATTTGCTCGATCTCAACACCGGCGCGCTTGAGCTGGTGTACGAGAATGATGGCTTTGCCGGTTTCATGGCCGATGACAGCCTGACTTTGCGCATGGCCTTCCGCCAGGACGAGACCGGCGGAACGGACTATTTCAAGTTCGCGGATGGGGCGGTGGAAGAGGCACCGTTTGAAACGACGGCGATGGAAGATTCGCTGACAACTTCGCCAGCGGGCTACACCACGGATGGGTCGGTGCTCTACTGGCTCGACAGCCGCGGTCGGGACACCGCCGCTCTGTTTGCTCAGGACACCGCGACCGGGGCCAAGACGCTGATCGCCGAGGACGACAAGGCCGATCTGGGCGGGACCATCCGCGACACCAAAACCGGCAAGGTTCAGGCCTATTCGGTTGACTATCTCAAGAATGAGTGGACCGCGCTTGATCCCGATATCGGTGCCGCGCTCGATTGGCTTGATGAACGGCTTGATGGCGAGTTTGGCATCTCCAGCCGCACCGATGATGACCAGACCTGGATCGTCTGGAACGACCCGCTGACCGCGCCTTCGCAGAGCTTTATCTACGATCGCTCAGCGCAAACGCTGACCGAGTTCTATGTTACCCGGCCCGAGCTCGAAGGCATGCCGCTGCAAACGATGCATCCGGTCGAGATCGCCAGCCGCGACGGGCTCACTTTGCCTTCCTATCTGACGCTTCCGCCGGGTTCCGACAGCGATAACGATGGACGTCCCGACGCCGCGGTTCCGATGGTGCTGCTGGTCCATGGCGGCCCGTGGGCGCGCGATGGCTATGGCTTTGCGAGCACGGTCCAATGGCTGGCCAATCGCGGCTACGCCGTGCTGCAGGTCAATTTCCGCGGCTCCACCGGGTTTGGCAAGAGCTTCCTCAACGCCGGGAACAAGCAATGGGGCCTATCGATGCACGATGACCTGATCGATGCGACCGACTGGGCTGTTAGCGAAGGCATCACCAACGCCGACCAAGTGGCGATCATGGGCGGCTCTTATGGCGGCTACGCCACGCTTGCCGGCCTCACCTTCACGCCCGAAAAGTTCGTGTGCGGCGTCGATATCGTTGGTCCGTCCAACCTGGAAACCCTCTTGTCGACCATCCCGCCCTACTGGGCGCCGCTGGTGAAGATCTTCCATGAGCGCATGGGCGATCCGAACACCGAAGAAGGCCTGGCCCTGCTCAAAGCCGCAAGCCCGCTTTATAAGGCGAACGAGATCACCAAGCCGCTGCTCATCCTGCAAGGCGCCAACGATCCGCGCGTCAAGCAATCGGAGAGCGATCAGATCGTGGGCGCGATGAAAGAAGCCGGGATCCCCGTGACCTATGTGCTTTACCCCGATGAAGGCCACGGTTTTGCACGGCCGGTGAACAACATCGCCTACACCGCGATCACCGAGAACTTCCTTGCCTCATGCCTTGGCGGGCGCAGTGAGCCGATTGGCGACACGCTGACGGCCAGCACCGCGCAGATCCTTGAAGGCGCAAGCCACGTCACAGGGTTGGAAGACGCGCTCAAAGGGGAATGACAACAGCGATTCCCTCACCTAGTTAGGTTCGCAAAATGAAACCTAATGGGAGAGGGAAACGATGAGCAGTCCTGCGAACGGAGCGCCCAAGCGCTCTATCTTCATCACCGGTGGCGGATCGGGCATCGGGCGCGAAGTTGCGCTCTATTTCGGTGAGCGCGGCTGGTTTGTCGGCATTGCGGACATCGACGAACAGGGGATGGAGGACACGCTTGGCCTGATCCCCGGCGGGTTCAAATACGCGCACAGGCTCGACGTACGCGACCGCGCTGCATGGGATGTCGCGCTCGAGGCTTTCTCAACAGCAGCGGGCGGGCGCATCGATGTCGTGTTCAACAATGCCGGGATCGGCCATGGCGGACCGCTCGCTGGGCAAAGCCCCGATCAGATCGAGGCCGTGCTCGACATCAATCTGAAGGGCGTCATCTACGGCGCGCAGGCCGCGCAGCCGCACCTCAAGAAGACCGCGCCCGGCTCTGTCCTCATCAACACAGCCAGCCTTGCCGGCATCATCGGCGCGCCCAACCTTGCGGTCTACACCGCAACGAAATGGGGCGTGCGCGGCCTCACGCAGGCGCTCGACGGGGAATGGGCCGATGAAGGCATCAAGGTCTGCGCCCT
>JBCBYM010000090.1:0-10857 GCA_039815865.1 Pseudomonadota bacterium
AGGCGCGGTGACAAGCTGGTTCGATTGGCGCGACAGACTGACATTGGCCCGCGTCAGATTGGCCTGTGCCCCAGCAACACTGCCGCGCATCTGATCGACGCGGATTTGCGCCTGCTCGTAATCGCGCCGTGCGGCAAGGCCCGCTTCGAACAGCTCGCGCATGCGGTTGAGGTCAAGTTCGGCTGTGGCCTGCGCGCTCTTGGCGGCCTGCAATTGAACCTCGACCTGCGCGCGCTCAGCCTCAAGGCGCTGGATCAGCTGCGGGTCAATATCCGCGATGCGGGCGATCGGGTCGCCTTTCTTGACCGCGCTGCCGTCGCGTACGAACCACTCCTCGATCCGGCCCGACACAAGCGCGTTGATATCCTGCTGGCGCTCATTGGGGTTGAGCGTGGTGATCACGCCGCGCCCGCCCACATTCTGGACCCAGGGGACATATATGAGGAAAGCCACCGTTGCGATGAAGGCGACGAGGAGCAAGGCGAATGTCGCGCGGAAAATGCGCGGGAGCTTGACTTCGTGAAGCGCGGTGAAGTGCGCCATGTCCTGTTCGAGAGAAGCCATGATTATTCCGCGGCCCCCAGCAAGCTGCTCGAAAGCGGACGCGGCCCACCGGGAAAGCGCGGGGGTTTGCTGTTCACCGCAAGGCAGAAATCGTCGAAGTTGTCATAATAGCCCTGACGCCTGGCTTCCATGTGGAGGAAACGATCAAAACCAAGGTCGATCCGGCGGTTCGAGAAGTAGATCACCGTCGAATAGGCTTGCTCGCGCAATTCATTGACCGCGGCGGCTAGGTTGTCTTCGTCGAGCAGGTCAAACAGCTTCGAAAGAACAAGGATGCGCGGCTGTTCGAGCAAAGCGTTTGCGAGCTTCAACTGCTGCAATTCCACCGAAGACAACGGCCAGCCCGTTGCCGCGATTGGCGTGTCGAGCCCTTCGCCGAAAGTGGAAATCGTGTCGATCAGGCCCACCGTCTCAAGCGCACCAACCATGCGGCGTGGCGCGGATTCCTTGCACGACAGGCCGAGATATTCGCGCACCGTCATACCCACAAAGCTGGCGCGGTCGAGCACGTGCACATCCTTGCGCAGATTGTGCGCTTCGATCTCGGTAAAGTCGACGCCGCCCAGCGTGGCAAAACCACCCTCGGGCGACACGTGCATTTTGAGGATGTTGGTGAACAGTCTTTGAACGCCATGGTGGCTCGCGCTGGCCATGACGATCGCGCCGCTTGGGATTTCAAGGTTGAACTCAGCCTCTTCGTGGCGTGCGAAGCCGCGCACGCCGTTGAGCGTCAGCGTGTGCTCGGTCACATTGATGGGGTCATCGCCAGCGGGCTCCTCTTGCTCCACATCGTAGAAGAGGGAGATTTCCTCGATCGCTGCGCACAGATCGTAGAAGTAGGTCAGGTAGGTGCCGAGCTGGGCAACGCCGAAGAACGCAGTCGACAAGACCAGTTCGGCGGCCACCAGTTGGCCAAGCGTAAGCTCGTTGTTGATGACCAGCCAACCACCCAAGCCAAGCAGCGCAGCACTCGCGGCGGCGTATAGCGTGAGAAAGGCGATCGTTTGGCCGAAGTGATTGCGGAAGTGACGCTTGCGCTCCTTGATGTAGGTGGCCGTGTGCGCGTTGCTTTGCTTGAAGGCGTAATCGATCCGCCGCTGCGATTTGAAGAAACCGTTGGATTCGCCGACCGTCTCAAGCCAGGCGGCGGTGCCATGCTTGGCGTGGCTCAAATCAATGCCCGTGCGCACCGCGCGCGATCCCCAGACCAGCCAGATCAGCCAGATGGACGCGCTCATGATAATGGTGAAGAGCAGGAAGTAGGGATGATAAAGCGAAACCAGAATGAACCCGGTGAAAACCTGCAGCACGACCGTGAAACCGCCGACAAACAGGATCGGGATCGCCTTTTCGACATTCACGACGTCGAAGTATCGGTTGAACAAGGACGACTTGCGCGCGTCTCCAAAGAACGGGTTCTTCGCGTAGACCGACAGCAGCGAAATCTCAGCCACCATGCGTGAATAGAAGCGCCGCGAGAACAGCTCCATCAAGTGAATGCGCAAAGCGTAGAGCAGCGCAAACATCATAAGCAGCCCAAACAAGGTCAAGGTCAGCACTGCAAGCGGGGTTACCATGGCGGTGTTCGCCACCGTGTTGATCAGCATTTGCACCGAAATCGGCGTTGCAAGGGTCAGCAGGCTGATCCCCACACCATAGACGATGGCGAGCCAGTAGAAATTGCTCTCAGGGCGAAGGATACTGAAGAACGTACGGAAAAACTCCGTCAGCGAGATCTTGTCTCCGTATGTCCTGTTCTTAATGGCCATGGGTGGTCACGTTCCAATCAACCTGGGCAAGCGCAATACCGTTTTTGCGAGTGTGTGTCATTTGCGTCTGCCGATCCCTAGCAGATGCATCCCTACCATAATGAAAATTCAACGCGGTCATGAATGCAAAGTTCCGGCTAACATGCAAATTGCGCAAGAGTGATAGGCGCCAGGCCCCTCGTCAATTCCGCAAGAATAGCACGGCGCGGCGCCGATAACTGTACGAACCTGACTTGCACTTGCACTTGAACGCGATGCAGCGCACGAACCTTCAAAACCAAGGCGCAAAGGTGAGGATGCCCGATCATGATGGATAAAGCCCACGACGCGTTGACCCGGCGGCTCGAGACGGCTCCGATTGTCCCGTTGATTGGCGAAGATGATCCGGTGCGGGCCGTGGACATTGCCCTCGCGCTCAAGGCAGGCGGTCTCACGGCCCTTGAAGTCGTATTGCGCAGCGACAACGCGCTGGCTGGCCTTGCGGCGATCCGCAAGGCTGACGATGACCTGATCGTGGGAGCGGGCACGGTGCTGACGCCTGATTACTACCACGCGGCCAAACAGGCGGGCGCGCAATTCATCGTCTCCCCCGGTCTGGTCGATCCGCTGGTTGAGGCGGCGATGTCGGATGACCTACCGATTTTTCCGGGTACGATGACAGCGGGCGAAGTGCAGCGCGCCTACGCTCTGGGGCTGCGATCGGTGAAGTTCTTTCCGGCTAGCCTCGCGGGCGGTGTGCCGATGCTCAAGGCGTTCGGCTCTGTGTTTCGCGGTATGCGCTTCATGCCAACTGGCGGAATCTCGGCGAGCAATCTGGCCGACTATCTCGCGGTCCCCCACGTCCTTGCCTGTGGAGGAAGTTGGCTCACACCCAAGGGCGCGGATCCGCAGGCCATGGAAGCACTGGCGCGCGATGCGCTTCTGATAGCGGGCCATGCGCGCGGGTGAACGACGCGCCGGCTGACATCGCGCTGATTGGGGGCGGTCACAGCCATGTCGCCGTGCTCGCGGATTGGGCGCGGCATGGTCTGCCAGCGAACCGTGCCGTGCTGCTCACGCCTCGTCCTACGCTGCGCTATTCGGGGATGGTGCCGGGATGGATTTCGGGCGAGTATAAGCGCGAGGAGGGGCTGGTTGATCTGGCAGGACTCGCGAAGGCTGCCGGAGCCGAACTGATCCTAGATCGCTGCGTTGCTATCGACCCAGAGGCGCGCTCGATCCTAACCCAAGCGAACGGCGTGCTCTCGTTCACCCACGCCTCGATAGACGTAGGCGGTGTGGGCCGGGCGGCGCGGATTGTTGGCGATGATCCGCGCCTCATCGATGTTCGCCCGATCGATGTCTTCGTCGACCGGCTCGCCGCCGAACTCTTGGAGCAAGCGGACGGGCCCTTGCGCCTGGCGATCATCGGTGGCGGGGCTGCGGGCTTTGAACTTGCCTTTGCCCTGCGCAACGCGGCCAGCTTGCCTCAACCGCCGCAGGTCACGTTGGTGATCGGAAGCGCCGGACCGCTGACGGGGCATCACCCGAACGCGGCGCGCAAGGCGCTCGAATTGGCCAGCCGACAGGGCATCGCTGTGATCGAAGGCGATGCGGATATTTCTTCTGGTGAGCTGACAGTTCGAGGCCTCGTGCATGAGCCGCAGGACCTCATTATCGCCGCGATTGGCTCGGGTGCGCCTGATTGGCCGCGTATGGGCGGTATGGAGGTCGATATGGAGGGCTTCATCATGGTCGATGCGCATCAGCGCGCCATTGGCTATCCGCGCATCTTTGCAGCCGGCGATTGCGCGCGGCGGGTGGACGTGCAGGTCGCCCATTCCGGAGTTCACGCTGTGCACGCAGGGCCCGTTCTTGCCGCCAATCTTCGCGCTGTTCTCTCGGGCGATCCGCCTAGCCATTCCCATCGCCCGCGCCGCGCAAACCTCTACCTCATTTCCACCGGCAATGGCGAGGCTATCGCAAGCTACGGCCCGCTTGCACTTCAGGGGCGATGGGTGGCCCGGCTCAAAGCTTGGATCGACAAACGCTGGATCGCATCCTACGCCCGACTGAGTAAGGGCGCGTAACCGGGCGGCCGAGAATCGCGAAATACGGGTACAAATCGGGGATCAGGGGCAAGGCTCATATGAAGAAGCTCGTTATCATCGCAGCGATCGCTTTGCTTATCGCGGCCTATTTCGTCTTCGATCTGGGGACGTATCTGACGCTTGATGGGATCAAGCAGGTCGCACAGGACGCTTCTGGATTCTATCAAGACAATCCGGTGGCCGTGCTTGCAGTGTTTTTTGCGATCTATGTTGCGGTGACGGCGGCCTCCTTGCCGGGCGCGGCGATCATGACGCTGGCGGCAGGCGCGCTGTTTGGCCTGGTGACCGGCACGATCCTTGTCTCCTTCGCCTCCACCCTAGGCGCCACGCTGGCCTTCCTTGCCTCGCGCTATGTGCTGCGTGACACCATGGAAAGCCGATTTGGCGAGCGGCTCAAGGGTATCAATGAAGGGCTGGAGCGCGATGGTGCGTTCTATCTTTTCACCTTGCGCATGATCCCTGCCGTGCCGTTCTTCGTCATCAACCTCGTCTTTGGTCTGACCCGGATCAAGCCTTGGACGTTTGCCTGGGTAAGCCAGATCGGCATGTTCCTGGGCACGATTGTCTATGTGAACGCAGGCACGCAGTTGGCGCAGATTGACAGCCTTTCAGGCATCGCCTCCCCCGCAGTGATCGGCTCCTTCGTACTGCTGGGTATCGCGCCGTGGATCGCCAAAGGCGTGATCGGCTGGATCAAGGCGCGAAAGGTCTACGCTGGCTACACCAAGCCCAAGAGCTTTGATCGCAACCTGATTGTCATCGGCGCAGGCTCGGCTGGTCTCGTCTCGGCCTATATCGCCGCGCAGGTGAAGGCCAAGGTGACGCTGATCGAGGCGGGCGAGATGGGCGGGGATTGCCTCAACACCGGATGCGTGCCCTCCAAGGCGCTGATCAAGAGCGCCAAGGTCGCCGAAACCATGCGCCGCGCGGACAAGTATGGCGTCACACCCCACGAACCCACGGTTCCGTTCAAACAGACCATCGCGCGCGTCATGGACGTCATCAAGACGATCGAGCCGCATGACAGCGTCGAGCGCTACACTGATCTGGGCGTCGAGGTGATCAAAGGCTACGCCAAGCTGATCGATCCGTGGACGGTTGAGATTGCCCTGAATGAAGGCGGCACGCAGCGCCTCACCGCGCGCAGCATCGTGATCGCCACCGGCGCGCAGCCCGTGGTTCCGCCGATTGAGGGGATAGAGACCTCAGGCTACCTCACCAGCGAGACGATGTGGCAGGGGCTGGGCGAGTTTGACGCGCCCCCTGAAAGAGTCGCGGTATTGGGCGGCGGCCCCATCGGATGCGAGCTTTCTCAAGCGCTTGCGCGGCTTGGTTCGAATGTGACTCAGGTTGAAATGGCACCGCGCGTCCTGGGCCGCGAGGATGAGGATGTCTCGGCGCTCGCGCAGGCCTCGCTCGAAGGAGCGGGCGTTACCGTGCTGACGTCGCACACGGCGGTGCGGGTCGAGGACAGTGTCCTGGTCGCGGCCAGCGACGGCGAGGAAAAGCGCATCCCCTTTGATGCGCTGATTGTGGCGGTCGGTCGCAAGGCGCGGCTCTCCGGCTTCGGGCTGGAGGAATTGGGCGTCGAGACAACCAACACCGTCGTCACCGATGAATTCCTCGCGACCAAGTTTCCCAATATCTACGCAGCCGGCGATGTGATCGCGCCGTATCAGTTTACCCACACAGCCAGCCACGAAGCCTGGTTTGCCAGCGTCAACGCTCTGTTTGGTCAGTTCAAGCGCTTCAAGGCCGATTACCGCGTAATCCCGGCAGTCACTTTCCTTGATCCCGAAGTCGCGCGCGTGGGGCTCAACGAAACCGAGGCGGCTGAACAGGGCATCGCGTTCGAGGTGACGCGCTACGAGCTTGACGATCTGGATCGGGCCATCACCGAAAGCGAGACCTCAGGCTTTGTCAAAGTGCTGACCCCGCCCGGCAAGGACACGATCCTGGGCGCGACGATTGTGGGCAGCCATGCGGGCGATTTGCTTGCCGAGTACGTGCTGGCGATGAAATACAAGATCGGCCTCAACAAGATCCTGGGCACGATCCACTCCTATCCCACCATGGCCGAGGCGAACAAGTTCGCCGCCGGCAACTGGAAGAAGGCGAACAAGCCAGAAGGTGCGCTCAAATGGGTGGAGCGATTCTTCAACTGGCAGCGCGGGTAAGTCTTGGACTGGTTTGATCAGTTGCGCCCGATTGCGGGTCTGGCGGCGCTCGTGGCGCTCGCCTGGGGGCTGAGCGAGAACCGTGAGCAGCGCCCATCAGCCAAGTGGATTGCTGGCGCGTTGGGGCTGCAAGCGGCTCTGGCGCTGCTCATCATCCGTGTGCCGTTTGTATGGGCCGCGATGGGGTATCTCAACGAAGGCGTCTCCGCGATTGAACGGGCGACGCTGAAGGGTTCGTCCTACATGTTCGGCTATCTGGGCGGCGCGCCTTTGCCCTTTGAGCTGAAAGAGGGGGCCGATGCCCCGCTGATTATCGCGTTCCAGATCCTGCCGCTGGTGATCGTCTTTTCCGCGCTTGCTGCTCTTTTGTGGCACTGGGGGGTGCTGCGCGCAGCGGTGAACGGGCTCTCCTTCCTCTTGCGGCGCACTTTGGGCGTGAGCGGCGTTGTGGGCCTTGCTGGCGGGTCGAACATGTTCTTGGGCGTGGTGGAAAGCCCGCTTGCCGTGCGCGCCTATTTCGCACGCGTCAGCAGCGCCGAGCTGTTTCAGATCATGGTGCTCGCTATGGCGACCATCTCGGGCGCGATCCTGATCCTCTACGCCACCACACTGCGCGAGACCGTGGACAACGCGGTGGGCCACATGATCGCCGCCTCGCTGGTGTCATTGCCTGCCGCCTTGCTGATCGCACGGCTCATGGTGCCAGGCGATCCGCAGGACGAGGCCACCGCAACCGATGACACCGAAAGCGGGCTCAAGTACGAATCCAGCATCGATGCCATCGTCAAAGGCACGATGGACGGCATGCAGCTTTTCCTCGCCGTTATTGCCATCATTATCGTGGTCTTCGCCTTTGTCGCATTGGCGGACGAGGCGCTCAGCCTCTTGCCGCTGGTGGGCGAGGAGCCGCTCACATTAAAACGCCTCTTTGGATGGCTGTTCGCGCCGCTAATGTGGTTGATCGGAGTGCCGTGGGATGAGGCGGCGAGCGCTGGCGGGTTGATGGGTACCAAGGCGATCCTCAACGAATATGTGGCCTATCTCGAACTCGCGGCGCTGCCAGAGGGAGCGCTTGGTGAACGCAGCCTGCTGATCGTCACCTATGCCTTGTGCGGGGTGGCCAACCTTGCGAGCGTTGGCTTGCTGGTCTCAACCATCGGAACCTTGTGCCCTGAACGCCGGGCGGAAGCTGCCGGGCTTGGCATTAAGAGCTGGATCGCCGGCAATATGGCTACGGCAATGACAGGCGCGTGGATTGGCCTTTTGACGTTTGGTCCCACAGGCGCGGGGTAGGGCGATGCTCGATTCCCGCCTTCGCCCGCTGATCGATCCGCCCTTGAATGCAGTGGGGCGCGGCCTGGCAAAGTTTGGGGTCACCGCCAATGCGCTGACCTTTTCAGGGCTTGCCTTGGGGCTTGGCGGAGCGGTTGCCATTGCCTTTGGGCAATTGGCGCTGGGCCTCGCGCTCATCGTTGCCAACCGGCTGCTCGATGGGCTTGACGGCGCGGTGGCGCGGGTCCGTGGACCAACGCTCCTGGGGGGCTATTTCGATATTGTCGCCGATTTCGCCTTCTATGTGTCGATCCCTGTCGCTTTCGGGATTTTCGACGAGGCAAACACGCGTGCCGCGCTGGTTCTGGTGGCGAGTTTTGTTCTCACCGGGGTGAGCTTTCTCGCCTTTGCCGTGATCGCTGCTGAACGCGGCGTGAGCACCGAGCTCCATGGCAAGAAGAGCTTCTTCTACTCCACCGGCCTTGCCGAGGGTACCGAGACCATCGCAGTGTTCATAGCCATGTGCCTGATGCCCGGATGGTTTGGGCCTATCGCCTACGCCTATGCTGGCTTGTGCGTGCTGACCGTGTTCCAGCGCAGCGTGCTGGCCGTCATCACCTTTCGATCTTGATCAGGCGTTACAGCTTAAGCTTTTTCGCCACCCGGGCGCGCAAATCCATGATGCGCTTGGTATTGGCACCAAGATCACTCTGACCCACGCGGCTGACCGATCGGAAATCGATCCGGCCATCGGCGACGCGCGCGACGACATCATCCTTGAACCCAAACCAGAACGTCTCCGCCAGCCCTTCGACTGTCCCAGCCTCATCATCATAGCGAATGCTGGTAAGGCCCATATCAGCCATGGAAAGCTGCACCGCGTTCACAGCGGCGTTGGTCTCGGTATCGCCAATATCCAGAGGCTCGAGCTCAGGATAATTGGTGGCGATGATATCGGCGTAGGTCTGCGTTGAAAGCGGGGCCTCAGCGGTGGCGAACTGCTCGGTCTGGCCCAGTGGGATGTCGTAGGCGTTGATCGGGTTGGCCTCGATCGCTGCCCGATCGGCCAGCACCTTGGCCGAGAGAGCGGGCGGGTTCGCCGTGTCGGTCGCCACATCGTGAATGGGGTGGCTGCCCGCTCCAGCCAGAGCGGTCATGAGGAAGGCCATGATCGCAACCGGTATGATCAGCCCGCCCAGCGCTGATCGCCAGCCCAGCTTGGGTTTACGGCGCAGACACAGGATCAGTGAAACCAGGCCCAGAAGCGCAATCGCGCCCATCAGAACAAGCCCGCCAAGCGCGGTCAGCGTGAGAAGTCCGAATTGCCAACTCCACAGTCCGAATTTCGTGCCGAGCGCAGCGAGCGCGAAATAGACCGGCAAGAGCAGGCCAAGGGTGAGAGCGAGTCGGGCGTGCCAGGGAGCTTTGTTCTGCATGGTCGACGTCTTTAGCGTTCCCCCTTGCAAGCGCAACTGCGCTGCGGCTGGCCGGACGGTATGCAGCCCTGCCCACCGGAGCGAAACCCGCGCCCAAAGCATCAAATGCAGCCCTTGTTGGAAACCACCGCGCGCTCGCGCGTTTAAGGGGGGCTTGGCCCGATGACGTCGCGTCAGCGCTGGGTCAATGGACGCTTTTCATGATCCTTGATCTGGTCTAAGGCCCGCGACGTCGCGGGAGGATGTAAGCTTTTCAAAGGGAATACAGATATGAAGCGTAATGTTCTTATGGGCGCTGCCGCTTTTGCCAGCCTCGCTGCTCTTACGGCTTGCGGCGGTGGTCAGGCTCCGGCTGAAGAAACCACCACCAAAGAAGCCCCCGCTCCGGCTGAAGAAGCTCCGGTGGCTGAAGAAGCTGTCGCTGAAGAAGCGGAAATGGTTGAAGCGGCTCCGGCTGTCGAAGCCAATGGCACGGTCATTGAGATCAACATGTACACCAAGGATCCCGAGGATTCGAGCGCGCTTCAGGTCTTCAAGCCGCGCCTGGTGACCGCCAGCGTCGGTGACACGATCAAGTTCGTGCCGACCGATCCGACCCACCAGTCCTCGTCGATCGACAGCATGCTGCCCGAAGGCGTCGAAGGCTGGGAAGGCAAGATCAACCAGGAAGCGACCTACGTGATCCCGAAAGCGGGTGTGTACGGCTACAAGTGCGTGCCGCACTATGCGGCTGGCATGATCGGCCTGATTGTCGTCGATGGCGGCGGTGACAACATCGAAGCGGCCAAGGCGGCCAGCCACCCGGGCCTTGCTGGCCGTGAGTTCGGCGAAATCTTCGAAGAAGCCGCTCTCTAACTTCGGCGCGTCTTAGCGAAAAAAGAAGGGCGGCGTGGGATGGATCCACGCCGCCCTTTTCTTTTGTGGCACC
The DNA here is from genome assembly GCA_039815865.1 of Pseudomonadota bacterium. Taxonomy (GTDB): domain Bacteria; phylum Pseudomonadota; class Alphaproteobacteria; order Sphingomonadales; family Sphingomonadaceae; genus Erythrobacter. Next base: position 10,237 of record JBCBYM010000090.1, read on the forward strand.
AAAGGTCTTGCGTCTGTTGAGCCGAAACCTCGTGCAGGTCGCTGTAATCAGGCCGCCGTTGCCATCCGTGCCAGCTCACACTGCGACCAGATTTCGCTCAGCGCGGTGACAAGACGCGTGATGTCGCCATCGGTGTGGACCGGAGAGGGCGTAATCCGCAGACGCTCTGTGCCCACGGGTACGGTCGGATAATTGATCGGCTGCACATAGATGCCGTGATTGTCCATCAGCCAGTCGCTGATCATTTTGCACTTCTTGGCATCGCCCACCATCACCGGGATGATGTGGCTGGGATTGGCCAGATGCGGAATGCCCAGAATGTCCAGTTGGCGCCGCACTTGCGCAACGCGTTCCTGCTGCAGCTCGCGCTCGTGATCGCTGACCTTGAGGTGGCGAATGCTCGCGGCTGCGCCAGCGGCCACGGCCGGGGGGAGCGCGGTTGAGAAGATGAAACCGCTCGCAAAGGAACGCACGTAATCAACAAGATTGCGCGAGGCCGCGATATAACCGCCCATCACGCCATAGGCCTTGCCCAACGTGCCTTCGATCACATCGATCCGGTCCATCAGGCCTTCGCGTTCCGCGATGCCGCCGCCGCGCGGGCCGTAGAGGCCCACCGCG
>JBCBYM010000091.1:0-10808 GCA_039815865.1 Pseudomonadota bacterium
TTACGGTCCGCAGGATCAGCGCTGGCGTTGTCTAACGCGGTTGATCAACGCTGCGCATATAATGCCTCTTGCCGATGAATCCGGCAATGATTGAATTACAATCAAGTTTCGGACGCGACAGCGATGCGCACGCGCAGATGCGTGATTAGTCCTTGCGCGGCGCTTCTCGGCGCTCCGCCATACCCAGGAGCTTGAGTTTGCGATGCAGCGCAGAGCGTTCCATCCCGATGAATGTTGCGGTTTTTGAAATGTTGCCGGAGAATCGGCGGATCTGAATCGTGAGGTATTCTCGCTCAAAGCTCTCGCGCGCCTCGCGCAAGGGAACGCCCATCATCGACGACAGCCCCTGCCCCGAGGCAGCCATGCGCCCCCCTGTAATCTCGCTGGGCAGCATATCGGTCTCGACCACAGTCAATCGTTCACGTGGGGTCATGATGATGGTGCGCTCAACCACATTGCGCAGCTGGCGCACATTGCCTGGCCAATCATAGGCCTGGAGGGCCGCCATGGCTTCCTCAGAGATAGTCGGCGGCGCCAGACCCTGATCGCTCGAATAGCGCGTGAAGAAATGTTCCGCCAAAGCAGGAATATCATCACGCCGGTCCGCAAGGCTTGGGATCGAAATCGGGACCACGTTTAGACGATAGAAGAGATCTTCGCGAAAACGCTTCTCCTCCATTTCGAGCGAGAGGTCACGCGAGGTGGAGGAGACAACGCGCACATCAACCCCGATCTGCCGTGTTCCTCCAACGCGCACAAAGCTCTGCTCGGTCAGCACGCGAAGGATACGAGCCTGGGTCGAGAGCGGCATATCGGCCACTTCGTCCAGATAGAGCGTACCCCCGTCCGCCATCTCCAGCAGGCCCGGGCGAACCTGCTTGCCATCGGCCTCTTCGCCAAAGAGTTCCTGTTCAAAGCGGTCCGGCGTGATGCGGGCCGAGTTGACGATCACGAAGGCGTTGTCAGCGCGCGTACTCCAGGCGTGCAAGAGACGCGCAGCGACCTCCTTACCTGCCCCAGCAGGCCCCGAGATCAGGACGCGGCTGCCCGTGTTTGCGACCCGCTTGAGCGTAGCGCGCACGCTGTTGATGACGCTGGAATTGCCGGTAAATTCACCCGCCTCGCTCGCTCCTTCACGCAGCCGTGTGTTCTCACGACGAAGGCGTTCGGTCTCGGTCGCCCGGTCGACCAGAAGAAGAAGGCGCTCGGCTTCAAACGGCTTTTCGATAAAGTCCATCGCGCCGCGTCCAACCGCGCTGACGGCGGTGTCGATATTGCCATGACCGGAGAAAATAATGACCGGCAAGTCTGGCTCGCGAACCTTGATTTCGTCGAGCAGCTCAAGCCCATCCATCTCGCTCCCGTGGAGCCAGACGTCGAGCAGAACGAGGCTTGGCCGACGTTCATCAATCGCAGCAAGAGCGCTGGTTGAATCAGCAGCGGTGCGGCACTCGTACCCCTCATCCCCCAGAACTCCGGAGACCAGATCGCGGATATCGCGTTCATCATCAACAATCAGGATTTCGAGCGCCATCACGCGGTTCCTTCATATAGTCTTGGTTTTGGGGCTGCCCGGCAAGTGATCATGCTGGCTCGCTTTCGGTAATTTGAGGATCGCGCGCGAACCGCAGCGTGACACGCGTGCCCCCTTCCTCTGTCCCCGCAAACGCCATGTCGCCGCCATGCTCATCAACAATCTTGTTGACGATCGCGAGGCCGAGGCCCGTGCCCTTTTCCCGGGTCGTCACATAGGGTTCAGTCAAACGCTCGCGATCCACCGGAAGACCTATGCCATTGTCTTCGACGGTTACACGCAGGTGCTCGGGTTCATTCAAGAGCCGCACCGAGATTTGGCCAGCATAAGCGCCGCGCGCTTCCGCCGCGCGCGCTTCAATAGCCTCGACCGCGTTCTTGAGCACATTCGTCATCGCCTGGCCCAATTGGTGCCGGTCGCAGCGCACCTCGCGGGTGTCGACGCCGCTTGCATCCACGCTGAAATCGATCCCGTTATGGGCTACCTCCTGCAGGAACACGGCCTGGCGCACCAGATCGACGGCATCCTCGGTCCGAAAGACCGGCTTGGGAAGCCGGGCAAAGGAGGAGAACTCATCGACCATCTTGCGCAGGTCACCCACCTGGCGCACGATTGTGCTCGTCAGTTCATCGAACAACTCACCATCTTCGCCCTCTTTCACCTGCTTGCGATAGCGACGCTTGAGGCGTTCGGTTGCGAGCTGGATGGGTGTCAGAGGGTTTTTGATCTCGTGCGCAATGCGCCGTGCCACATCGGACCAGGCGGCCTGGCGCTGATCAAGCAATTGGCGCGTGATATCCTCAAAAGTGATCACATGCCCGCTTGATCCGGGGGCGACCTTCACCGCCAGTGTGCGCAACTCCTTACCCTTAGCGTGGTTGACGATACCGCGCTCTGAGCCTTCCGCGACCATTGCGGCAATTTCGGGGGAAAGCTCCGCAAGCGAAACACCCTCTAGGTCAGCGCCCGCCTCGCACGGCTCGGCGTCGTCCAAGAGGCTCTGCGCCGAGGAATTCATAAGGAGGACACAATTGCCCTGGTCAACGGAGATCACGCCGGCGCTAACCGATTCCAGCACCGCTTCCATGAAGGCCCTGCGATCATCGATCTGGCGGTTCGCGCTAACAAGCGCTTGGGTCTGCTTTTCAAGCTGCGCCGTCATACGGTTGAAGGCACGGTTAAGCAGGCCGATCTCATCCGCACCGGTCCGCCCCTCCACACGCAGGGCGAAGTTGCCCTGCCCCACCTTGCGCGCGGCGGCCACAAGGTCCGTCAGTGGCTCAACCTGCCGGTCAGCAAAGCGCAGCGCGAACCAGATTGCCAGGCCAACCAGAACGAGACTGACCAGGACCAGAGCAATGTTGAACCGCAACTGGAGTGTGCGCGCTTCGCTGGTGAGTGTGTCGTAGGCAGCTGAAATTTCCTGCGCTCGTGACCAGGAATTGAACATTCTCTCTTCAGTCGTGCGCGCATTGTAGAGATAAATGCCGCTCTCCTTGTCGATCGGGGCCAAGGCAGCAATCCGCTCAGGGCTTCCTTCGACGACGACGAACGCACCTGCATCAAGCTTGGGTAGAGCCGCCTCACTGAATTCGATCGGTCGATTGCCCTCCATCAGCTGATACACGGCCGCAGTTCGCAGCGAGCCATCCTCAAGCCGCTGGAGAATCAAGCTTTCCGAAATCTCACGCGCTCGAGCCTGGTAGGCGTAAGAGTCGGGAAATCCGGGGTCCGAAATCGGCTCGCGCTCCAGGTTGAAGCGCATGTCGGTCGCCATGGTGATGGTCTCTTCCTCGACCTTGCGCTGGTTGGCGTCATAATAGCTTTGAGCCAGCTCGTTCGCGTTCTCCATCAGCCCGCGCGAATCGTCGGAAAACCAGAAATCCACGCCGGTCTGGAAGAGGAAGGCGGCAAACCCAGCCACCAAGAGCGTGGGCACTGCCGCAACCACCGAGAAGAAGAAGACAAGCCGCACATGGAGGCGAGCGGTGCTTCCGGCCGCTCGGCGCAACGCAAGGCGCCTCCCGGCCAGAACGAGGATCGCCATAGCGGGAACCAACGTAGCCATAAGCAAGAGCGAAACCTGCATCGTCGGAAGCAACTCGTCGGCTTGCGACCCTTGCGAATAGGACAGATAGGTTGCGATCACAGCGAGGATGAGAGCGACGACCGAGATACCTTCAAGCCACACAAAAAGGTTCACCCGGCGCGAGCCAAGAACGAAACGGCGCCACCATAGCGGCGCTTGGCGCGCGGCCGGATTTTTCGCAGAGTTGGGCGCATCCTCCAACTGAGCTTGAGCGCCCCCGTGCGGCAAGACTGACCCGTCTGATCCGTTCATCGTGACCCGAATACAACCATAGTGTTGCCAGTTTGCAAGCTAAACCTGTTGCCAAGGCGCGGTTTATGCGTCAGCCCGTTCTTGCAAAGCGATCAGGCTCAATTCCCAGCTCTCCAATCCGCTTTCGCAACGTGTTCCGGTTTATGCCCAAAAGCTTTGCCGCGCGCAGTTGGTTTCCCCGGGTCTCACCCAAAGCGTGCTCGATCAAAGGCCGCTCAAACGCCGCAAGGGCGCCGTGATAGAGTGTGCCATCAGCCGGGGCTTCATCCTGGAGCCATTGGCTGATTGCGCTCTCGAATGTTGCCGGATCACTGTTGGCGGGCGTAATTCTGACCCCGGTTTCAGCCGCGAACACTTCAGCGAGCTGGCTCGCCTCGATAACATCGTCGCGTGCCATCAAGGCCAAGCGATAGATGACGTTGCGCAACTCGCGCACATTGCCTCGCCAGGAATGCTCTTCGAGCATGACGACCGAGTCGGGCGCCAGCGTACGCCGCGGGAGCCCCTCTTCAGCGGCAAGGGCAAGGAAATGATTGGCCAGAACCTCGATATCTTCGCTGCGCTCACGCAAGGGGGGTAAGGCGATGGGAACAACATTGAGGCGGTAATAGAGGTCCTCGCGGAAAACCCCGCTTTCAATCAAAGGGCCAAGATCGCGGTTGGTGGCCGCAATGATACGCACATCGACGTCGATTTCCTGTCGCCCGCCCACGCGGCGAATTCGCCCCGATTGCAGCGCGCGCAGCAATCGGGTCTGCGCTTCACCCGGCATATCGCCAATCTCGTCGAGAAACAGTGTCCCGCCATTGGCTTGCTCAAACTTCCCGATCGCCTGCGCAATCGCACCGGTGAACGCGCCCTTTTCATGCCCAAACAGCTCGCTCTCGATAAGGTTGGGCGGAATTGCGGCGGCGTTTACAGCAACGAAGGGCCCGGTCCGGCGACCGCCCAGTTGATGGATCGCCTCCGCGACCAGTTCCTTCCCGGTGCCGCTCTCGCCAGTGACCAGCACGGTGAGATCGTTGCGCAGGACGCGCGTGATCATTCGGTAAACACTCTGCATAGCCGCGCTACGGCCAACGAGAGGTAAGCCTTCGGCCGATGCATCGGGCATCGCGTCCTCAGCTGTTTCTCCTATCCCTACGGCCTGGCAGACGGCCTGCACAAGTTCATCAAGATCAAACGGCTTGGGGAAATACTCGAACGCATCGCTGTCGCTTGCGCGAACAGCGGTATCGAGCGTGTTCTGCGCCGACAGAACGATGATCGGCATGATGGGCGCTTCGCGGCGAACATTGGCAAGTGTTGCGAGGCCATCGCCATCTTCGAGAATGACATCGGTCAGCATGACGCTGAACGGTTCTTTCGCCAAAGCCGCATCGCGCGCCGCCAGACTGGCTACGCGCGTAGTGGCAAACCCTTCATCCTCCAGCGCCGCCTCGATCACGGTCGCAATCGCGGCGTCATCCTCGACAAGCAGAATTTTGGAGGCGTGCGAGGAACTCATGCGTCAGCGGCCGCTGATGAAGCCACGGGAAGATGAAGGCGGAAATGGGTGAGCCCGGTGCGTCCCTCGCGCTCATGGCTGATGCTGCCATCCATATCCCGCATAAGCTTGCGAACCAGCGCAAGGCCCAGGCCCTGGCCGGTTGGCTTTGAGGAAACAAAGGGTTCAAACAGGCGGTCGCGCAGTTCACTGTCCACGCCTGCCCCGTTGTCCGACACACAAATTTCAATCGGCAAGCGAACGGTGCGGCCAAAGCGGATGGCGTTGAACACAAGCCCACTGACATAGCGCGTCCGAATAATAATCTTTGCCGGCTGTCCGCTGTTCTCTCGCGCGGCCACCGCTGCGTCGCGGGCGTTGGATATGAGATTGATCAGCACTTGCTCAAGCGCGTCGCGATTCGCCAGAACACTGGGCAGCGAGGGATCAAACTCTTCGACAATCTCCACCGCATCGAGGCCCGCCGCCTTCACCGTCGTCATAGCGGAACGGATGGCTTCATGCGGGTTGCAATCCTGGCGGGTTTCCGAGGCCTGGCTGCCCAATTGCTGCATTCGATCGATAAGCCGCGCAATCCGGTCGACCTCATCGGTGATCATGCGGGCAAGCGGCTTGTCGCTTTGCGGCATCTTGCGGGCAATCAGCTGAGCTGCACCGCGTATCGCGGCCAGCGGGTTCTTGATCTCATGAGCAAGGATTGACGGCGCGCCCAGGACATGCGGCCCTTGTTCTTCGCTCGACGCTTTTTCATGGCCGAGCTGCGAGATTGTGACCACCCGCCAACCCGGATGCGAAGGCAAGGCTGACATGGTGAGATTAACAGGCGTATCCACCCCGGCCAGCTTGACGCGCACGTCGCGCGCAACAAGAGCCCCCTCGCCCAAGGCCAGCCAGTTGGCGACCCTTTCATCCAGAGGAACCATGACCTTATCCAGCGGCTTTCCAACGATCCGTTTTGCGCTGGTTCCGAGCAGGCTTTCAGCCGCGTGATTGAGCTGATCGATCAACCCATCGGGATCGATCAGAATGACCGAGAAGACCAGGCCCAGGATCTGCGCGGCGGCATCGGGTGCCAAAGACGCAGGCGACGGTGCGGCTGGATCGGGGGCCATGTGTCTAAGGCCGCCTCAAGCGGCCACGGCGCGGCGACGCAGGAACGGCTCATAAAACCGTTCAATCTCGCCCAGCACCTGATCAGGGTCATCGATGGTGTTGGCATAGTGACGAAACTCAGCCGATCCGTGCATGCCCTTGGTGTACCAGCCAAGATGCTTGCGCGCGATTTTGGTGCCGACATTGCGGCCATAATGATCAAGCATGCGCTCATAATGCTCGACAAGCGTTGCGTATTGCTCGTCAAAGTCGGGCGTGGCGATACGCTCACCGGTGCGCAGATAGCGCATGACCTGTCCCAGGAGCCACGGCTTGCCATAAGCGCCGCGCCCTACCATCACCCCGTCCGCGCTGGATTGTTCCAGCGCCTTGGTTGCATCGTCTGCCGTGCAAATGTCGCCGTTTGCAATCACCGGTATAGAGACCGCGTCCTTGACCTTGCGGATGAACGACCAATCCGCTTGCCCCTTGTACATCTGGTTGCGCGTGCGACCGTGGACGGTGATCATCTTGACCCCAAGGTCTTCGGCGATGCGCGCCATTTCGGGCGCATTGAGACTTTGATGATCCCAGCCCATCCGCATCTTGACTGTGACGGGCACGTCGACAGCCTTCACGGTCGCTTCCATCAGTCTGGTCGCCAAAGGCACTTCGCGCATCAGGGCGCTGCCGGCGTATTGGCCCACAACCTTGCGCACGGGGCAGCCGAAGTTGATGTCAATGATCGCTGCGCCATTGCCTTCCTGAAGCTTGGCGGCTTCGGCCATGGATTCCGGATCACAGCCGACAAGCTGCATGGAGACGGGGTTTTCAATAGGATCCCATTCGGCCTTCTGGATCGACTGGCGGGTCTCGCGGATCGCGGCTTCGCTGGCGATCATCTCCGTCACGTTGAGGCCCGAGCCATAGCGGCGCACCAGCACACGAAAGGGCTTGTCCGTTACGCCGGTCATCGGCGCGAGAAGGACTGGCTCATCAATCGTGACGGGGCCAATATGGATCGGCTTCAGAGTAGGGAGAGGGGTTGCGCTGGTCATTGTGGGATTGCCTAAAATTTGAGCACGCGCATAGTGGATTGCGCTAGGCCCGTCCAGACCCTAAGCGCTTTTGCGCAATGGCTGAGATCGCGCCCCTCCCCGGATTTGCCGCTGTGATCGTTGCAGCGGGCAAGGGTCTTAGAATCGGAGGCGACACGCCCAAGCAATTCCGAACTTTAAATGGCAAGCCTGTGCTCGAACACTCAGTGCGCGCGCTGCTTGAGGCTGGGTGCAATACACTCGCCATTGTCGTCCCCGAAGGAATGCACGAGGAAGCGCGCGAGGCGGCGGGCAATCCCGATGGTCTAATCACGATCCAAGGCGCAGCAACGCGGCAGGGTTCAGTCCGTGCGGGGCTTGGCGCACTGGCGGATTTCTTCCCCGAACGGGTGCTCATCCACGATGCCGCGCGGCCCGATCTGCCACGCTCGGTGATCGAGCGGCTGATAAACGCACTCGACACACACGAAGGCGCTATCCCCACCCTCCCCGTTGTTGACAGTCTCGCCATAGCGGATGAGGCAGGCATGATGGCGGGAAAGGCCGAGCGCGAGACTTTGCGCCGCGTACAGACGCCGCAGGCCTTTCGCTATGGCGCGATTATGAACGCGCACGCTGCGTGGGTTGGCGAGCTGGATGCCGGCGATGATGCGCAAGTCCTCCTGGCAAGCGGAGGTTCAGTTACCCTTGTCGATGGTGATGAGCGCCTTAAGAAGATTACTTTTGCACAAGACTTCGATGAGATGACCCAAACACCTGCCTTTCGCGTCGGACAAGGATTTGACGTGCACCGCCTCGCAGAGGGTGAGGAATTGTGGCTGTGCGGGATCAGGCTTGAACACACGCACGGCCTTGCCGGCCACTCAGACGCCGACGTGGCGCTCCACGCGGTCACCGACGCGGTCCTCGGCGCGGTGAGCGAGGGCGATATTGGCACGCACTTCCCACCCAGCGATCCTCAATGGGCAGGAGCGCGGTCCGGACAATTTCTCGAGCACGCCGTCCAGCTTGCGCGGCAAGCCGGGTACGGGCTGTCCAACATTGACCTGACTATCATCTGCGAGGCACCCAAGATCGGCCCGCACCGCGCCGCCATGCGCGCCGAAGTTGCTCGCCTTTGCGGCCTTTGCGAGACCGCCGTCAGTATAAAGGCCACTACAACAGAACGGCTAGGCTTCACGGGCCGAGGCGAAGGTATCGCTGCCCAGGCGCTCGTTTCTCTAACGCAATCCCTATCAGCCATGGAGACCTCTCAATGAAACGCACCCTGCTTGCCTCCGCCCTAGCCTTCACAGCGCTCGGTTCTGCACAAGCCGCCCAGGCCCAGCAAGCCTGCGTGGCGCCCGAAGACGCCGCCGATGCGGTGGTCTACGTGATGCCGGCGGCCTACGATGCAACGCTGAACAGCTGCAAGTCTGAGTTCAACGAAGAGACCTTTCTGACCTCAGCTGAGGGCAGCAACTTTATCGAGCAGTTCCGCACGCAGCAGGATGAGCGCTGGGCTGGAACGTTCCGCTTCCTCAAGGTCTTTATCGAGGCCCAGAGCGATGGCGATGAAGGCATGAGCGAAATGATCGCCGCCATGCCCGAAGAATCGCTGCGCCCTTTTGTTGATGGCATTCTTGGCCAGATGATCGGCGAACAGATCAAGACAGACACTTGCGGCACTATTGATCGTGGTGTCGAATTGCTGAGCCCGCTGCCCGTTGAAAATGTTGGCGGGCTGGTGGCTTTCATCCTTGAGCTGGTCGAACTCGACAATCCGCCCATTTGCGGCCTTGACGGGACCATTCAGGTGATCCCGGAAGGACCGCTCAGCGAATGACCGCTGGGCTCCTTCCCGCCGATATCGATCATCTGGCCGCGCGCGTTGTTGCCGAAAATCGCGCGGCCGGACGCATGATCACGACTGCGGAAAGCTGCACCGGGGGCCTTGTCGCTGGCGCTATCACCGAAATCGCCGGCTCGTCTGCGGTGCTCGATCGGGGCTTTGTGACCTATTCCAACGAAGCCAAGATGGAAATGCTGAGCGTTGCCTCAGACATCATAGAGACCTTTGGCGCGGTGTCGATCGCGTGCGTCTGGGCCATGGCGCAAGGCGCGTTGGCGCGCTCAAACGCTGATGTTGCGGTCGCGATCAGCGGCGTTGCCGGGCCAGGGGGCGGCACCCAGCTCAAACCGGTTGGCACCGTGGTCTTTGCCCGCGCCTATCGCGACCAGTCCTGCGAGGAAGAAGGTGAGCTCAAATTCTTCGAAGGCGGCGATGATCCGGAGAAAGCGCGAGCCGTAATCCGCCACCAAGCGGCGCTTTGCGCGTTGGAGCTGTTGCTACCTTAAAGCGTTTTGCGTGTCGTAAAGCTCGGCCGCGCGTTGTTCGAAAGCGTTGACCATCTTGCGGAAGGCCCGATCAAAGTACTGGCCCGCGATCCGCTCAAACACCGCATTGCGGAAGGTGAAATCGACAAAAAACTCGACCTCGCAGCTTTCCAGGCCATAGGGCTTGAACAACCAGGTGTTTTCAAGGTCAGAAAGCGGCCCATCGACATAATGCACCCGGATTTCATGAGGGCGCTCTTTGGTGACCCGGCTACTGAAGCTTTCGCGGATCGATTTGAAGCCAACGACCATGTCGGCGAGCATTTCGGTTTCGCTGTCTGAACGCACTCGGGTCGCTACAACCCAAGGCAGGAACTTGCGATAGCTGCCAACATCCGCGACCAGATCGAACATCTGCTCGGGCGTGTACGGCAATTGCTGGACTTCACGAATGGACGGCATGGAGGCGCGAGCTCAGACTTTGAGCCGATCCTGCTTGCGGCGCTGAGCGGCGAGCTTTTCCTCACGCGCGGCGCGCATGACGGCGAAATCATCGCCGGCATGGTAAGACGAACGCGTCAGCGGGCTTGAGGCAACCTGCAAGAACCCTTTGGCGCGCGCAATGGAACCGAAAGCGTCAAACGCTTTTGGCGTGACAAATTCTTCAACCTTGGCGTGCTTGGGTGTTGGCTGAAGATACTGGCCCATAGTGATGAAATCGACTTCCGCGCTGCGCATGTCGTCCATCACCTGGTGCACCTCCAAGCGCTCTTCGCCAAGGCCCAGCATAATGCCCGATTTGGTGAATATGAGCGGGTTGTGCGCTTTCACTTCTTCAAGGAGGCGAAGCGAGGCGTAATAGCGCGCGCCGGGCCGGATCGTTGGGTAAATCCGCGGAACGGTTTCCAGATTGTGGTTGTACACATCCGGCCCCGCTTCACAGATCGCTTCAACGGCGGC
>JBCBYM010000092.1:0-10720 GCA_039815865.1 Pseudomonadota bacterium
CGATAAGGTCCTTTGACGCCCTTCTCAGCGCTCTTCACGGGCTTGAAGGTGTTCTCTTCGATCAAGTCGTAGATCGCGACCCGGCGCTCCTGTTCGACATCGGCGTTGCGCCACAGGATCGTCGCTTCATCAAGCGCGATGTGAGCGATCCTTTGCGAGGTCGCGGGTGAATCGGGCGAGTGGCCTTCCATGAATTACACGCCTTCGCAGATCGAAGGGGGCGACTTCAAGCGTTTCGACTCAACCAGGCTGCATCAGCCTTCCACGCTATCCACAGCGCAAGACGTGATACACCAAATTTATTCACTCGCTTAACTCTTGCCTCTCCCCCCTCCTTGCGCGCATCACGGGTCGATGGATGACACTGAAACGCTTCTTTTTCCCAGCGACGATACTCAAGATGCCGATGGTACGGGCCGCAAGCTTCCCTCCAACCTCGAAGCCGAGGCTGCCTTTCTGGGCGCGGTCCTGATCGATAACCGCGTTATTGAGGAATTGCGCACACCGATCCGCCCGCACCACTTCTTTGAACCGCTGCATGAGCGGATTTATGAGAAGATCCTAAAGGCGGTCGACCTGAACCGGACCGCGTCACCGGTTACGCTGCGCCCGCAATTTGAGGGGGACCCCGCACTTAAAGAACTGGGCGGGCCTAGCTACTTGGCCAAACTAACAGCCAACGGCGCGGGCCTTCTGGCACCCCATGAACTGGCGCAGCAGATCTATGATCTGGCGCTGCTGCGCGAATTGGTGAGCGTTGGGCGCGGTCTCGTCGAAGGCGCTCTAGACACCTCGGACACGGTTCAGCCAATGGATCGGATCGCCGAAGCGGAAGCGGATCTTTTCAAGGTCGCTGAGGGTGCGGAGACCGGCAGCGAAGCCGCCAGCTTCCGGGATGCCGCGCTGGCCGCCATCAAAATGGCTGAGGCTGCGATGAACTCCGGCGGGGGTCTCTCTGGCAAGACGACGGGCCTGGAAACGATCGACCGCAAGGTCTCCGGCCTGCACGATTCCGATCTGATCATCCTTGCCGGACGACCGGGCATGGGCAAGACCTCGCTTGCAACCAACATCGCCTTTAACTGCGCTGAGGCGCATCTCCAGTGGCAACACGAAGGCGGCGAGTTCAATTATGGCGCTCCCACCGCCTTCTTCAGCTTGGAGATGAGCGCGGACCAATTGGCCACGCGTATCCTAGCGGAGCAGGCGGAGATCAGTTCAGAAGCGCTGCGCAGTGGTAAGATGAGCCGTGAAGACTTTCAGAAACTCTCCTTCGCCAGCCAGCGTCTGGCGGAGCTTCCGCTTTTCATTGATGACACGCCCGCGCTGACAATTGCCGCGCTGCGCAACCGCGCGCGCCGTCTGAAGCGGAGGCACGATATCGGCCTCATCGTGGTCGACTATCTGCAATTGCTTCAAGGTTCGGGGCGCGCGAACGATAACCGCGTCAACGAAATCTCCGAGATCAGCCGCGGCCTCAAGACGCTCGCCAAGGAACTGAGCGTTCCGGTGATCGCGCTCTCGCAGCTCAGCCGCGCGGTCGAGCAGCGCGAGGACAAGCGCCCGATGCTCTCTGATTTGCGCGAGTCCGGTTCGATCGAGCAGGACGCCGACATGGTCTGGTTTGTCTATCGCGACGATTACTACCTCGAAGCCATAAAGCCTGACTTTCCAACCGAGACCAGCAGCCCGGAAGCCGTAGACAAGTATCGCGCCTGGGAGGAGCAATACGAAGAGAAGAAGGGTAAGGCCGCGGTCAATGTCGCAAAACAGCGTCATGGCTCGACCGGGAATGTCCCACTGCTGTTCCAGAGCGAATACACCAAGTTCACCTCGCCCAACTTCAAAGACTATTCGCAGTGGGGTTTTGAGTAGGTGCCACTATGAGCAAGGGGCTGGCGGGGCTGAAAATCTTGACTCTAAGCCCCCTCGTCCCTAGATGCTGCGCACTTTCCGACAATCGATCTATGAAGAGGCCTCGCTAAATGGCACGCGTTACCGTTGAAGATTGCGTCGACAAGGTTCCCAACCGGTTCGACCTCGTCCTGCTCGCCGCTCAGCGCGCGCGCGAAATCTCGGGCGGCAGCGAGCTGACGGTTGATCGCGATCGCGATAAGAACCCGGTGGTGGCGCTGCGCGAGATCGCTGAACAGACCATCAAGCCGCGTGACCTCAACGAAGCGCTAGTGACCGGCCTTCAGAAAATTCTGCCCGACGACGAAGATGAAGCCGATGAAATCGGCTCGTTGAGCCAGTCGGCCGAAGCGCTGCGGATCACAGCGTCCGCCCCTACCCGCTCGACCTCAATCGGGGCTGACTACGAGGGCTGATCCCATGACATAGCGGCCCATATTCAGCCGCGTCCTGATTTTCGATCAGGTTAAAAACGTCCCGAATTGAAAAAGGCTGCCGGTTTGGCAGCCTTTTTTCTTGCGGCGTAAACCTGTCGCAATGCGTGCGATTTACGGCAAGCGCATCTCCCCTTGTTTTCGCATGGCGCGTGTGCGAGAGAGCACCCTGTCACGAAAACGTAACATTATCTGCCGTTGGGGAGGCGGCTTAACTTGGCGGGATTGAAAGGCACAATGGCTTCGATTGCGGTCTACAGCGTAAAAGGCGGCGTCGGGAAGACTACGTTCTCGGTCAACCTGGCTTGGTGCGCCGCCAACATCTCCCGGCGCAAAACACTCCTGTGGGACCTCGACGCTTCCAATGGCTCCGGCTTTCTGCTCGGGATCGACCCCAAGAAGAAACGCACCGCGGAAAGCGTCTTTGCCGCCGATCGGGAGCCTTCCAAACTGATCCAATCGACCGATTTCGACAATCTCGATCTGCTTCCGGCGGATGAGAGTATACGAAGGCTCGATCGCCAGTTTGATCGGCTTGGCAAGAAGAAACGTCTGGCGAAGCTCGTCGAAACACTGGGCAAGGATTACGATCGGATCATCTTTGATTGCCCGCCTGTCCTCAATGAGGTGAGCTCCCAGGTGATGCGAGCGGCGGACCTGGTCATCGTGCCGCTTCCTCCTTCGCCTTTGTCGGCGCGCGCGTTTGAACTGGTCGTTGAAGAGGTGCGGGGATCAGGCAAGAGCCATCCCCCGATCCTACCTGTTCTATCAATGGTTGACATGCGTCGAACGTTGCATCGCGAAGCGCGCGAGGCAAACACGAACTGGCCGGTCGTGCCGCTTGCAAGCGCAGTCGAACAGTGCGCGGTCGAGCGCAAGCCGGTGGGCGCCTTTGCGCCACGCGCGCCCGCGGCTCGCGCCTTCGCGCAACTTTGGACGGCCATCGAACGAAAACTCGCCAAGAGGTAGTCTGCGCGCACCATTGGCAAGCGCCTCCTGAGCCTTATACTGCGCCGCACCATGAAGCAGGGGCGCACATCATGAGCGATATCGCAGAAGGGCTTGGCGCTGCCATCGAAGGATCGCTGGCGGCCAAGGTCGTCGAGCCTCAAGCGGGCAAGGTCGCCGCGGAACACGCTGATGAAACGGAATGCGCCAATTGCGGAGCGCCATTGACTGGCCCCTATTGCAACCAATGCGGCCAGAAGGCGCATGTCCACAGAACGCTTACCGCTATTGGCCATGACCTGATGCACGGCGTGCTGCATCTCGACGGCAAGCTTGCGCATACCCTGCCTTTGTTGGCCTTCAAGCCGGGGCTCCTCACGCGCCGCTATATCGAAGGGGAACGTGCCAAATTCGTCAGTCCGATGGCCATGCTGCTGTTCAGCGTGTTTGCCATGTTTGCGGTGTTCCAGATCATCGGCCTGACAGTCCCTACAAAGATTGAGTCAGATCTGGACGTCAATGGCGCTGCCGGAGCGACCGTTGAGCAGATCGAAGCGAAGCGCGACGAGCTAGCCGATCAAATTGCAGCGCTCGCTCCTGATGGCCAAGGGGACGACAAGATCCGCGCGACCTTACAGGAAGAGCTCAAAGCCACCCAAGGCGTGCTAGACGGGATGCAAGGCTTCGGCGGTTTTGCGCAAGGGTTCAAGGATGGGGCCATAGATGGCGCAGAGGAGGGCATCGATATCGGGTCGTCCGGCGTCGGTTTTATCGATAACATCTTCAAGAAGTGGCGCGAGAACCCAGGGCTGATGCTCTACAAACTGCAGGCCAACGGTTATAAGTTCAGCTGGCTTCTGGTCCCGATTTCGCTGCCCTTTGTTTGGCTGTTGTTCGCGTGGCGTCGTGGGCACAAGGCGTACGATCATGCGGTTTTCGTAACCTATTCGCTGAGTTTCATGTCGCTCTTCTTTATTGCGCTGTCACTGGCGGCCATAGCGGGCCTGGAGGCGGGGTTGGTCTTTATCGCCTTCGCCACCCTGGCCCCTCTGCATCTCTACAAGCACCTGAGATACACCTATGGCCTGTCTCGCTTCTCGACGCTTTGGCGGTTCTTTGTGCTGCTGTTCTTCATGATCTTCACCATCATGCTGTTCATTCAGTCGCTCATCTTGCTGGGCGGCTTCTGACAAAGGCAAGAAAGGCAAGGGGCGCCGAATTGCTCCGGCGCCCCATCATCTCGCGTTTGAAAATGGCTTCGCTTGTCAGGCGCCTTGAGGAGCCTCGCCACCTTTAGGACCAAACCGCTTACCGGCCTTGGGGATCGAAGATCCGTGAGCAGGGCGGGGCGCCGCAGGACCGCTGGGCGCGTCAGGGCGATCAATCTCACCGCCCTCCATCAGCGTGTTGATATCATCGCCAGAAAGCGTTTCGTATTCGAGAAGCGCCTGAGCAAGCAGGTGAAGCTTATCTTCCTGCTCCGTCAGGATGTCGGTAGCCCGCTTGAGGCCTTCTTCGACCAGACGCTTGATCTCCGCATCGATCAGCTTGTTGGTCTCTTCCCCCGCCATGGTGCGTGCGGTCTGCCCCATTCCGAGATAGCCCTCCTGGCTCTGCTCGTACTGGAGCGGACCCAGCTTTTCGCTCATGCCCCACTTGGTAACCATGTTGCGGGCCAAGTCGGTGGCGTATTGGATGTCACCCGAAGCGCCGCTGGACACCTTTTCATGACCAAAGATGATGTCTTCGGCGACACGGCCACCCATGGCGACAGCAAGGTTCGCGTGCATCTTGTCGCGGTGATAGGAATAGCTGTCCCGCTCGGGAAGCCGCATGACCATGCCTAACGCACGGCCGCGCGGAATGATCGTCGCCTTGTGGATGGGATCGGACGCTGTCTCATTGATGCTGACAAGCGCGTGGCCCGCTTCGTGATAGGCGGTCATCTTCTTTTCGTCCTCGGTCATGACCATGGAGCGGCGCTCTGCACCCATCATGACCTTGTCCTTGGCGTCCTCAAACTCTTGCATGGCCACGAGGCGCTTGTTGCGGCGCGCGGCGAGCAAAGCGGCTTCGTTCACGAGGTTGGCAAGGTCCGCGCCCGAGAAACCCGGCGTGCCGCGCGCAATCGTGCGCGGGTTCACATCGGGCGCCAGAGGCACCTTCTTCATGTGAACGCCCAGGATTTTCTCACGTCCGTCAATATCAGGGATTGGCACTACAACCTGACGGTCAAACCGGCCCGGGCGCAGCAGCGCAGGGTCAAGCACGTCGGGACGGTTGGTGGCGGCGATGATGATAATACCCTCATTCGCCTCGAAACCGTCCATTTCAACGAGGAGCTGGTTGAGCGTCTGCTCACGCTCATCGTTCGAATTGCCAAGCCCGTGTCCACGGCTACGGCCCACGGCGTCGATCTCGTCAATAAAGACGATGCAGGGAGAATTCTTCTTTGCCTGCTCAAACATGTCGCGCACACGGCTTGCACCGACGCCGACAAACATCTCGACAAAGTCTGAGCCGGAAATGGTAAAGAAAGGTACGCCCGCTTCGCCCGCGATCGCGCGCGCCAGCAGCGTCTTACCCGTGCCCGGAGAGCCAACCAACAAGGCCCCCTTCGGGATCTGACCGCCAAGCTTTGAAAAGCGCTGCGGGTCCTTCAGAAACTCTACGATTTCCTGCAGTTCCTCGCGCGCTTCATCGATACCGGCAACATCATCAAAAGTGACCCGCCCCTGACGTTCAGTCAGGAGCTTAGCCTTTGATTTTCCGAAGCCCATGGCGCCGCCGCCGCCGCCTTTTTGCACCTGCCTAAGGGCAAAGAAGGCGATGCCAAGGATGAGCAGAAAGGGCAACGAATTGAGGAGAATGTAAAGCAGCATATTGGGTTGTTCACGCTGCTTGCCGGTGAACTTAACGCCATTGTCTTCAAGTAGGCCGGTAATCTCATTGTCCGAGCGCACCGGAATGGCCGTGAAGGTCTTGCCGTTCGTGTAGGTTCCGGTGATCACATCATCGCCCAGCAGGACTGATTCAATCTTGCCTTCCTGAACCTGATCGCGGAATTCCGAATACTTAATCTCGGGACCTTGCGGCTGGCCAGAATTGCTGAATAGCGACACGACCAAAAGAAGCGCGAGAAAGATCCCGCCCCAGATCATCAACTGCTTAACCCACGGGTTTTGGCCCTCAGGCGGCTGCTGGTTCGGGTCGTTCTGGTCGTTCATCTGCCGTGATTCCTTGTTTTCCGGCTTTACAATGTAGGAACGCGCGCCTGAATGGCAAGATAATGCGCGCGCCCGGGCAAGATGCTAATTATCGAACACAGTGACCGGAATTTTTCAATCGACGCGCAGCGCCTATCGGGCGGCATCGAACGGGACCAGCCGCTAACCTGAGCGCTGAAGCAGCGCAGAGCGTTCACATCGGCACACAACCTCGCCTCGCTGATTGAAGAGCTCGTGCGTGAATGTGACAATGCCCGCCTCGGGGCGCGATTGGCTCTCCCGCAGCTCTTTTACCTCGGTCTCGGCACGAAGGGTATCGCCGATAAATACGGGCTTGGGGGTCACCACGTTGTTGAACCCTAGATTGGCTACCAGCGTGCCTAGTGTCGTATCGCCCACCGAAAGCCCGACAAGCAGCGAAAAAGTGAAGGTCGAATTGACCAGGATTTGACCAAAGCCGCTCGCTTTGGCCGCTTCAACGTCGAGGTGGAGAGGCTGCGGATTGTGGGTCATGGTCGAGAACAGAAGATTGTCCGTCTCGGTTACCGTACGGCGAATGTCGTGCATGATCCGCTCACCCACCTTCCATTCATCAAAAAACTTGCCGGCCATCAGCGCCCCCCTTGCCATGAGGCGATAACGTGAGCGCCATCATCACGACTTGAACGAACAGCGCCCGGTGTGCGGCTAAAGCGAGGAGCAGGCGCGGGGTGCCAATCGCCCTCATGCTCCAGATAGGCTTCGCGTGCTTTCATATGCGGATGTTCGCGCGCCTCCTCAATATCGAGCACAGGAGCAAAGCAGGCATCGGACCCTTCGAGAATTTCGACCCACTCCGCCTGCGACTTCGTTTTAAAGAGCGCCCTGAGCGCCTCGGTATAGTCGTCCCAATTGGCGGGATCCATTTGTCCTTCGGCCAGATGCTCAGCGCCAGCCTTGGCGAGCAACTCAGAGTAGAATTGAGGCTCGATCGCTCCGACCGAGACTTCACGGCCATCGGCGCACTCAAAGCAGCGATAGAAGTGCGCCGCGCCGCCAAGCATGCCCTTGCCACGCTCAGTCGTAATGAAAGGCCGTCCACGGACGCCGAAAAAGAAACTCATGAGGCTGGTCGCGCCATCGACAATCGCCGCGTCGACAACCTGGCCTTTGCCCGATCGCTCTCGTTCATAGAGCGCCGCCAGTATGCCAAAGGCGCAATACATCGACCCACCGCCAAAATCTCCGACTAGGTTTTGCGGCGGCAGCGCAGGTTCGCCGGCATGACCGATCGATGAGAGGGCACCCGTGATCGCGATGTAATTGATATCGTGGCCCGCTGCGTGGGCGAGTGGCCCGTCTTGGCCCCAACCTGTCATCCGGGCGTAGACAAGCCGCTCATTCGCCTCCAGCAGCGCATCGGGACCGAGACCCAGCCGCTCCATTACTCCGGGGCGAAAGCCCTCGATCAGCACATCAGCCTTGGCGCATGCCTGCTGAGCGAGCGCGAGACCCTCCTGCGTCTTCATGTTAATGGCGACCCGGTGGCGCGCGCGCTCGACGACAGGATTAGAGACGGCCGCGCCGGGTCTTACAATCGTTACAACTTCAGCGCCCAGATCCGCGAGCAGCATAGCGACGTGCGGGCCCGGCCCGATCCCTGCAAACTCGACGACCCTCAGGCCTTTGAGTGGCCCCAGGCACGGCTCATCAACGGGTTGCATCAGGCATTTTCTCCTCTTCCTGACGAGCTGTCTGGCGAGGTCTTAGCCTTATGACAACCGGCTAAATGCCGCCGCCAAGGACCGTCCTAGTGTTGTGCGTTGCAACAATACCCAGCCCTTGCTACGCGCCCGCAGACAGGGGCACACTGCGTGTTGGTCGCTAGGCGGAGATCTAGGTTGAAGATTGCGATTTTTGGGCTCGGGTATGTGGGCTCGACCGCGACTGGATGTATAGCAAGCCAGGGACACAGTGTAGTGGGCGTCGATGTGGCCCAGGGCAAGGTTGATGCGCTCAATTCAGGTCGCGCGCCGGTGTATGAGCCGGGGCTCGATGATCTCATCGAACAGGCGCATGCCGATGGACGCATCGAAGCGACGACCGAACTGACCGGCCAGCTCGACGATTGCGACCTAGCAATCGTGTGTGTCGGCACCCCGAGCGGTGTCGATGGCGCCCACAACATGTCGTACATCGCGCAGGTTACCCGCAATATTGCCGAAGCGCTTAAGCCCGACCGCGCGAAACCGCTGACGCTGGCTTATCGCTCAACAATGCGCCCGGGCAGTTGCGAGGGCATTATTTGGCCGATCATCGAAAGCGCATTGGGCGACAAAGCGATGGACACGGTTGAGCTTGTCTACAACCCGGAATTTCTGCGCGAAGCGTCAGCGATCGAGGACTATTTCAACCCGCCCAAAATCGTGATCGGAACGCTGGGTGGAAAGCCGTCGGCCACCATGGCCGCTCTCAACGAAGGTATCGAAGCGCCGGTCTTTGAGGTGGGCTTGCGCGAAGCCGAGATAACCAAGTTTGTCGACAATTCCTGGCACGCGGTAAAAGTGGCCTTCGCGAACGAAATCGGGCGGGTGTGTCAGAACCTCGACATCTCGGCCCGCGATGTGCACGCGATTTTCAAGAGCGATACGAAGCTGAACATCTCCGCCTACTACACCCGTCCTGGCGGCGCGTTTGGCGGCTCGTGCCTGCCTAAGGACGTCCGTGCGCTTCAGTACATCGCTGCTGATACCGGCTCGGCCACCCACCTGGTGGATTCGCTCATTCGATCGAACGAAGCGCACAAGCACCACCAGTTCCTCCACGCAACCGAGGGGCTGGAGCCGGGCGCAAAGGTCCTGCTGGTGGGGCTGGCCTTCAAATTGGAAACCGATGACCTGCGCGAAAGTCCAGCGGTCGATATGGCGCGCAAGCTGCTTGAGGCGGGCTATGACCTCGACATTTACGATCCGCAGATCGAGCCGGAAAATCTAGTCGGTCAGAACCTTGGCTACGCGTACGCCTATCTGCCGCAGATCGACGGTCTGCTGGTGAACAAGCAGGAAGCGGAAAGCCATGATTACGCGTTGGCGATCGCGACGAACCGCCTGATCGACACGCTGGACATCGAGGCCAGCAAGGTTGTTGACGCCAGCAGCATTCCGTAAGAGCGGCGCTTATGAATGCTCCCACCACTGACATGACGGCCACCGCTGAAGAAGGCATTCCCAAGGTCATCGAGGGCGTGCCGCTCAAAGGCAAACACGTTCTGATCGTGGTGGAGAACCTGCCGCTGCCTTTTGACCGGCGCGTCTGGCAGGAGGCGCGAACCCTCAAAGCGGCGGGTGCCGCTGTTTCGATCATCTGCCCGGTTGGCAAGGGGCACGAGAAGCGGCACGAGATCATTGAGGGTATCGACATCTACCGCCATCCGCTTCCGCTCGAGGCCAGCGGTGCGATGGGCTTTCTGATTGAATACGGTGCGGCTCTGTTCTGGGAAACGGTGCTCGCGTGGAAGATATTTTTCAAACGCCGATTTGATGTCATTCAGGGATGCAACCCGCCGGATCTCATTTTTCTGGTGGCGGCGCCCTTCAAGCTCTTGGGCGTCAAGTACATCTTCGACCATCACGACATTAACCCAGAGCTCTACGAGGCGAAGTTTGAACATCGCGGGTTCTTCTGGTGGCTGATGGTGATCTTTGAAAAGCTAACCTTTGCCTTTGCCAATGTCTCGATCGCCACGAATGAAAGCTATAAGACAATCGCCATCGAGCGTGGCGGTATGGCATCGGGCAAGGTTCATGTCGTGCGATCGGGCCCTGATCTTTCTCGCCTGAAGCGGGTTCCCCCTGTTGAGAGCTGGAAAAACGGTCGCGCCCACATGGTCGGCTATGTCGGCGTGATGGGCGAGCAGGAGGGGATCGACCTGCTTATCGACGCGGTGGATTATCTGGTGCGCGAGAAGAAGCGCGAGGATATCCAGTTTGTGCTTGTGGGCGGAGGCCCCGCGTTGGATGACCTCAAGGCGATGACCGCGGATAAAGGCCTGGCCGACTTCATCACCTTTACCGGCCGGGCCCCCGATCAAGAGCTGTTCGAAGTGCTCTCAACCATGGCTTTGCCGAGCGACATATACTCCATGATCTTGTTCATGGTCGACTTGTCGTTCATCGCATTCACCCGGTCCGGATTGACGCCAAGATCCATGGTTGAGAG
>JBCBYM010000093.1:0-10703 GCA_039815865.1 Pseudomonadota bacterium
GCGCCTGGGCGCCAGCCTCGTGATCGCCGGTGTCCTGATCGATCGGCCCACCCGGATCGCTGTCGAGAAAGGCGCTTTTGCTGACAACACTTGAGGACTTTTCGCCCGCGCAAGCGGGGCAGATCATGGACATCCCAACCGCTGATGTCGAAGCGCTGGTGGCCGAAGCGGTGAGCGAGATTGATCGCGAGCAAGCCACAAGCGTTCTGATTATCGAGGATGAGCCGCTCATCTCCATGCAGTTGGAAGACCTGGTGACGGGTCTTGGCCATGAGGTCTGCGGTACGGCGGCCACGCGAACGCAGGCGGTAGCCTCGGTTGAACAGACGCGGCCCGGCCTTGTTCTGGCGGATATCCAACTGGCTGATGGATCATCGGGTCTCGACGCGGTCGATGACATCCTGGCGATCGGAAGCGTGCCGGTCATCTTCATCACCGCTTATCCGGAACGCCTGCTTACAGGGGATCGGCCAGAGCCGACCTATCTTGTGACCAAGCCGTTCCAGGAAAAGACGGTGCGCGCAGCCATCAGCCAGGCGCTCTTTTTCGGATCCAGCCGACCGCTCTAAGCGTCTTCTCGGATTTGAAAGTCGCGGCGCTGGCGCACGGGCACGCGCATAACGCATCGCACCCCTTCGCGTTCAAAGACGAGCTGCACGGGATGGCGAAGTTCGTGCGCTACGATCTTTTCGATCAGTTCGGTGCCAAATCCGCGTCCGCGCTCTTCCTTGACTTCGGGGCCTTCACGCTCGCGCCATTCGACCTCGACCATGTGATCCTCAATCAGCGTCCAATAGATCGAGACACGGCCCTCCGGCACGCTGAGCGCGCCGTACTTCGCCGCGTTGGTCGCCAGTTCGTGGATGGCAAGGCCAAAGGACAGCGCATCGTTGGGCGCAAGCTCCACCGGCGGGCCATCGACACTTATGATGTGATCGCCGCCGGCGCGGAAATGCTGCAATTCCGCCTCCACCACGGAACGAAGCGGGGTGGTGCCCCAATCGGTTCCGGTGAGAAGATCGTGAGTGGCTGAAAGAGAGCGGATGCGACCCTCCAGGCTGTCGGCAAAGTCATCGAGGCCGCTTGCTCGGCGGCGGGTCAAAGCCAAGATCGACAGCACGTTGGCCAGCGTGTTCTTGACCCGGTGATTGAGTTCTCTTGTAAGCGAGTTTCGGATCGAATGCTGCTCTTCAAAGAAGGCAAGGCGCGCCTGATCTTCAAACGCTTGTTGTGTCAGCAACCGCGCCAGCAGCATGAGCAGGCTCGCCAAGGTCAAACCAAAGACAAGCGTGACCATCGACAGAAGGTCTAGCGTTCCAGCACGCGGCGCTTCGACCACAAGCAGAAGGCGGCGATTGGCCACGACAACCGGCTGTTCCACCCGCGTGCCACCGCCTTGTGCAAGCGAATGCGCAACCAGGAGATGGTCGGTCTGAACCAGCCCGTCATAGAGGCGCACACCGTAGGTCGGGGCCGCGCTCTGCTCGAGCGCAGCATCCAGAAACTCGCTCGCGCTGAAGGGGCTGTAGATGAACCCCGCGAGCGCACGATCCACCGGCCGACCGCCCGGGACGGGGCGATAGACAGGCATGAAGATGACAAACCCAGGCGCGTTACCGGTGTCTTCCTGCGCAAGGACAATCCGAGCCGACGCGGTGGGTTGCACGGTGCGCTGCGCGTCGGCCATTGCGGCCTCGCGCACCGGTTCGGAATACATATCAAAGCCCAGCGCGCGGCGATTGCGCGCCGTGTCGGGATGAAAATAGGTGATGGGGGCTGCAAAGGGCTTGCCGTCGCGCAAGGGCGGACGGATTCCAGGAAAATCAGGCTGCTGGCGCCGTTGCTGTGCCACGAAATCGCTTAAGGCATCCGCCCCGATCACAGCCACCCAACCGATCCCCTCGGAACCGCGATAATCAAGGTCTAGGCGCAGCTCGCTTACGAACTGGCGAAACGTGTCACGCTCAACCTCCTCAGTGGTTGAGAGCAGCGCGGCACCAGCGCGCAGATACGACGAGAAATTGTTCGCGCGCCGTTCAAGCGCGGAGGCAATGAACTGCGCGCGTCCGCGAACTTGCGCTTGTTCGGTCGCCCGGGCGTTGCTTTCAATCGCGAAGACACTGAGCGAGGTGATCACAGCCAGGGTGACAAACAGAGCAAGCGGAACGGCCCGTGGATAGCTTACGAGCCAACGCCGCACACGGCTGATCGAGGACGCCGAGCTGTCGCGTCTCCCATCTCTCGTTTGCGCTGTTTTCTCTACCATACGGGTTTTGTGTCTTATCGAAGGGTCTGGCGCTTATGTTCTCGTGTGTGCACGGAACCAAAGACCAAAGCCTTCGTTCCCAATCTGTCTGGCGCAAAACCCCGTAATTGGACACATAGCGGGCAATCCGCCAAAAGGCATGGGCCGCGTCATCTTGGTACGGCTTGGGATCTGAGGTCTAGAGAAAGCGTCATGTCAGCCGGAACAACCTCCGACGGTGAAACGCCCGATCAGGCAGAAGCGCAGTCGCGGTCGAGCAGACCAGACTGGGCTGATGGCCTGCGTCAGCTCTACGATTCGGTAGTCGATGAACCTTTGCCCGATGCCTTTAAAGACTTGCTGGACCGGCTTGATGACAACGGTTCCAACGATCAAGGGTGTGAGGCAGATGGCTCCGACGGGGGCCATAGCTGATGGCCAAAACGGACAGGCCCGCAAAAACCTATCCTGAGCGGACCCCGGCGCAAAAAGCCGATTTCAAACGCGAATTGACCGACGTGGTCCCGCATCTGCGCGCATTTGCCCGCGGGCTTTGCGGACGGCCTGACATGGCCGATGACCTCGTGCAGGAAACGTTGCTCAAAGCTTGGGCCGCGCAGGATCGGTTTGAACCGGGAACTTCGATGCGCGCCTGGACCTTCGTGATCCTGCGCAACGCCTATCTCACTGATATGCGCCGCAATCGCTTCCGGGGCGAGTATGATGAAGGCGTCGCCGAACGCATTCTGACCGCTCCTGCCGGTCAGGAAGAACCGATCCACCTTTCCGACATGCACCGGGCGCTGTTGACGCTTCCACCTGAGCGGCGCGAGGCCTTGCTGTTAGTGGGCGCAGGTGGCTTCTCTTACGAGGAGGCGGCGCAAATCTGCGGCTGTGCGGTGGGTACGATCAAGAGCCGCGTGGGCCGCGCGCGCGCCACGCTTAACGCCATGCTGGCCGATGGCTCTATCCCCCAACGCTCCATTGATGATGCAACAGCGCACCGAGCGATCCTTGAAGAGCTTGACGATGTGGCCGCGGGGCGCGGCGAAACCGCCAAAAACTAGTCGCTCACAGCCGGCAGATCTGCGCTTGCCTCCGCCCCTCGATCCACGAGGCTTGTGACCGCGACATTCATTGTGACGTTGCCCAGGGTGCGGATGATATCGGGGAACATTTCGACCGCCACCAGCAAAGCGAGCGGCTCGATCGGGACACCCATGGCCAGCGCAATCGGACCGATGGAGACCACAAAGCTGATCGATCCGGGGAGGCTGACCGATCCCACGCTGATGATCACCGCGACGGCAATCCCCACAGCGATAAGCGATGGGGACACCTCAACCCCCGCAAGCGCCGCGACATAGAGCGCCACGGCAAGGTTCATGGCGACGCTCGTCGCGCGGAAAATCGCCACCGCAAGGGGAAGCACAAACTCCGCCGTGCTCGCCTTAAGGCCAAGACGAGAGGCGCTGTCCAGCATGGCCGGCAGGCTCGCCAAAGAGCTTTGGGTGGAAACCGCCACGGCTTGCGCGGGCAAGACAGAGCGAGCGAAACGGACAACGCCTATACCACCCAGAGCCCAGGCCATCGCATAAGCCAGAAGCAGGATGAACACCCCCATGGCAGAGACCAATACGATGTAGTGCGCCAACGCGGCAAAGGCGCCGCCTCCGCTCTTCAACCCCACGCCAAGGGCCAGCGCGGCCACCCCCACCGGCGCGATCCACAGGACCCACCCAATGATCTGAAGCATGGCGTTGGCAAGCGCGTGGAAGAAGCTCAGCAGCACATCGGATTGCTGTGTGGGTAGACGCGTGATCGCAACCGCCAGAAGCGCAAAGAAAACGGTGAGCGGCAACATCGCCGTCTCGGTGGCAGCGGCAATGATGTTGGGCGCAACGAGGGACCTCAAGAACTCGAGAATACCGGGCACCTCGCCGGCATCATCGGGCACGTCGGCGAGAAAGGCGCTGGCCGTATCGGGAATAGGGAACGCGGCCAAAGCGGCTGGCAAGGCCAGGGCCGTGAAGACACCGCCGGCCACCGCCACCGCTAGCACAAGGCCAATGAACCGCTGCGCCGCCGCACCGGCGCGCGCCGCATCCACCATTTGCGCAAGACCCAGCACGAGTAGGCTCGCAACAAGCGGGATAATCGTCATCTGCAAAGCGCGCAGCCACAAGGTCCCGATAAGCGCGATGCTATCGACCAGGCCTTGCGGCAGAGGGGTGTCGGCCAGGATCATACCCAGGGCCAAGCCCAAAACCAGCGCCGCGGAGGTCGCCAGAACCGGCAGCCGGATAGGCGTCAATTCAAAGCGCCCCTTGCTCGCGGCTGGCCCGCTTTGCGGCTGTGTCTGTTCCAAAAGCGCCCCTTCAATTCCTGAGATCTGTGCAACCTGTACCGGCATAGATTAATCCACGCCCTTTTCATCGCGCGATAACCGGGCCAGAAGCGGCTGACAAATCGCGATAGGCAAATCGCTGCAAGCAACAAGGGACGCGGCCTCTTTCATGTCACGCAAGTTCTTCGGCACGGATGGTATCAGAGGACGCACCAATGAAGGCGTCATGACGGCGGCGACGGCGATGAAAGTCGGCCAGGCGGCGGGGCTGCACTTTGTGCGCGGCGGCCACCGACACCGGGTCGTGATCGGCAAAGACACGCGCCTGTCCGGCTACATGATGGAAAGCGCGCTGGTAGCCGGTTTCACCAGTGTCGGCGTCGATGTGATCATGACGGGCCCGCTGCCCAGCCCGGCTATTGCGCTGCTCACCCGTGAGATGCGCGCAGACCTGGGCGTCATGATTTCAGCGAGCCACAATCTGTTTGCCGATAACGGCATCAAGCTGTTCGGCCCGGACGGGTTCAAGCTTTCGGACGAAGCGGAAACCGAGATCGAGCGACTGATCGAAACCGAAATCCCGCTTGTGGCGGCCGAAGACATTGGTCGAGCTCGCCGGATCGAAGACGCGCGCGGCCGCTATATTCACGCGGTGAAGAAGTCGGTGTCTTCGGATGTACGGTTTGATCCTCTCAAAGTGGTGGTCGATTGCGCGCATGGCGCCGCCTATCAGGTCGCCCCTTCCGCGATCTGGGAACTTGGCGCTGATGTCATCGCGCTTGGCGTCGCGCCTGACGGGACCAACATCAACGATGGGGTCGGCTCCACCGCGATCGAGGCTCTCCAAGCCAAAGTCGTTGAAGAAGGCGCGGATATCGGGATCGCGCTTGATGGCGATGCGGATCGCCTGATCGTTGTCGATGAAAAGGGCAAGAAGGTTGATGGCGACCAGATCATGGCGCTGATCGCCACCCGGATGCACAGCCGCGGCGCGCTCACAGGTGGAGGCGTGGTCGCAACGGTTATGTCAAACCTTGGTCTTGAGCGGTATTTGAGCGGGCTGGGCCTCAGTCTTGAGCGCACCAAGGTGGGCGATCGCTATGTGCTCGAACGCATGAAGGCCGGCGGTTTCAATGTGGGCGGCGAGCAATCGGGTCATATGATCCTGCTTGATCACGCAACGACGGGCGATGGGACGGTGGCGGCGCTTCAGGTGCTTGCGAGCCTCGTTCGGTCGGGCAAGCCCGCCAGCGAGATCTTGCACCTGTTTGATCCGGTTCCCCAGCTTCTCAAGAATGTGCGCTACCAGGGCGGCCAACCGCTTGAGGCAGCGGGCGTGCAGGCGGCCATCGCGGCGGCTGAGGCCAAGCTTAACGGCAATGGACGTCTGGTCATTCGTGCGTCCGGGACCGAGCCTGTCATTCGCGTTATGGCCGAAGGCGATGATCCGGCGCGGGTTGAAAGCGTTGTCGATACCGTGTGCGAAGCTGTGCGCGCCGCGGCCTGATACAGCCGATGAGCCGCCCTCCCCCCCCTCGCATCCTCGCTATTGCTGGATCGGATTCCTCGGGCGGTGCTGGCATTCAGGCCGACATCAAGACCATCACGATGCTGGGAGGCTATGCGATGACGGCCGTCACCACCGTCACAGCCCAGAACAGCGTGGGTTTGCAGGCCATCGCCCCCATGTCAGGCGACGTGGTTGCGCGGCAGATCCAATCGTGCCTCGATGATATCGGCGCCGACGCAATCAAGATCGGAATGCTGCACGACGCTGGGATCATCACCTCAGTCGCCGACACATTGGGCGACGGGGACTTTGGACCGCTCGTGCTCGATCCCGTTATGATCGCCTCATCGGGTGCCGCGCTGATTGATGCAAGCGCGCTGGAGACGTTACGCGGCAAGCTGTTCCCGCTGGCAACGCTCCTCACCCCCAATCTGCCAGAGCTGGGCCATCTGACACGGCGCACGCTCGCCACCAGCGATGACATGATCGCCGCCGCACAAATCTTGAGCGAGGAGACGGGCGCAGCCGTGCTTGCCAAGGGTGGGCATACGGCGGACCAGAAAGTCATCGACCTGCTGATCCAGCCGGGGCGCGATCCGCTCTATTTCGATCACGCAAGGATCGATACACCGCACACCCATGGCACCGGGTGCACTTTGTCTTCGGCCATTGCGACGCTGATGGGCCATGGCCAAAGCTTGGAGAACGCGGTGCGGCTGGGCCGAAACTTCGTTCTGCGGGCAATTGAGGCGGCTCCGGGCTATGGCGCGGGCAACGGTCCGCTGGGGCACCAGGCCGTGCGCTCAATCGCCGACTGAACCGCTCGCTGCGCGCCTAGCGATCCAGCTCGTAAAAGTCGGCGATGTAGGACCAGGCCTCATCCGCGGTCTCGCACCACTGGAAGAGATCGAGGTCCTTCTTCGAGATTGTGCCCTCCTCCGCAATCGCTTCGAAATTGATTACCCGCTCCCAGAACTCGCGCCCGAACAACAGGATCGGCAGCGGCTTCATCTTGCCCGTTTGAACCAGCGTCAAAAGCTCGAAGAACTCATCAAATGTGCCAAACCCGCCAGGGAAGACAGCCACAGCCCGCGCGCGCAGCAGGAAGTGCATCTTGCGCAGTGCGAAATAGTGGAAGTTGAGCGAAAGATAGGGCGTCACATAGGAATTGGGCGCCTGCTCATGCGGGAGGATGATGTTGAGGCCAATGCTTTCCGACCCCGCATCGCTTGCCCCGCGATTGCCCGCTTCCATAATTGAGGGCCCACCGCCCGTCACCACAACGAACTGGCGCTTGCCATCTTCAATGATCGCCTTTTCGGACACCATGCGCGATAGCTTGTAGGCCTCATCGTAATACTTGGCCTTGGCGGCGAGGCGCTCCGCGACTTTCTGCTCGTACGCGTCCTTGTCTTTCGCCGCCTCGATCTTGGCCTGCGCCTCTTCGGGAGACGGGATCCGAGCCGAACCATACATCACCAGAGTGGACCCCACGCGCGCTTCGTCGAGCAGCATTTCGGGCTTGAGCAATTCCAGCTGGAAGCGCACCGGGCGAAGCTCATCGCGCAGCAGAAAATCGGTATCGCGGAACGCAAGCTTGTAGGCCGGATGCTCGGTCTGGGGCGTGCGATCTGGGGCAGAATCGGCAAACTGGCTTTCCTCGCCAGCGTGATAGAACTTGTGATCCTTCAGATCGCGATCAGAGTGCTTGTCGGTCATGGCGCTCGCTCTAGGCCTCTGCACAAGACGCGGCAAGCAAGGATAGCGCGCAGGGGCCTTGAGAAAATGGCTGGATGCCCCGTGAGGATTCGAACCTCAATTGACGGAGTCAGAGTCCGTAGTCTTACCATTAGACGACGGGGCATTGAGCCTGGCTTGATCGGCGGCCAATGGGCCCTCGTCCAATCAAGCGAGCCGCGCATCTAGTTTTGCCACCCGCCAAGGTCAAGGGGCAGGTTTGCGCGGACCCATCGGCTCTGCTTGCCCAAAGGCCGCGCTTACGGTAGCTATTACATCAGGTGCTTGTGCAAGGTGTGCGCAAGTGATGTGAAAGACTGAGAGATATGGCGGATACGCTTCCGCCGGACGAAAACAGGAACGCTGGAGAGAACAGGAGCAGCAGGTCCGGCAAAGTAGCCGATTTTCGCTACAAGCGCTCCTTCCAGCAAGACAGACCCGGCGCCAGAGGCAAGCGCAGCCCGAACGGCAAGCGCGGTCGCAAGGGCGCTGGTGAGCGGCGCGAGCCCGAGACACGGCTGAACGAAAGAGCCCCGCAACCCAATTCCCCCAAGGACGCCGACCAACGCAGCGCATCCGCGCCGCGTGCCTCTCGGGCGCCTCAGCAAGCTCGTCACATCCCGCGCGGAGGTGAGGCCTACGCTGCGCTGGACCTTGGAACGAACAATTGCCGACTGCTCATCGCGCGCCCGTCGGGCAAGGACTTCACCGTTATCGACGCGTTCAGCCGCGTGGTGAAGCTGGGTGAAGACCTTGCAACAACCGGGCGCTTGTCGGACGAGGCGATGGACCGGGCGCTTGGTGCTCTTTCGATCTGCGCCGAAAAACTGCGCCGCCGCAATGTCCGCCTGGCGCGCTCGGTTGCCACCGAAGCGTGTCGGCGCGCAGAAAACGGCCCGGCCTTTATTGAGCGGGTGCGCCGGGAAACCGGCATTGCGCTCGACATCATCTCCGCTGAGGAAGAGGCGCGCCTGGCTGTTTTGGGGTGCCATATTCTGCTGGAAGAGGGTGATGGGCCCGCGGTCATCTTTGACATTGGTGGGGGCTCAACCGAGCTTGTCCTGCTTGAGTCGGGAGCGGCCAAGGGCGGGACAATTCCTCGCATTCTGGACTGGCAAAGCGTGCCATGGGGCGTTGTTTCGCTGACCGATACGGTGACCAGCACAGGGCGCGAGGGGGACGACACCAAGAGCGCGCGGCTCGAACGCTATGGCCGCATGCGGCGGGTGGTTTCGGAGAGTTTCGAGCCTTTTGCCAAGCGCATCGCCAAAGCCTCGCGCAGCCAGGACATCCGGCTTCTGGGCACCAGCGGAACGGTCACGACGCTTGCCAGCCTGCATCTTGAGCTGCCGCACTACGATCGCAAGGCGGTCGATGGGCTGATCGTGCCCAGCCAGTCCATGCGCGCGATCAGTTCCAACCTGTCGTCCATGTCGCCAGCCCAGCGCAGCGAACTGCCCTGCATTGGTCAGGACCGCGCCAGCCTGGTCGTAGCCGGGTGCGCCATTCTCGAATCCATCCTCGACCTATGGCCTGCGCATCGCCTGGGAGTGGCCGATCGCGGTATCCGGGAGGGCATCTTGCGCAGTCTGATGGCGGCCGAGCGCCAGAGCGAGCAGGCCCTGAAATCCCTTGAAGAAACGCGCGCCAACCCCAAACGCCCTCGTGGCCGTACGGCGCGGGGCTGACGGGCAGGATGAGCCGCTCTGGAAGCCGTTCCGGCCGCGACCCGGATCGCCGGGTCAAGACCGCCAAGAAGCGAACCGAAAGCTCAACGCGTTGGCTTCAGCGCCAGTTAAACGATCCTTACGTGAAGAAAGCCAAGGCCGATGGCTATCGCAGCCGCGCAGCCTACAAGCTCATCGAGCTGGATGAACGCTTCGCTCTGATCCGGGGCGCCAAACGGGTGGTGGACCTTGGCATTGCGCCGGGAGGCTGGAGCCAGGTCGTGCGCGCCAAGGCGCCCAAGGCCAATGTCGTGGGCATTGATCTGCTGCCCACAGACGCAATCGATGGCGTGACCATTTTCGAGATGGACTTCATGGATGACGCCGCGCCTGGCGCGCTTGAAGAGGCGCTGGGGGGCCCGCCCGATCTCGTCTTGTCCGATATGGCCGCCAACACGGTGGGCCACAAACAGACCGACCATTTGCGGACGATGGCGCTGGTGGAAGCGGGCGCTTGGTTTGCGGTGGAAACGCTGGAAAAGGGCGGCGCATTCGTTGCCAAGGTGCTGGCCGGCGGGACCGACACCGAGCTGCTCGCGCTGCTCAAATCCCACTTCACCAGCGTCAAACACGCCAAACCCCCGGCAAGCCGCAAGGGATCATCAGAATGGTATGTGGTGGCTCAGGGATTCAAGGGCCGCAGCTGAGCGAATTTGAAAAAGCCTCAGGCTTCGGCGGCTGCGGTTTCTTCCGAGGTGGCCGCGGCGTCTTCCTGATTCGCTTCGGCTTCCTCGACAGCGGCTTCTTCCGCCGCTTCTTCGCTCGCCTCAGGCTCAGGCGGCGTGTATTCGGGAACGGCCAGCGTCGCGTCCGGGCCATTCATGAACAGAGCGACCGCCGCGCGGTCCTCGATCTTCGAAAGGCCCGCAAAGCTCATCTTGGTGCCTTCGACATAACTGCTGGGCTTCTTGAGCCATTCGTTCATCTCTTCCCAGCCCCATTGGCCACCCTTGGCCGCCATGGCCGATGAGTAGGTGTAGCCTGCACGCGCGCCCACCGCGGAGCCCATGATATTGTGCAGGTTCGGGCCAACACCGTTCGCGCCGCCTGGCGCGATTGTGTGGCAAGCCGCGCACTTGGCGTAGATTTTCTCGCCCTGCTCAGCGGTCACCTCGCTCAGCGCCTGTGCCATGCTCT
>JBCBYM010000094.1:0-10553 GCA_039815865.1 Pseudomonadota bacterium
AATGGCTTCGTGCCCAATTGACGGCTGCGCGGGCTCCACTATACGGCTTGGTATTAGCAGGTGGTAAAAGTCAACGGATGGGTGAGGATAAGGGCCTGATTGAGCCGCTGCGCACATCGGGCAATCAGCGCCGTTTTCTGCGCTCAGACATTCGCCGGGTGAGTTTTATCCTGATCGCGCAGCAGCTTGGCCTCACTCTGGGCGAGATTGATACGCTGATGGCGCAATTGCCGCATGGCCGCACGCCCACGGCCAAGGACTGGCGGATCATGAGCAAGGCCATCCGCGCGCAGCTCGATGAAAGAATAGCGCAGTTGGAGCGCACGCGCGACCGGCTCGATGGCTGCATTGGCTGCGGGTGTTTGAGCCTGGAACACTGCGCGATTTACAACCCGGACGATAAGCTTGCGGTCAAAGGCCCGGGTCCGCGTCAGATCCTGGCCTAGCTAGCCCGGCCTAGTATTCTGGGCCTAAACTTCTGGGCCTAGAATTCTGGGCCAAGCTCCGGATCGAGATCGCGTGGGCGGGCAAAGTGCACCAAACTTGCGCACCGCGCTTTGAGAGCGCTCCAGCTGTCGATCGCGCATTCGAGCACGGCAAAACTCGCCGTGGGAAATTTGACCGCAGCCTCTTTGAATGCCGCGTTCTCGCGCGCCGGCGCGACCAGATCGAGGATCGTCTCTTGCAAGCCGGGATTGTGGCCTATCACGAGGATCGCGTCCGGTTCATCCCCGCCACCAGCCTGGCTGGCGTGTGTGCTCACGACATCAAGAATAGTCTCCGCGCTGGCGAGGTAGAGCCGCTCATCAAAGATGGGGGAAAGACCAAGCCGCGCGCCTTCCAGTGTCTCACGCACCCGCACCGCTGGGCTGGCCAGCGCAAGGCCCCAGTTGATGTCCTCAGCCACGACATGTTCGCCCATCAGCGCCGCGCCGCGCCGCCCGCGTTGATTGAGCCCTCGGTCAAAGTCGCGTTTGATCGCGTCGTCCCATTCCGACTTGGCGTGGCGCAAGAGGCCGAGCGTCTTCATTCTGGCGTCTTCCCCTCAAGCGGCCTTTGCGCAGCGCACTCTAGCCGCCGCTTCGCGCGTTACAAGTTGTCTTGAACACGCAAGGCGGATTGCCGCCGCTCCAGAAGCGCGCCCGCGCCCGTGAGGGGGGCTCAAGCCAGGGTGAGAGCGCCCGCGCCGCTCCACAATCCCATTGTCGCGCTGGCCGCCAGAAGCGCGCTGAGGATTACGGAGATCCGCTCAGCCCGGCGGCCCTTCCACCGCAGCGCTTCGGGCCAGGGCCAGGGGAGGGGAAGGGGCTTGGCGTTCTTGCGGAACTCCTCCTTGTAGCGCGGATGCTCGGTGCCCATCAGGCGATCCCACCAGGTGAAGTAGAACCCGTAATTGTGGCCCGAGGAATGGTGCAAATCGTGGTGTGTCGTCGTGCTGATCCAGGACAGCCAGGGCGTATCGACCCAGCCGGCGGGGAAAATCTCATGGCCCGCATGCGCCATCACGTTGCGGATGATCATGTGCCACAGGAACAGGAACACCGCGTAACCCGCCATGGCGTAGCCGAACAGGTTAATCGTCAGCAGGAAAAGCGGCATATACGCCGCCTCGATCACCGCCTCCCAAGCCGAAAAGCTGTACGCGGTCCACGGTGTGGGGGTGCGTGACTTGTGGTGATGCAGGTGCGTCGCCTTGAACAGCGCTTTGGTATGCATCGCGCGGTGCGCCCAATAGAAATAGGCATCGTGCACCAGAACGATGATCGCAAAGTGCAGCGCGATGGTGAGCGCCGAGGCCTCATCCCCGGCAAAGCGGATTACCCCTGTTTCAAGGCCGATCACGGTCGCCATCGTCGTAACGCCGAAAAAGAACACGGTGCGCAGCGAAGACAGCGTCTCGCGGACATAATCCTTACGGCTCGCGCGGCGATCTTGAATGCGCCGCTTTTTGGCGTAGCTGCGGAAGACCAACAGGATGAGGCTCGCCGCGCCCGCCGCGATCAGGTAGCGGCCAAGGTCGAAATAGAAGACGTTGGCGAAATGTTTGACCATCAGGTCTGCGATGTAGGCAAGGTCGGCTTGTGTCATCTTTGTTGATCCTCCCGTCTGTGAGTGAGGATGAGATGCACGAGGCTATAGCGGAACTCTGCGCGGCGTTAGAAAAATCGCGTCATTTGCGAAATTGCGGCGCTTTCTTCAGTTTTGATCAGCCGTCTCGGAGAGGCCCAAGCGCCTGTAATCGCTGGGTGTTGTGCCTGTTTCGGTGCGAAAGGCGCGGTTGAAGGTCGCCAGCGAATTGTAGCCCAAATCCATTGCAATCGTGAGGACGGGCAGATCCACGCTTTCCTTCTCGACCAGCTTTTCGCGCGCTTCGGCGATGCGGTGTCGGTTGAGGAAAGCGGAGAAGTTGCGATAGCCCAGCCGCTGATTGATGAGCGCGCGCAGGCGGTGTTCGGGCGTTTCCAGTTCCGCGGCAAGCGCGGCGATGGTGAGGCCCGGCTTGCGGTAGACGTGGGCCTGCATCGCGGCGATCAGCTTTTCGTGCAGCACCGTCTCGGAAGGGGTGAGGTCGAGCTTGTCCGGTTCCTTGTCTTTCGCCGTATCGGCCTGCGTTCGCACCAGCAGCTCGCTATCGGTGCGCAGGAAAGTGAGGCCGGCAAACAGGAAGAGCGTAAAAATCAGTAGCGAATTGATCACTTGCGCGATCGGTGAGCGGGTCGAGACGTCAAACAGCACCTCGGCGATCTCAAACAGCAGGATGCTCGCCGCCTGCGCCGCGATCAGCAAAGGCAGCCACAGGCGGATCGCGCGGCGCTCTTCGATGAGATCATCCTCGCGCTCCAAAACGCCCACGCGCACCAGATCAACCAGCAGCGCAAGCGAAGCGATGTGCAGGATGAAAAAGCCCACAAACACGCTGGAGCGAATGAAGTTCGCCTCAAACCACCCAATGAGAAACACCGCAATCGCGCCGAGCACCCATTGCCGCTTGGGCTCGCGCTCGAACAGATTGCGCGCGAACAGCCAGATGAAAAACGTCGTCCCAATGGAAGCGAGATCAATCCACGGGTCAAACACGCCTTGCGAGGCGATGAGCGGCGTCGAATTCACAAGATAGGCGATCGCACCGATGATCAGACCGATAAGTGGGCCCTTGAGCCTGGTGCGGATCTCGTTCGCGCTGACCAGCGCCAGCAGCATCAGCGCAGCGCCCACCGACACGACCCGGATCAGAAAGATGAAATCCTCGATCATGCGAAACTATCTGGGATGCCATCGTCCAATGCACCAGCGCTTTGATCGGTTATAGTACCCATTTCCCCGATCAGGCCCTGCTCAATCCGGGTGAGCGCTTCGTCCAGCGTTAAGCGGCGCACCTGGGTTCCCTTGGGAAAGGCGCTGAGCAATCGGCTGGGGAAGGCGGCGGAGAGGACCACGAAATGGCCCTGATCCTCGCGCCCCCGGATCAGCCGGCCAAAGGCCTGGGCGAGCCGCGCTCGGATCAGACGATCATCGTAGCCACTGCCACCGCCTTGCTGGTCCTTAGCCGCCGCGCGGCGCGCCTTGTGAAGGATATCGGGCCGCGGCCATGGCACCGCCTCCATCACCACGCAGCGCAAGGATCGCCCCGGCACATCCACCCCGTCGCGCAGGGCATCGGTGCCAAGCAGGCTGGCGCGCGGGTCATCGCGGAAGATGTCGACCAGCGTGCCGGTGTCGATCGGGTCCACATGCTGCGCGTAAAGCGGCAGGCCTGTGCGCGCCAGGCGGTCCGCGATGCGCCCATGGACCGCGCGCAGGCGGCGGATCGCGGTGAACAGGCCGAGCACGCCGCCCCCGCTTGCCTCGATCAGCCGCGCATAGGCGCCTGCAAGACCGGGCAGATCGCCGCGCTTTATATCGGTGACGATCAGCACTTCGGCGCAGGCGCCATAGTCGAAAGGGCTCTGAGCCGAGGACAAAAGAGGTGCGGCCTCGATATGGTCGGCGCCCGAACGCTCGATCGCGCTTTGCCAGGCGGCGTCCTCGTCCTCCACCCGGTCCGTCAGGGTGGCGCTGGTCAGCATCACGCCATGCGCGGGTTCAAGCACCGTGCGGGCAAAAGGCTTCATGGGGTCAAGCCAGCGGCGGTGGATAGCAACGTCAAACTCGCGCGCGTCGGAGCGGTCCACCGCAAGCCAGTCGACAAATTCCGGGTCGGCCGGACCGCCAAGGCGCGCCAGCAGCGCTTCCCACGCGGTGAGCAGGTCCACCCGCCAGCTCAGCGAATGGCGCGCGCCCTCAATCCGCGCACGGCCCGTTCCATCAAGCCAGTCCGGCGGATCGGCCATAATCGCCTCCAGCCGCCCGCCCAGCTGTATGAGCGGCACCCGGATTGCCGCGAGCGCCGCTGCAGCTGTGCCCGCCGCCTCGATCACTTCGCCCGGCAGGCCCGAAGCCTCGGTCTCGATCCCGTAGCCCGCTTCTGCGTTGCTCTCATCTCGGGCGTAGACGGTCTGGCGGACGGCGGCGAACAGGGTCTCAAGCGGGCCGGAGGGTTCTCCCTCGATCAAGCGCCCGAGCCAGCCATCGCTGGGGAGCGCCTTGCCCGCTTCGCAGGCAGCCTCGATCGCGTCGCTTCCCGCCTCGTCATAGCTCGCGATATCGGCGAGGCGCGCGGCAAGGCCCCTTCGGCGCCCCCGGTTCTTGCGTTCAGGCCCGGTAATCCAGCGCTTGAGTTCAATCGCCTCCTGGCCCGACAGCGTTGCGGCAAAGGTGCTGTCGGCGGCTTCGAAGACGTGGTGGCCCTCATCGAAGATCACGCGGGTGGGGCGCTGTGCGTGATCGCGTCCTCTCGCCGCGTTGACCATCACCAGCGCGTGGTTGGCGATCACGAGGTCGGCCTGTGCGCTGTCACGCGCGGCGCGTTCGATGAAGCACTTTCGGTAGTGCGGGCAGCCGGCGTAAATGCACTCACCGCGTTGATCGGTCAGCGCGGCGATCCCGCGTTTGCGGAACAAGGTGCCCAGCCAGCCGGGAAGATCGCCTCCAATCATGTCGCCATCGCGCGTAAAGGCGGCCCAGCGCGCGACCAATTGCGCAAGGATCGCCGGGCGGCCCTGAAATCCGCCTTGCAGCGCGTCTTCGAGGTTTAGCAGGCACAGATAATTCTCGCGTCCCTTGCGCACCACGACCGGCGGCGTGCCATCGGGGCGTTTGATGGGCCAGGCGCGGCGGCTCTCGGCGCGCAATTGGCGTTGCAGGTTCTTGGTGAAGGTCGACACCCAGACGGTCCCGCCCGATCCGGCGGCCCACAGCGAGGAGGGCGCCAGATAGCCCAGCGTTTTGCCAATCCCCGTCCCCGCTTGCGCGAGCGCGATGTGCGGGGTCTCGGCGCGGTCGCGCGGCGCAAAGACGCGCGCGGCGTCCTGTGCGTAGGCGCGCTGGCCCTCGCGCTTTTCCGAGCCTTCGCCGGTGAGGTGATCGAGCTGGCTCAGAACGTCCGCAGGCGAAAGCTCAATCGTTCGGGGCGGGGGACGCTCGCCCGCTTCCTCCCATTCGGGCAGCGTTGAAAAAAGCCATTTTTCCGGGCGCTCAGGCCGGGCGATATGCGGCTTAATGACCTGCGCCCAGGGCCAGCGCAGCCGCTCCATGGTTTGCAGCACCGACCACGCGCCCGCACGCTCAAACCACTCGGGATCCTCAGCCGCCGCGATCAGCGCTCCGGCCGCGCGTTGGAGGAATTCGGGCACGGCCTCATCGCTCGTTGGCTCCTCCATCTCCAGCGCTTCAGCAAGGCCGCGCGGGGTAGGCACGCAAAAGCGCGCGGGGTGGATGAAGGCGAACAGTTCCAGCAGATCAAGGCCGGAGAGATCGGGATAGCCCAGCCGGTTCGCCACCAGCGGCGCGTTCAGCAGCAGGATCGGCGTATCGGCCGCCGCCATGATCGCCTCACCCTTGGAAACAGCGCCGGTTTCGCCATTCGCGGGCCGCAGCCAGTTGCCGCCATGGCTGGCGTGCAGCGCCGGTAGAGGCACGGGCGGGGGCGGGGGCGCGGGCGGGGGCACGGATGAGGTGGGTGGAGAGGGGGCGGCACCGGTCACGCCGGCAAGAATGCGCAAGGCCAAACGATAAGTAAACTATTGTGCGCGACACTGAGCACTCTTGTGGCGATGAACGGGAACAGGAGGCGCGCCATGCGTCTTGAGAGTGTGCTGAAAGATGGAATGAGGGTTGGCCTTGTGGCTGGGGCGCTGGCGTGCGCGTCCGTGCCGCTGTTGGCGCAGGATCAGGCCGGCGATCAGGCGGCGAACGCGCCTGCCGAAGAAGCGGCGCCCGCTCCACCAAGCCAAGAACCCGCGCCCGCGCCTCCCAGCTACGGTCCTGAAGCGCTGGCCGCGGCCAAGGTGGTCCAGGGCTCGCTTGACGCGTGGCGCGCCCGAAACTTCGAAGGGTGGATCGCAAAGTACCATCCCGATGTGATCGTCTACGCTCCGCGAATGCGGATCGAGGGGCGTAAGGAACTGCGCGCGATCTATCGCGCCGCCTTTGATTTGCGTGTGCCGAGCCCTGACATTCTCTCCAGCGGCTGGACGGGCGAGCGCGTCTTTGTCAGCCAGCAGGAATATTTCGGCAAGGGCGTGCCCGGCGCGGTGACCTACGCCGAATACGAGGTGACGGGCGGGGTGATCACAACGGTTTACGCCCGCGAATTGTAAACGGCGCGGCGCAAGGGAGCATTTGCCCCATCGCGCCGCGCCGCCCTCCTATCCGTTCCAGCACCCCGGACCCATCGAACCTTCCTCTCGAGAAGGTTGTGATCCTGAACGATCGGTCGAGGGCGCCTTGCGCGGATCAGAAGCTCTTTTGCACCCCGGCGGTGAAGGTCCAGTCGGTCGGCATTTGCGGGCCGTTGAGGTCCTGGACCAGCGGAACACCACTCTCGATCCCAAGCCGCCAGCCCTTGAGCGCGCCGCCTGTAACCGCGAAGTTCATGCCGGTAAAGGCGGTGACGCTCTCGCCACCCTGAAAATCGGGATTGGCGGTCTGCACGGGCCCCATGATGAGCGGGTCCATCCCGTCCACCCGGCCAAGCGTCTCCGCCTGCACCCTGCCCGAGACCGAGACGCCCGGAGACAGAGCCGCCGCGCCCCAGATCGTGACCATCGCCTTGTTGCCAAAGGAATAGCCTTCATCGTTATCGCCCAGCCTGATTACGCCTCTGACCTGCGCGCCCCAGCCGAACCGATCATTCTGATCGCGATAGGTGATGCCGGGCTCCAGATCGAACGTGCCCGAGCCGATCTGCATCGGATAGGGCGTGCGCACCGTCGGATTGGCGCCCATGGGCGTGAGGATGTCGTCCTCCTCCGTGATGGTACCGGTGGGCAGCGAGATT
Organism: Pseudomonadota bacterium; assembly: GCA_039815865.1. GTDB lineage: Bacteria > Pseudomonadota > Alphaproteobacteria > Sphingomonadales > Sphingomonadaceae > Erythrobacter. Next base: position 7,379 of record JBCBYM010000094.1, read on the forward strand.
CCAGCGTTGATGTGCACAGTGTCGGTAAGGCCGATCAGCGCGGCGACTTTGGTGTCACCCAGATCCGCGGTGCGCGTGCGGAACGTGCCAAGCTGTGTGGTGCCCATGCCGCCCTGAAAGGTGATGTGGTCCATTTCCTTGGTGATGTAATTGCCCATCACCATCAGCGTTACCTGATCCGACAGGCCGTACATCGCGCCCGCCATATGCATGTCCATGCGCATGCTCGTTGGCACGATCCGCAAGGTCGGCGGTTGGCCCTCGGCGCCGAAAAAGATGTTGGGCACGGTTGTGGCGACTTCTTCAGGCGTCACGCTGTCGGTGCCGATCTGGATGCCCGCCATGTCCATATGCATGAAGCGGTAGCTGATCATCCACTCGCCCTTGGCGTGGCGGTGGTCTCCCATCACGCCGATCGGCGCGTGATCGAGCGAATCGACGCCGTGGTCCTCATCGGCGAGCGCAGGGGTGGCGGCCAGCAAGCAGCCGGTTGCGGCGAGGGCTGACCCCGCCTTCATAAGCGATTTCACGAGTGTTCTCCGTAAGGTTCTGAATTTTTTTAGGTTCAGACCGCGCTCGGAGGGCCTCTGGCTGCGTAAGCGGGGAAGGGCGGGCGCGTCGCGAGCGCGCGCACAGGAGTGGCCTCAGGCGCGCTGCGCGGCGCGCTGCGTGCGGCAAACTGCACCGGATCGACGGGCAAAGTGGGGCCGCAGGCCGAGCAACACGGATTGGCGGTCTTGTCGCCGCCGTGACCTTCATGGCCTGAGGCGGGCGTATCGGATGGGCTGGCCGGGCGGTCCGCGCGATCGTTGTGATGCGCGTGATCGCTTTGGGCCGCCACGTCGAGGCTGTGCGAGGCCGCGCTCACCGGGTCCATGCAGCACGGCGCGCCCACGATCATGCGGAGCGCTATCGCGACAAGCAGCGCAAAATGAAGGATCGGATGCGACGTTCGCGACATTGATCCGCCGCCATAACCGCTTGGACGCGCATGACAAGATTGTCTTCGACGAACGCTTCTCCAGCCGCGCTCTTTCCTACACGCGCGCCGTTCGCTATGCCCCAAGAAATGGCCAAAGACGTGAAGTTATGTTTGCGAATCAGGGTGTTGGACGCTCATGGGAGAGGTGTTTTTCGATCTTTAGACTGTGTAACCTGTGTCTCCTACATCCCGGCTGTGCGAAGGGGTGTTTGGAACCACGAGCCGTCTTTCGCGCTTGCAACACAGCGCATGAGCAATAAAGACCGCTCCCACTATGACTGACACCGCCCTCCGCGAAGCCGCACAATCGTCCAAGGCCTGGCCCTTCCAGGAGGCGCAGCGTCTTGCGAAACGCTTGAAGGACGGCAAGCCCGGCGGTGAGCCGGTGCTGTTCGAGACCGGCTATGGGCCCTCAGGGCTCCCCCATGTCGGCACGTTTCAGGAGGTGTTGCGCACTTCGCTGGTGCGCCGCGCCTATGAAGCGCTGACGGGGCAGCCCACCCGCCTTGTCGCTTTCAGCGATGACATGGACGGCCTGCGCAAAGTGCCCGACAATGTGCCTAACGAGGCGCTGCTCGAAGCGAACCTTGGAAAGCCCCTCTCGCGCATTCCCGATCCGTTCGAAAAGTATGATAGCTTTGCTGCGCACAACAACGCGATGCTGCGCGAATTCCTCGATCGTTTCGGGTTTGACTACGAATTCGTAAGCTCATCGGACCGTTACAACTCGGGCGCGTTTGACGATGCGCTGCGCGGCGTGCTGACGAATTTCGACGCAATCCTCGACATCATGCTGCCGACACTGGGTGAGGAGCGCCGCCGCACCTATTCACCCGTCATGCCCATCAGCCCCACCACCGGCGTGGTGCTGCAAGTGCCGATCGAAGTGGTGGATGCGGGCGAGGGCATGATCCGCTTCACCGACGAAGACGGCAGCGTGGTTGAGCAATCCGCGCTGGGCGGCATGTCAAAGTGCCAGTGGAAGGTCGACTGGGCGATGCGCTGGGTGGCCTTGGGCGTCGACTACGAGATGTACGGCAAGGACTTGACCGACAGCGGCGTGCAATCAGGCAAGATCGCGCGCGTGCTCGGCGGCAAGAAGCCCGAGGGCCTGATCTACGAGATGTTCCTCGATGCAGAGGGCGGCAAGATTTCCAAGTCGAAGGGCAACGGCCTCTCGATCGAGGAATGGCTGACCTATGGCAGCGAGGAAAGCCTGGGCTTCTACATCTTCGCCAATCCCAAGAGCGCCAAGCAGCTTCACGCCGGGGTCATCCCCAAGGCGATCGATGATTACTGGCAGTTCCGCGAGCGCCTCGCCGAGCAACCGCTCGACAAGCAGCTGGGCAATGCGGTGTGGCACTTGCTGCGCGCCAACGAGAGGTTGGATGGTCCTGAGGCTCCTGGCGCGGGCGATGCGCTTAGCGTGCCCTATTCGCTGCTGCTCAACCTTGTCAGCGTGCTCGGCCTTGAAGCTACGCCGGAGAACCTCGCGGACTATGTCGCAAGCTATACCGGCCAGCCTGTCACCGATCCCGCGCTTCAGGTGCTGATCGAAAGCGCGGTGAACTACAACCGCGACTTCGTAGCGCCGACGCTGAAGAAGCGCGCGCCGACAGGCGGCGAGGTTGAGGCCTTGCAGGAACTCGATGCGAAACTGGCGCAAGCGGGCGCGGATGCGAGCGCGGAAGACTTGCAGACCATGGTCTACGAAATCGGCAAGGTCGAGGCCTACGGGTTCGAGAGCCTGCGCGACTGGTTCCGCGCGCTCTACGAAACGCTGCTGGGAAGCGAGCAAGGCCCGCGCATGGGCAGCTTCATCAAGTTGTATGGCGTGGAGCCGACAAGGAAGCTGATCGCCGAGGCGCTCTCTCGTTAGGCTCGCTTCGCTCGCGCCGTAGCCACCCGCGCCCTCCACCCTTCCACCCGGAGCCTACCGGGATACAATCCGGGTGGAAGGGTGGAGGGCGCGGGTGGCTACGGCCCCCCAGACAAAAACGCTTTCCTACAGCACTAGCTACGCGCTACTTCCACTGGCGGGTGCGGTACCACTTGGTGATCACGTATTTGCTGCCTTTCACCACCGGGGTGCCAGCGTGCATCGTGTCTTCGTTGGGCGTTCCGTCGGGAAGCGCGTTGTTCCAGATCATCAGAACGCCGGGCTTGGGCACGATCTTGATCCCGACCTTGGTG
>JBCBYM010000095.1:0-10455 GCA_039815865.1 Pseudomonadota bacterium
CCAAGTCTGGATTACGGTGTATCCTGACTTGGCACGCGGCCCAGAATTCGATCTTCATGGCCAGGCCCTGCCGGGGGGAGGGGGCGTGGTGCATGGATTTTCCCGCCCGGCAGAGCCTGTCTTAAAGCTCGGATCACTCGATGTTGAACGAACCGTAGACAGGGGTTCCGCCCGTAAGCTGGGCAACCGCAAACTCGACAGATACGTTAAGACTGGTCGCGGTTTGCTCCTCATTATCGAGGTCAAACCCATGGCCCGCGCCGACCAGAGTGTAGAACGCGAAGGGCACGCCCACCACTTCGGCCTGGGCTGCGAGTGCAACCGAGTTTTCGTAGGGTACCACTGGATCTTCATCACCGTGGAGGATCAGGAAGGGCGCCTCGCCCACTTCAAGGTCTTCCACCCGCAGGAGCTCGCCCCACCAGGCGTTGACGAAGCGCGGTTCGGGTCGGGGGATGTCGAAGGGGTTGAGCGAATAGGCGATCTGCGCTGTGATGAGTGTGCCCGCCGACGAGCCCCAATAGCCCATCTGGCTCATGTCGAGACAGTACTCATCCGCGTTCTCGTCCATCCAGCGCAGCGCGGTCACGCCGTCTTCGATCGAACTGATGATTGTATCGAAAAGGTCTCCATCTGGATCGAGGGCTCCGTCGTCGACCAGGCTTTGCGCGAATTCGCTGTATTCGTCGGAAAAGACCGGTGCATCGTCCGCAAGGCGATAATTGATCGAGACGAAGTTGAGACCTTCTCCAGCAATGCGCGGACCAAGGGCGGCAACGATTTCATCAGCCTTGTCGCCGACCCTAAAGGCGCCGCCATGCACATAAAAGACAGTCGGGCGAGGCGCGCTGCACTCGGCCTCGGGCTGATAGATGTCGAGCAGAAGATCAGCGCTGCCGGTTTCGGTTGCCCCTTCGCCATACTGGATGTCTGACAGAAGGACGAACTCGTTCTCCGCCGCGCTGGGCGTTGGTGTCGGAGTGGGGGTTGGCGTTGGCGTTGGCGTCGGTGCGGGCGCGGTGGCTACGCTCATTGTGGGCGTTGTCTCGTCACTTCCGCATCCGGCAAGGCCGAAGCTGGCCAGAAGTATCAAGCCGCTTCCTCTTGTATAGGGCAACGTCATCGGGATGGTCTCCTCTCATGTGGTGTGAGGAGGGTGGGACGTCCCGATTGCTAATGTTTGCTCCGACCTAAACCGAATGTGACCAATTGTTGCCACTAAGGATCCACAGCAAAACTTCGTTTCAAAACCGGGCTGGAGAAGCGCACGGTATCAGCTTATCACGGACCTTATGCAGCCGTCCTATCGTGTTCTGACCGTCGACGATGATCCAGAGATCCTTGAGCTCGTGGGAGCCTTTCTGTCTCGCAGCGGCATGCAACCGATCACCGCGCAATCGGTACCGGAAGCCGAGGCAATTGTTGCTAAGGGCGGTGTCGATCTTATCGTGCTCGACCTCATGATGCCGGGTGAGGACGGGCTCTCCTTTTGCCGCCGGCTTCGCAGCAACTCGAACCTTCCCGTCATAATGCTCACTGCGCTCTCGGAAGATGTTGACCGTATCGTCGGTCTGGAACTTGGCGCAGACGATTATCTTGGCAAGCCCTTCAACCCGCGCGAACTGGTGGCGCGCATTAAAGCGGTCATGCGGCGCCGTCGGGCGGCGCCACAAGACCAGCCTTCTCAAGCCAAGCCGATCTTGCGCTTTGGGCCCTATCGACTGATCCCAGAGCAGATGTCGCTCAAGAAAGATGATGGCACGGAAATCATTTTGACATCCGGCGAGTTTGCCTTGCTGCTCATCCTGGTCGAGCGCTCGCCCCGAGTGCTTTCGCGCGATGCGCTTCTGGACCTGTCGCGCGGGGTCAACGCGAACCCGTTTGATCGCAGCATCGATTCCCAGATCAGTCGGATCCGGCGCAAGCTCGAGGCGGATCCGCGCCATCCGATATACATCAAGACCGTGCGCAATCTGGGCTACGCGTTCTCAGCCGTGGTGGAGCGTGAGCCGGCCCGATGAGCCGCTTCAATTCTATCTACAATTCCATCCTCGCGCGTGTTTTGGCGCTGACGTTTGGAACGCTGGTTGTGTCGCTGATCGTGTTAATCACCCTCGTCCAGTCGCCACTGGCCGACACCATTTTTGACCGGGCGCTGGTTCTCAATTCGCGCAAAGTGGCGGAGCTGGTATGGTTGCTGGAAACAACCCCTGACGAAGCGGAGCAGGCCATACTGTCAAATTACCAGGGGCGCGCGCGCTTTGTGCGAATTACACAAGGCTTTCTGGACAACGTAGAAGCCGATCTGGCCAAAAAAGACCTTTTGACCTCGGGAACAGAGCCCGTGGTTCAGCGAATTCGAGAACGCGAAATCCGCTTTGCGGTGCTCGGAATTTTTGAACTGACGCAAGCGACCAACGAAGGTCTTTTACCCAGAAATTCAGGGGCAAGCGCGATCCACCTTGCCATCGCTCTTAATGATGGAAGGGTTGTGAACATCTGGCTGTGGCCGGCAAACTTCATGGCCCAGAGTGCGGGTTTTTTGACGGTTTTCAGCGTCCTTGTTGTCGTCTTCACTCTCGTTCTTGGTCTGGCGATATACTGGGTCATCATGCGCCCGATCCGTGAGCTGGAGAGCGTTGCTGAGCGTGTGGGCCTTGCGCAAACGGCGCTGCCGGTTCCTGAAACGGGCCCGCGGGAACTGCGTCGCTTGTCAGCCGCGCTGAACCGCATGCGCCAGCGCCTGTCCGGGCTGATCCGCGAACGAGAACAGATTATGGTAGCGATCGCGCATGATATTCGCACCGGGCTGACCAAGCTGCGCCTGCGCTTGGAGGCGCAAGAGGGGCCAGCTGACCCGAACATCGATCGCGATATGACGCAGATGGAGCGGCTTATTTCTGACATGCTCGCCTATGCCAGGGCGGAAACGCCTGTGGTGGAGCCGGAACTGATCGAGCTTCGAAAATTCGTCACAGACATGGCCGGAGCGGCGCCTTTTCCCGTGGCTATTGCACAGGATAATGAGGATGACACCTTTGTTATTGCTGGCAATTCTCTGGCGGTCGGCCGCCTGTTTGAGAATCTCTTTGAGAACGCGCGGCGCTATGGCGCCGGCTCGGTTTGGCTTACGCTGGACCATGTGCCGCAGGGCCTTGCTATCACTATCGAGGACAACGGCCCCGGTATCCCTCCTGCTGAACTCGATCATGTCTTTGAGCCCTTCTACAGAGGCGAAGGGTCGCGCAATCGAGGAACGGGCGGCGCAGGACTGGGCCTTGGAATTGCGCGGGCGATCGCGCACTCTCACGGAGCCCAGATCACTCTGGTCAATCGGAATGAAGGCGGTTTGCGCGCCTGCGTGACCTTTCCCGAAGCGCTGCGCACCTGACCACCGTCAGCCCTGGCGAGACGTAAACTCCTGTAAATTGCCGCCGGCTTGCTGGAAGGAAGACGAACAGCGTGCCAAGAGGAGGCTAGGAATGGGTATGTCTACGGGAAGGGAGCCCCCGAAATGATCCGGACGCTTTGGCTTTGCGTGTGTTTGGCGGTCGGCCTTGGCCTTGTGTCTTCGCCCGCTTTGGTCCGCGCGCAAGAGCCCACGTTTTTGACCTACCGCGTCCAGGAGGGCGACACCCTGCTCCAGATCGCGCGTGATTACATGCGGCAAACCTCGGACTGGCCGCAGATACAACGTCTGAACCAGATCAAAGACCCGCGCCAGATCCCGGTGGACACGCAATTGAGGATGCCGCGGCGCTTGCTGCGCTGGGACCCCGTTATCTTCGAGGTGGCGTATTTCAGCGGCGCGGTGGAAATCGCGGGCCAGCAAGCGAAGCAAGGCGATCGGCTGAGCGAAGGGCAGGGCATCGTGACACGGGCCGGAGCCTATGTGACCTTCGCCGGCCGTGTCGTGGGCGGGTATGGTGGCCGGGTCTCGCTGCCTTCCAACACAAAGGCCCGCCTTATCCAAGCGCGCCGATACGCTTTGGGCGATACGCTTTTTGTCAATTTTGGCCTTGATGATGGCCGCGCTTCCGTCTTCTCGCCCAGTCTGGAAGGCGAGGACGAGCTTTTGCTGACTACGCCTCGAGCTGTGACGGCGGTTCGCGGAACTGAGTTTCGGGCGGTGTTTGAGCCCGGCGCGGACCGCGCCGTGACTGAAGTCACGGAAGGTGTCGTCGCGTTGGTTTCTGAAGATCAGGAAATTGCAGCCGCCCAAGGGTTTGGCGTTGCGACCCAAGAAGGAGGCTTCGCTGAGCCCGAAGCGCTCTTGCCAACGCCGAAACTTGTTGATGCGGGCGTGATCCAGATGGATGAGACGCTGTCGTTCCAGCTTGAAACCGATGCGAAGGCTGCAGCGTACCGATTTCAGCTTTCTCGCGACGCGGACTTTCTTGACATCATTGCTGGCCAGGTCGTTGCAGAGGGTAACGCGGTCTTCGATGGCTTGCCCAATGGCCGCTACTATGTGCGAGCTAGGGCGATATCGCCAAACGGGATCGAGGGGTTTGCTGACAACGTAACAGGCTTTCGGCGAAAGCGGCTGGGCGTATCGGCCGAGGCCGGCCCGGCCGCCGGCGTCGATGGATATCTGTTCAAGTGGCTTTCGGTGGGTGACGCGAACGCCCGGTTTGCCTTTCAGCTTTGGCAAGGCGAAGACCGATCGGCGATGATCGTAAACGAAACGGGTCTCACCACCCCTGCCGTGACCTTAACGGATCTGGCGCCGGGCGCGTATCGCTGGCGTGTGGCCGTCGTTGTCCCCGACGCTGAAGAAGGCTTGCTCAAGGTATGGGGTCCGGCAAAGAAGCTGACGATTGCTGAATGATGATGGGCAGGGATAGGCGACTTCGATGATGAGCGCGCTGCGCCTGAAGCTGGAATGGGCTATCCTTCTTGCTCTTGTCATAGCCGGCGCGCTCGCTTCGCAGGCCTCCGATCTGACGAGCCGGGTCGATAACCAATTGCTTGACGCAGGAGCCGTTTTCGCTCGCCCTCCGGTTGATCGTGACATCGTTGTTGTCCCGATCGATGACCGCAGCCTTCAAGAGCTTGGAACATGGCCCTGGCCGCGCCGGATCCATGCCCGTCTGATTGAGCAATTGACCAAAGAGGGCGCGCGGTTGGTCGTGCTCGATATCCTCTTTCCTGATCCAAGCGCGGCTGAAGACGATCAAGCGCTGTCGGACGCCATGACGGCCAATGGCGCTGTTTTCCTTCCGCATTCCTTTGTGGCCCGCGCAAACGCCAGGACGGGTGTCGATCCCTTGCTTCCCTTGCCGCCCCTGCGTGAGGCAAGCGCGGGCGTAGGCCATGTTGTCGCTGTACCGGATTCCGACGGGGTCCTGCGGCGTTTTGACCTCACCCTGGCAACCGACGCCGGCTCCTATTCGCATCTGGCGTTGAAGGTGCTCAACGCGCTGGGCGATAGTGAAGGCAAGACGCCGCGTCACGGTGATACGGCGATCATCCCATTTCATCCCGAAGAGCGGTTTGCTCACCAGCCCGCTTCACAAGTCTTAGCCGGTTCCACGCTGCCCGGCTTTTTTGAAGGCAAAGTCGTTCTGGTAGGGGCAACGGCGCAGGGCCTGGGAGACCGATACTCGGTCCCCGCTGGGTGGGTTGCGATCATGTCGGGCATCGGCACACAGGCCAACCTTCTGTCGGCTTTAAGGCACGGTTCTGTCATCCAGCCAGCGAGTTTCCTCGTCCAGGGCCTCGTTACAGCCTCCATGATTTTGGCGCTCTTTCTCGCGTTCTGGTTTCTCCCACCGCGATACGGTTTGATCTGCGCTGTCGCCGGGGCGCTGGTGGTGGTGTTTGCCTCTATGGCTCTCTTGGCGGGCCTGCGCCTTTGGTTTGAGCCGGGCTCTTTGATAGCGGCGCTCATCCTTGCCTATCCGCTCTGGAGCTGGCGCCGACTGACCCATGTCAGCCGGTATTTGGACCGTGAAGCGGCCCGTCTGATGGCGCATCAAGAGGGGATGGGAACGGGCAAAGGCCTCGATTACGTCACCGCGCAAGTCGAGCAATTGCGCGGCCTCATCAGCACTGTGCGCGGGTCTCTGAGCTTTTTGCAACAGGTCATCGAGGCGGCTCCTGACGCTATCCTTGTGCTTGATCGTGATGGCCGGGTCGACACGCTTAACAAAAAAGCTCACCGGCTTTTCCCGGACGGAACGACCACGGGCGCTGTGGATCTGGACGCGCTCTTCTCAATGGCCGGCGCTAGCCTGCGGGAAGACGGCGCGGAGTTGGTAACCGCTTCGGGCGGCACGTATTTGGTTGCCCGCGCGTCGATCAGCAATGACGCTGGCGATGGGCGCACAGGCGAAATCATCGCGCTTCGTGACGTGAGCGAATTGCGCCGGCTCGATAATGAGCGCCAGCAAATGCTGGAGTTTCTAAGCCACGACATGCGAACCCCGCAGGTGGCCATCGTCGGGCTTACCTCCCAATCCGGCGAACTGAAAGAACGCCCGGACATCATCACGCGGATCCGGGCGCAAGCCGAGCGGACTTTGAAACTGGCGGATGACTTCGTTCAGCTTGCCCGGCTTGAACACACAAGCCTCACAGCGATGGAAACCGATATCGGCGCGATTGTCGAAGAGGCCTGTGACCGCGCTTACTCACCCGCAAAAGCCAAGAACATTGCGATTGCGCAGACGCTTCCCGACGGTCCGTTTTTTGCCACGGTTGATGCCTCGCTCATTGCGCGCCTGCTCGACAATCTGATCAGCAATGCGATCAAGTTCTCACCCGAGGCTGCGCGGGTTTCTGTCTCGCTCGACGCGCGTGGGAGTGATCACTTCATTCTTGAAGTCAGCGATGAAGGGCCGGGCCTTTCTGATGAGCGCCTTGCCGAGCCCTTTGCGCGGTTTGGTGCGCATCAAACCCACGCAGGGCCCAGTTCCGGTCTTGGCCTGGCGCTGGTCAAGAAAGTGGTGGACGCTCACTCCGGTGAAATCACGCTGCGCTCAACACGCGGTGAGGGCACGGTATTCACCATCACGCTGCCTTTGCAGTGACACACGCAAAGCGGCGCTTAGCGGTTGGCTGGGTCGAGCGCGTCGTTCACGAGCGCCTGCGCAAACCGCCTCAGATCCTCATCGTCAAATGAGCAATCAATGGCCTCCCCAGAGCCTCGATAGGCTAGACCATCGGCCGCGCTGCTATAGATGGTCACTGTCGCTCTCAGACGCTTGGCCTTGCAACGATCCAGTGGCTTGTCTCGGCGCGGGCGCGCGATCCAATCCTGACTGTCTTCGTCGGTTGCCTGCGCCCCGTCGCCGCTAAGAACGCCGTTCGAGGCATCGCTTTGGGAAGCGCTGACTTCCGCAATCAGAGTGGACTGATCGGCTATTTGCACAGACTGGCTGGAAAGTGCGTCTTTGACGGCCGCTCTGAAACGGGCATCGAGCTGCCCTTTGTCTTCGGGATCCACAAGCGCCAGACTGGCCCCGCGCTCAAGACCATCGCCGACAGAAGTGATCGCCAAGGGGGAAGACACAGAGCACGCCGCAAGGCCCAGTGCGCTCGCAATCGCGGCGGCGGCGATGCGGGTCTGTTGCCAGCGCGACCTGATCACGATTTCCCGATATCCTCGCTGCATCGATCCATGCGATACCCAAAACCAAATACGGTTTGGATGGCAAATCCATGCTGTGGACGCAATTGCAGCTTTGATCGCACGCGGCTGACATGCAGATCGAGAGTTCGGCTCTCGACATCCGAGACGCCGCCCCAGACCTGTCCGAAAATGTAGGCTCGCGACAAGGGGCGGTTGAGATTGTCAAAGAACAAGGTCGCCAGTTCAACTTCCTTGTTGGTCATCTTGACCGGCTCTCCCTTCCACGTAATCGACTTGAGCAATCGGTCGATCGTGTAGTCGTCAAAACTGGCAAAGCGGTCAGGCTCCGGCGGTCTTAGTCGGCGGTTTGCGGCCTCGATACGGGCAAGAATGACCTCCTGGCTCTCCGGCTTTACCACATAATCCACGGCTCCCGCTTCGAGCCCGCGCACCACGTCGGACTTTTCCGAGCGGCTGGTGATCAAGATGAATGCCGGCGGCTTTTCCAGCGCTTCATTGGCCCACTCAACGACGCTGAGGCCGGTCTCGCCCGGCATGTTCCAATCGACAAGCACCACATCATAGGTTTCCCGCTTGAGCGAGGTCACTAGGTGATCACCCGTGCGAAACAGTTCGCACTGATGCTCAGTCTGTTTAAGCGCTGTGTGGAGCTGTTCCAGCAGTTCGGGATCATCATCCGCGATAGCAATTCTCATAAGCGTGCGTTCCCGGAGGTCGTCTCACAGTGCAAACTCAACAAGGCGCCCCCCCATGGCGCGGTTGAGCCGCTTGGCTGATAGCGGCTTTAGTCTTGCCCCAAGAGCGCGCACTGCGGAAGGCGTGCACCCTTGTTTTGTTGCAATTCTTACAAGAATTTACGTCTGTCTGCCAGTTGAATTGGTCCTTGGAACAAACGCGCGCGCTTGCCAAGGGCCTCGCAAGGCCTAGGGTCTTTGGCTGGTTGAGGACTGTCGAGAGCGCATTATGGCGTTGAAACCCAAGGTTGTTGTTGCCGGCGCCAGCGGAACGATTGGCCGAGCGGTCGTGCGTGAATGCGTTGCCCGCGGAAACGCGGTTACGGCCTTGGTGCGCAGCGAGGAGGTGGGCAGCCTCCCGGAACTTGCTGGCGCCGATGCCCGCGTGGTGGATGTGAGCCAGCAGATGGATGTCAGCCTCGCTCTCGCTGAGATCACGCCTGACATTGTTATCTCGTGTCTTGCGTCGCGCTCGGGATCGCCGAAAGACGCGAGGACCGTTGATTACGACGCCAACATGCACCTGCTTATCGCCAGCGAATCCCAGGCGGTTTCCCGCTTCGTTCTGCTCTCTGCAATCTGCGTCCAGAAGCCCAAGCTGGCGTTCCAGAAAGAGAAGCTGGGTTTTGAGCGGGCTTTGCAAAATCAGGTTGCGTTCGCCTACACGATCGTTCGGCCAACGGCTTTCTTCAAATCGTTGTCCGGGCAGGTGAAGCGGGTGACGCACGGCAAACCGTTTCTCGTCTTTGGCGACGGCGAATTGACACGGTGCAAGCCTATCTCCGATGCTGACCTTGCGCGCTTTATCGTGGACGCGATGACCGATCCCGAAGCCATTGACCGCGTACTTCCAATTGGAGGGCCCGGGCCGGCCATCACGCTTAAGCAGCAGGGCGAGCTGTTGTTTGAACTTGCCGGTAAGGAGCCGCGTTTCAAATCGGCGCCTGTCTGGCTGTTCGACGCTGCGGCCTTTGTTTTGGGCCTCGGAGCCAGAGTGTCCGAGTGGTGCGCCGAAAAGGCCGAGTACGCCCGCATCGCGAAATACTACGCGACCGAAAGCATGCTCCTGCTGGACGAGGGCACCGGCGAATACGACGCAGACGCCACTCCCGAATTTGGCACACAGACCTTGCGCGATCACTATGCACAACTTTTGGCCGCGCAATTGTCCGAAACGCGCGCGCCCGCTAGCGCTTGAGACGCACACAAGAAGGGGCGCGCTTTGAGTTCGGATAGCTGGGTTTTTACGGCGGTCAGCTGCGTCTTCTTCATGGCGCTTGTTGCTTGGGTGAGCTGGATCAAGACGCGTGGAACCGCGGACACAAAGGACGGCTATTTTCTGGCCGGCCGGGGTTTGGGGGCGACCTTTATCGCCGGCTCCCTGCTGCTGACCAACCTGTCCGCCGAACAGCTCATCGGGCTGAACGGATCCGCCTATGGCTACAACATGTCGAGCATGGGTTGGGAGGTGACCGCAGCGATCGCCACGGTCGCGATGGCGCTTGTGTTCCTGCCCCGATACCTTGCCGGGGCCTTCACGACCCTGCCGCAATTTCTGAACGATCGCTTTGATCCCACCGTACGGCGCATGTCGGTTGTCCTCTTCATGCTGGGCTATGGCCTCGTGACCATTCCGAGCGTGCTTTATTCGGGCAGCCTTGCGGTGATCGCCTTCTTTGATGTGCCAGCGCTCACAGGCCTGCAAGACTTCGAGGCGCTGGTGATGATGGTGATTGTGATCGGGGTCGTCGGCTCTGTTTACGCAATCTTTGGCGGGCTGCGCGCTGTGGCCATTTCGGATACGCTGAACGGGATAGGGCTTCTTGTAATAGGCGTAGCTGTCCCTGTGTTCGGCCTGATTGCGCTTGGCGCAGGTGACTTTGGCGCGGGGCTTACAACCCTCACCACGCAGCACCCCGAAAAGCTAAACGCCATTGGCGGTGCCGACGATCCGACACCGTTCGGCACGCTATTTACCGGTATGATCTTCGCCAACCTGTTCTACTGGTGCACGAACCAATATGTGATCCAGCGAACCCTTGGGGCCAGCAGCTTGGCGGAGGGGCAGAAAGGCGTTCTGTTCTCGGGTTTTTTCAAGATTCTGGTGCCGTTCCTGATGATGAC
>JBCBYM010000096.1:0-10236 GCA_039815865.1 Pseudomonadota bacterium
ACATTGCTCACGATATGCATAACGTGACTGTAGCGCTCGATCCCGAAGCTGTCAGTCACCTTGACGCTGCCGCGCGCAGCGACCCGGCCTACATCGTTGCGCCCCAGATCCAGCAGCATGAGATGCTCGGCCAATTCCTTGGGATCGGCGAGGAGGCTGGCTTCGTTGGCGATGTCGTCCTCGCGCGTTGGGCCGCGGGGCCGGGTGCCGGCGATTGGGCGGATTGTCACCTCGCGCTTGCCTTGCGCATCGGCCCGCACACGCACGAGAATCTCAGGGCTCGATCCGACAATCGCAAAGCCGGGCAGGTCGAGGAAATAGAGAAACGGCGAAGGGTTCACTCGGCGCAGCGCGCGATAAAGTTCGAGCGGCGGCAGATCGAACGGGCAGGTAAAGCGCTGAGCCAGCACGACCTGAAAGATATCGCCCGCCACGATGTAATCCTTCGCGCGCAGGGCCATCGCCTTGTAATCCTCGGGCGCCATGACCGGCTCAAGCTCTGGCTCTGCGGTGCTGTCGGGGCTGCGTGGATCAAGCGGCGCGGCTGAGGAAAGCGTGCGCAGCGCCTCATCAATCCGCTCGCCCGCATGGGTGATGGCGGCGGTTATGGTGGCGGCGGGATCGGCGCGGTTCGTCTTGCAAGGCCACAGCGGGGCAATGGCGAACATCTCGTCTGTGAGCCCGTCAAAAATCAGGATCAAAGTCGGGCGCACGAACAGCATGTCGGGCAGCGCCAACTCGCTCGGCTGCGCGCGAGGGAGCGTTTCGACAAGCCCGATCGTTTCATACCCGAAATAGCCGACAAGACAGGCCAAAGCCGGCGGCAGCGCGTCCGGCACGTCGATCCGGCACGCCTCGGCAAGCGCGCGCAGTTCAGCCAGCGCGTCGCCCGCGCACGGTTCAAAAGCCTCACGATCCGAGCGCCAGTTGGCGTTGATTGCAGCATTGCCTTCGCTGGCGCGAAAGACCAGATCGGGATCAAGCCCAAGCAGGCTGTAGCGCCCGCGCACTTCGCCGCCTTCGACCGATTCCAGCAGAAAATCGCCGCGCCCGGCCTCCATTAAGCGCCGCGCCCCGCCCACCGGCGTGTCGCTGTCGGCGATGATCGTGCGCCACACCAGCGCAGGGGCCCCCGCTTCAAGCGCGCGGGCAGCGTCGTGCGCGCCGTGCGGGGCATCGGCAGGAAGGGCCATGGCGTTGGGAGGACGTGTGGTTGGCACGAGAGTGGCGGCAAGCGGGAGGAAAGGCGCAGAAGAGGTGCGCGCTTTACGTCTCGCCCAGCAATTGCGCGCGCACCGTGGCAAGCGCGTCTTCGTTGGTTTCCACGCCCACGGTTTCACGCATGGCGCTGCGGATCTGCTCGGAATATTCCTCGCCCACAACCTCGGCCAGTTGGCGGCGCTGGCCTTCGACCAGCGGGTTGCCTTCCTCCAGCTCACCGGGCGTCACTTCGTTCAGCGCGATGAGGATCCAGCCCTGATTGCCGGGAGCCTCCAGCAGTTTGACTGTGCCCGCGCTCATGCTGAACAGCAGGACCAGCGCCGGGGGCACATTGCCGCGCGCGGCGATCTGCTGAAGTTCGGCGCGCGCAAGCGAGACCGGATCCGGGGGAGGAATGTCGCTCTCTTCCGCGGCCACCGCGTCGGCGAGGCTTTCCCCGCCGCGCGTCTTGTCGAGCAGACGCTGCGCGGTCTCCCTGGCCTTGGTGCTGGCGGTGGACAGCTTCAGGTCAGCGGCCACTCGCTCCTTGATAAGGGCGAGCGCGGGCGCGGCGGATTCGGTGATCGAGACGACCTCGTAGAGCAGAAACTGCGATCCAGGCACCAGCGCATCCAATTGCGGTTCGCTCTCATCAAGGGCGAACGCGGTGTCGAGGATTGGGCGCAGCGCCGGGCTTGATTGCGACTGCGGAGCGCCAAACACCCGGCCATCCGACAAAAGCGCCGGGCTTTCCTCAAGATCGAGCTCGAAGGTATCGGCGATTTCGGTGAGAGACGTGCCCAGATCGACCTGTTCCTCAATCCGAGCGGACAGATCGGAGAGCGCCGCAACGCGCTTTTCAGCCGTGAGCGCTTCGGTAATTTCGCCCGTCGCTTCGCCCAGCGTGCGTTCGGGCGTGCGCGTGACCTTGTCGACGCGCGCGACATACCAGCCAAGCGTGCCCTGCGCTGGATCGACGACGGCGCCTTCTTCGCCCGCAAACACCGCCTGCGCGGCTGCGAAGCTGGCGCTGGCGGCGAATTGTTCAGCATCACGATCCACCACTTGCGTGGTGTTGAACCCGGCATCACGCGCGGCGGCTTCAAGGCTCTTGCCCGCGCGAATCTGATCGACCAGCGCCTGCGCTCCGTCTTGCGTGGGAACCGTGAACAAGGTCACGTCGCGCGCTTCGCGGGCCGCGTATTGCGCCGCGTTCTCTTCATAGCGCGCTGCGATTTCCTCAGCGCTCGGCGTCACAACCGTGTCGAGATTGTCCGCGTTGAAAACCGTAAAGCGCAAAGTGCGGCGCTCGGGCAGGACATAGGTGTCGCGGTTCTCGGTGTAATAGGCCTCCACCGCCGCATCATCGGGCTCTTCATCGGAGCGGAACAACACGCTGGGGACCAGAGCGATGGCGCCGCTGCGCCGCTCAAGAAACAGCGAGGCGTATTGGCGCGCGACTTTTTCCGGCATTTGCGGCGTGGCAATGGCGGGCAGCAGGATTTGTTGAGCAAGCAGCCCATCGGCCAGATCGCGGCGCAGCACGTTTTCCGGAATGCGCTGATTGGCAAGCGCGGCTTCAAATGTTGCCTGATCAAACTCACCGCTCACCCCGCGAAAGGCCGGGATTTGAATGATCTCGCTGTTTACAAGGTTTTCGCCCGCGCGAAGGCCCAGCCTTTCGGCGTAGGCGCCCACAGCGTAGCGATCGATCATCTGCGAAAGCACTTCATCAAGCCCGCCTTGCTCGATAAAGACCGGCATGGTGACACCCGGGTTTTGCCGCTGGACGGTGCGCAAGGTGGATTGGGCCGTATCAGTCAGCTCGTTCGCGGTCACTTCGTCATCGCCGACAAGCGCGACCCGTTCACCCTGGATAACCCCGCCAAAGGTGTTTCCCGTTATGTCCGCTCCCGCAAAGGCGAGCGCAACAAGCGCCAGAAAGCCCAGAAACACGGCCATTCCGAATTTGGACTGAAAGAACTTGCGAAAAGATGTAATCATTTCAGCGGCTATTCTCGAAGAAAAATTGAACAAATCAGATCGGGCAAAGGCGCGCGGTTGAGCGCGGCTTTGGGGTTGTGGAGCGCTCTATCCGCCCTTAGACCTCGCCGCAACAGGTCTACACAGGTTTTGACTGCGAGCGAATGGTCGTCTAGCGGACGCACCCCTCCAGACCTTATGGCAAGGTTTCAGATTCGTATCCTCTTTCGTCACACGCAGGACAAGTTCGATGGCTGAACGGCCTTACATCGTTGGAAACTGGAAGATGCACGGCACCAGAGCCATGCTTTCCGAAGCGCGCGCGATGGACCGTGCGGCCCAGCGGCATATGAAAGTGGAAGTGGCGATTGCTCCGCCGTACACGCTCATCCATCCCATCCACCGCGAGGCGGGTCAGATCGGCGTGGGCGCTCAGAACTGCCACTTTGCCGATGGCGGGGCGCACACTGGTGATATCTCGGCGACTATGGTGGCCGATGCGGGCGCAAAGTTCGTGATCCTTGGCCACAGCGAGCGCCGCGCCGACCATGGCGAGACCGACGCCATCGTCAAATCCAAGGTCGAAGCCGCTCTGGCAGCGGGTCTGCGCGTGCTCCTGTGCTGCGGGGAAAGCGAAAAGACGCGTGATGCGGGCCGCGCCATCCAGCATGTGAAAAAGCAGATCAAGGCCTCGCTCCCCGAGATTGAGGAACCCGGCGAAAAGCTGACCATCGCCTATGAACCCATCTGGGCAATCGGCACCGGCAAGACGCCGACACTGGAAGACATCGCGGAAATGCACGCGGCGATCCGTGCGCTTCTCCTCGATCTCTTCGGTGAAGAGCAAGCCGTGATGGTTCGCATTCTGTATGGCGGATCGGTCAAGCCTGAGAACGCCGCGGAAATCCTGGCTGTGCCCGAAGTGGGCGGAGCGCTGGTGGGCGGGGCGAGCCTGACCGCGGACAGCTTCATGAGCATTGCGCTGGCGGCGGATTCCGCGGAGGGCTGATCAGGCCGAGGCACCGCGCTGGCGCATCCGCGCCCGGGCTTACCTTGCACTTGGACGCGCGCGCCCCTAGATGCGCCGCTCAATCACTTTCATCAGAGACGTATTTTCATGGGCCTGTTCATCTTTCTTACCGTTCTCCAGGCGCTGGTGGCCGCTGGCCTGGTCGGCGTCGTGCTTATGCAGCGTTCGGAAGGCGGCGGCCTTGGCATTGGCGGCAGCCCGACAGGCGCGCTTGGCGCGCGCGGCGCGGCGGACTTTCTGAGCCGTGCGACGAAGTGGCTCGCGATTGCGTTCGTCTCGCTCTCGATCGCTCTGGCGGCTGTGGCCGTTGAAACGGGCACCAATGATGGCGTGACGTCAACCTTGGATCGCGATGTCGACGCGCCATCTGCGGCGGATGAACTGCTGGCCGATCCGATCGCGCCGGCCGATCCGCTTGCGCAGCCTGACGGTTCCGAGGCCCCCGCAAGCGATGATCCGCTCGCCGAATAGGCGTTCCATCGAGACTGGATTGACGGCGCTCAGCGCGCCATCGGCTCGCGCTTGTGGATGGCTGCGGGTCTATAACGCCAATTTGCTTGCCCCGAATCCGAACCAACGCTTAAGGCCCAACCCCCATGGCGCGGTATATTTTCATCACCGGCGGCGTGGTTTCCTCGCTCGGCAAAGGTCTCATGGCGGCAAGCCTCGCTGCGCTCTTGCAGGCGCGCGGCTACAAGGTGCGCATCCGCAAGTTTGACCCCTATCTGAACGTCGATCCGGGCACGATGAGCCCTTATCAGCACGGCGAGGTTTACGTCACGGATGACGGGGCAGAGACCGATCTTGATCTGGGCCATTACGAGCGCTTCACCGGCGTGTCGGCCCACCAGAGCGACAACATCACCTCAGGGCGCGTCTATCGCGACATCATCAAGCGTGAACGCCGCGGCGACTATCTGGGCGCCACTGTCCAAGTGATCCCGCATGTGACCGACGCGATCAAGGAATTCGCGCTTGCCGACCAGGATGATCACGACTTCATCCTGTGCGAGATCGGCGGGACGGTGGGCGACATCGAATCGCTGCCCTTTATGGAAGCGATCCGCCAGATCCGAAACGAACTTGAGCCGTTCCAGACCCTGAGCGTTCACGTAACGCTCGTCCCCTATATAGCAGCGGCCGGAGAGCTAAAGACCAAGCCCACCCAGCACTCGGTGCGCGAACTGGCGAGCCTTGGCATCAAGCCCGACGTGCTCTTGTGCCGCGCGGAACACCCGATCCCGGAAACCGAGCGCACCAAGATCGCAAATTTCTGCAACGTGCGCAAAGAAGCGGTGATCCCCGCGCTTGATGCGCCCTCGATCTACTCGGTGCCGCTGCAATATCACCGCGAAGGCCTCGATGCCGAGGTGCTGCGCGGCTTTGGCATCACCGACGCGCCCGAGCCGGATCTCGCGGCGTGGAATGACGTGACCGATCGCTACTTCAACCCCGAGGGCGAGGTTACAATCGGAGTGGTGGGCAAATATGTCGGCCTGCCTGATGCGTATAAGAGCCTCAACGAAGCGCTGATCCATGGAGGGCTGGCAAACCGGGTCAGGGTCAACATCAAGTGGATCGACGCGGAGATTTTCGAGGGCGAAGACAGCGAAATCGCCTCCGCGCTTGAACCCATGCACGGCGTGCTTGTGCCCGGCGGCTTTGGCGAACGCGGCAGCGAGGGCAAGATCGCCAGCGTGCGTTTTGCGCGGATGCGCAAGGTGCCGTTCTTTGGCATTTGTCTTGGGATGCAGATGGCCTGCATCGAAAGCGCGCGCGCCGCTGGTTTTGCTGAGGCCTCCTCGACCGAGTTTGGCGAGACGAGAGAGCCAGTTGTCGGCATCATCACCGAATGGATGAGCGAAGAGGGCCTGCAAAGTCGCGAAGCGGGCGGCGACCTTGGCGGAACCATGCGCCTTGGCGCTTATGAGGCGAAGCTGGCTGGCAACAGCCACACCTCCTCTATCTACGGCGGGGCCGAGACGATATCGGAACGGCACCGCCACCGGTATGAGGTCAACAGCGCCTATATCGAGCCATTGGAAAAGCAGGGCCTCGTCTTTGCCGGTATGTCGCCTGATGGGCTGTTGCCTGAAATCGTGGAGCGGCCGGATCACCCATGGTTCGTGGGCGTCCAGTTTCACCCGGAGCTCAAATCCAAGCCGTTTGATCCGCATCCGCTTTTCGCCGGTTTCATCGCTGCGGCGTTGGAGCAATCGCGCCTCGTCTAATTTTTTGCATTAGACGAAGGGGCCATGTGACTCTGTATCGATCGGTTCCAAGCCCTTGATTTGGAAACGGGTTCCCGATGACAATTGTCAATTTTGGCTTTTCTGAGTTATTTCAGAGACCTGTCGTGTTCTTACAAGTGACCAATTTTCCGCTTGCGCAGCGCGTATTTATGCGCACACGGTTCCAGTAAACCTGGCTGGCAACAGCAGGGTCATGGGGTTTTTCAAACCTCAGGGGGAACACGGCGTGGGGGGACAGCAATCGTTTAGTCCGCGCGCTGTAACAGACTCGTGTCGGAGCGGAGCGTCTTTTGCGACCCGGACGCTCAGCTCAGAACGAGGCGGCGCTAAGTCGCGGAGGCGGATCCATGCGATCCGCCTCTAACCCATCCAAAGCAGGTGAGCGAAAAAGAGCGGCCCCGCGCACTGCAGGACCGCTCCCGTTTGTGTCTCAATAAGAGAGGCTGGATCCCCGCTTTAGGCGGCGTTCGCTTCGCCCTGATCGGCGTCCTTATCGGTCTCTACCGCTTTGAGGGTGGACCCGCCAACGGCGATCTTCTTGGGCTTCATCGCTTCAGGAACTTCGCGCACCAGATCGATGATCAAAAGTCCATCGGCAAGGTCCGCGCGCTCAACCCGGACAAAGTCGGCAAGCTCAAAGCGCCGCTCAAACCCGCGATTGGCGATGCCGAGATGAAGCATCTGTGAGCCGTCATCGAACTCTTCGCGCTTCTTGCCCTGCACGGTCAGCAGGTTCTGTTGCGCGGTGATGTCGATATCCTGCGGGCGAAAGCCGGCCACGGCCAGCGTGATCCGGTAATTGTCTTCGCCCTGGCGCGCGATGTTGAAAGGGGGGTAATTGTCGCCGGATTGCGAGCGAGCCTGGCTTTCGAGCAAGTCGAAAAGGCGGTCAAAGCCCACGGTCGAACGGCGATAGGGGGTGAAATCAAGACGTGACATAATGGCAAATCCTCATTTTGAGCAATTTGGTTTCGTTCATCCGGCCTGCCTCATGCAGCGCCAGACATTAGCGTCGCACGATGCGCTTCCCAATCACTGGCGAAACGCGGCGACAGCCACTATCTGGGGCGAGTATCCTTGCCTTTCAAGACATCAGGAAACCAAACCTCATGAGCCAGCCCCAAGTCGACATCTACACCAAGTTCGCCTGCGGATTTTGTGTGCGCGCCAAGCATTTGCTGACGTCCAAGGGCGTCGAGTTCAACGAGTTCGACATCACCATGGGCGGCGAAAAGCGCGATGAAATGCTGGCCCGAGCGCCCAGTGCTATGACGGTGCCGCAGATTTTTATCGGCGAAACCTATATTGGTGGTTCGGACGACCTTGCAGCGCTCGAGCAAGCGGGCAAGCTCGACGCTCTGCTGGCGGGCTAAGGCGCGCAAATGCCCAAGATCGCCGTCCTTCAGATGACTTCGGGGATCGATCCGGGGGCGAATTTCGCGGCGATCGAGGTCGCGGCATACGAGGCGGCGGGCGAGGGTGCCGCTGTGCTTTTCACCCCTGAAATGTCGATCCTGCTGGACCGTAACCGCAAACGCGCTGCCCCATGGATCAACGGTCAAGAGCCGTATGAAATGGCACGGCGCCTAGGCAGGCTTGCCGAGGCCGCACGGATCGACCTCGCATTGGGCTCCATGCCGATACCGGCCAGGCAGGGGCAGACCGAAGGTAAATGGCGCAACCGCTCAAGCTATTTCTTTGCGAGCGGCGATCAGCCATTTCATTATGACAAGATCCATATGTTCGATGTGGAGCTATCCACTGGAGAAACCTGGCGTGAGAGCTCCGCATATCAGGCCGGAAGCTTTGTGCGAGCCGAAGCGGGAACACCGCTTGGAACACTCGGGCTAACTGTGTGCTATGATCTGCGCTTTCCAGCGTTGTTTGAACAGTTGGGCCGCCACCGCTGCGACGCGATCGCAGTCCCCGCCGCCTTCACCAAGCCCACGGGCGAAGCGCATTGGCACGTCCTGCTGCGCGCCCGCGCCATCGAGGCCTCGGCCTTCGTGATCGCCGCTGCGCAAGTGGGCAAGCACGAGGACGGGCGCGAGACCTATGGCCACAGCCTCGTCGTTGATCCGTGGGGCGAAGTGCTGCTCGATATGGGCGGTGAGGAACCGGGGCTCGGTTTCTGCGATATAGAACTAAAACGAGTAGCCGAGGTGCGAGCGCAAATCCCAAGCCTTGCTAACAAGCGTGAAATTCCCAAGTACGACTAGCGATGATCGTTTTTGACCTAACCTGCGAACACGGCCACCGCTTTGAAGGGTGGTTTGGTTCATCCGACGACTTTGAGAGCCAGCTGTCGCGTGGCCTGGTCGCGTGCCCCGAATGCGGAACCAGCGCCGTGATGAAGGCTCCCATGGCACCGGCGGTTAAGGCCAAGAGCAACACCAAGGCCGAAAGGCTGCCGGTCGCCAAAACGCGCGATGACAGCAAGGCTCCGGTCGCGAATCACGAAATGCCCGCCGAAGTGCAACAGGCGATGGCCAAGCTCGCCGAGGCGCAGGCGGCCGCGCTCAAGAATTCGACCTTTGTGGGCGGTGATTTCGCCAAGCAGTCGCGCGAAATGCACTATGGAGAGCGCGACGAAGCACCGATCCACGGGCAGGCAACGCTCAAGGAAGCCAAGGAACTGGCCGATGAGGGCGTGCCGGTGGCTCCGCTTCCGTTTCCCGTAGCGCCTCCAGAAAAGCTCAATTGATCACAGCGATGCCAGTGCTATGGCGGCTCTCGGCGTCCCCGTAGCTCAGGTGGATAGAGCGTCGGATTCCTAATCCGAAGGCCACAGGTTCAAATCCTGTCGGGGACACCAATCCTCCGTCGGCTCGGTAAGATCCGGCCGTGTCAGGTCTCTCCCAATGGTTTCGATCCCCATACGCGCAGAGTGAAGGCTGCGAGCGCGGTCAGCGTCACGCAAGCCCCGACCAGAAACCACGCCACGCCGTCCCAGCCAAAGCGCGAATAGACCGCCGTCCCGACATAGCTGCCGACGCCTCCGCCAAGGAACATGATCACAATGTACACCGTGGTGAGCCGCGTTCGCAGTTCAGGCGTGGACGAGAGGAAGGTCATTCGGCTCGCTACATCGATCCCGGGTCCCACGGCTGAGGTGATGAAGATCGGGATCATCAACAGCCACAGATTGTCGCTAAACGGGAGGAACAAGATGGTGCCCGCCACCTGTACACCGGCTAGCCCAAGACGAGCGCGGCGCGGCCCAATGCGATCGGCCATCCGGCCAAGCAAAGGCGTTGTAAGCACGCTCACCGCACCAAATCCAGCCAGATAGCCCACCACATCCGTGCCATAGCCCAGGGCGGGCGAAGTAAGGTGTAGAGCAAGGCCCAGCCACAAGGCTATGAATTGGCCAAATCCAATACCTTGGATCAGGCCGGCGATGACGATCTCGCGATGGGTCAGGGACAGGCGGAACACCGACTTCAGCAGCTCGGCATAACTGGTCTTGGGACCGCTTGGCGTCCGGTCGGTGGGTTTGGTCGCGGGCATGATCACCGGCAGTGCAAAAGTCATGATGATCATGGCCGCGCTCGCAAGCCAGTAGACCGTGTGCCAGTCCGTGATGTCCGCAATCACCCCGGACCCGACCCGCGCCACAAGCAGCCCGAAAATCACGCCCGCGGTCAAAGTCGAGGTAACCGCGCCAAGCCTTTCCGGGGCCGCTCGGCGCGAGGCGTAAGCGGGCAGCAGGTAAGGCGCGATCGTGAAAAAGCCGAGCCAGGTTGAGCCGGCGGTAAAGATCCAGAAATC
>JBCBYM010000097.1:0-9936 GCA_039815865.1 Pseudomonadota bacterium
TCTCGAAAAGCTCGCTCTACGTCTTCTCGAGAGTGTTAAAAAGGGTGGGCCAAAAGGCTAATTACGTCCAAGCTATCCCAATCTATTTATCTGGCGATAATGAGGTTAGCAAATACTTATCGGAGCATATGCAAGATGTTGATGCGCTAACGGGGCCATACATTCATATGATTGAAGTGGATGCGATTGCCAAAGGTGACGCAAAATTCGTGGTTTCGGCAATCGAACGAGAGCCCTTTCGCTTCCCAGGCCTGACAATAAATGACTTGCCATGTATTTGGTTTGAGGACGATCTTGGCAACTCGTCTTTTGTGACGCTCCCAAATACAATTGATAAGACCAAAGAAGCGTTTCAGGAATTGGCATTTGCTGCTCGCAAGACGCGGAATGCCCGTACGATTGCTGCAAGTGTTAGGAAACGGGTTATGAGTAAAGCCGACGAACGGAAATGGGCCTTTTTGTCTGGGATAGCCTTTGTTGGCATGGTCCTGGGTTTTGCAATTTTCGAGCCGAACCCATCACCATTTCAATACACGATGTTTCGAATTGTGTTGGCGCTGGCAGGGGCGGGGTTTGTCTCTATGACCCCAGGATTTTTGAGTGCGCAAGTCGGCACCTTCATTCGCGGTGGGGGGGCTCTCGCCGCTTTTGTAATAATTTTCTTCTTTGCTCCTGCAGCCCTGCAAGTTCCATCGTAAAATCTGCATTATTTTGATCGCATACAACGCAATAAGAATTCACGCTACGTGCAGCCTGTGGCGCTTACGTAATGACTAATGCTCAGCTTATTCACTGCTACAGCGTCTGCGTTGCTGTCGGCGATCACACCAGTGCTCGCCCAATCCTCGCACGAAGCCACCAACCCCTCGCCCCAAAACCGCATCATCGTAACAGCCCAGCGCTCGGGCGCGCCTATGTGGACCATCGACACCGACGATGGCTCCTCCACCGTCATCCTCGTCGGCGAAATCCGGCGCGTGCCCAAGGCGACGCCGTGGCAGCCGGATCGCCTCAAGGAAGCGGTGAGCGAGGCGGATCGGGTGATTATCGGCGCGCGGCCCAAATTCTCGCCCGGAGATTTCCTGCGGCTGATGTTTCGCGGGGGCAAGTTCTTGAAGCTCCCCAAGAAGAGCGTCGCGGGCGACTATCTCAACCCCGATCAACGCGCGCGCCTCGCCGCGCTCGAAGAGGAATACGACAAGGATTACGACCGCGGATCGTTCCTCATCACCAGCTTCAACCTGCTCGCGCGCCAGCTCGATTTCGACGACGACACGCTCAAGGATGACGCCACCGATGTCGTCAAGAAAGCCGCCAAGAAGGCCGACCTGCCAATTATCCGGCCGACACGCTTTCGCGGCGAAGACCTGCTCGATGATCTCGCTGACGCGCCGCCTGTAAGCCATATCCCCTGCCTCGAAGCGGCGATGACCGCGACCGAAGCGGGCGTCGATATCATCGAAGCGCGCGGGCGTGCGTGGACCAAGTTCAACGTGCCCGGCGTCATGGAAAACCCGCTCGAAGTGGCGCTGGGCCGCTGCTGGCCCTGGGCCGACCCCGAAGTCGGCACGCAGATCCGCGATCAGTGGACGGGCATGATCAATGATGCCGGCGCCCAGCCCGGCGTTACCATTGCTGTGGTCCCTCTGCGCGTGCTGGCGGAGGCGGACGGCGTGCTCGATCAACTGGACGCTCAAGGCCTCACCATCAGCGGGCCCGAATGGCGCACACCTGAGGTCTCCACCCCAGCACCTTGACGCATGGTCAGCGCCGCCTAGTGTCTCGTTCGTAAGGGTCTCGCGCGCGAAGCGAAGTCATCAGGAGCCACGTCTTGCCATGCATCACCACGCCCATCACCGGAACCGAGATCTTCTACGAAGAGGCGGGGGACCGCGCGAATGAGACGATCTTGCTTGTCATGGGGCTGGGCATGCAGCTTATCCATTGGCCCGATGAATTCGTCGAGGCGCTGGTGGCGCGCGGGTATCACGTCGTGCGGTTCGACAATCGCGATGTCGGGCTAAGCCAGAAATGGGGCGATGTCCGCCCGCCCAAGATCGTGTGGCAAGTGCTGCGCGCGCGGCTGGGCTGGCCGATGAAGGTACCCTATCGGCTGGCTGAGATGGCAGCGGACGCCGCCGGCCTGCTCGATGCGCTGGAGATTGACCGGGCGCACGCTGTGGGCGCGTCTATGGGCGGGATGATCGGCCAGCTGCTGGCGATCAACCACTCCGAAAAGCTCCACTCGCTCACCTCGGTCATGTCGACCACGGGTGATCCCAAACTGCCGCAGGCGGACAAGGAGGCGATTTCGGTGCTGACCGCGCGTCCGGCCTCTTCAGACGAGGAGGCGCTGGTCGAAATGGGCATGCGGATCCGTCACGCGCTCGCTGGGCCGGGCTATCCGGTCGATGTCGCAAGCGCTGAGGCGCGCACCCGGCTTGCAATTGAGCGCAGTGTCGACCCGCTCGGCCTGCCGCGCCAGCTCGCTGCGATCATCGATGATGGTGACCGGACGGGGCGCCTTGCCAACGTGACCACGCCGACGCTGGTCCTGCATGGCGAGGGCGATCCGCTGGTGAAGCTGGCGGGCGGCAAGGCCACAGCCAAGGCCATTCCCGGCGCGCGGATTGTCACCATTCCAGGCTGGGGCCACGACCTCCCGTTCGAACTGATCGACCCGCTTGCTGACGAGATTGCCGGCCATGCTGCCTCAGCATCGCCCAAGGTTCGCGAAGCGGCGGAGTAGGCACGAGCCAACGCCCGCGCCGCGCCAACCTACGCCCTAGCCAATGCGGTAGATGATCGAGGTCGAGTAATAGGACGTAAAGGGCTGGCCCTCTGCGTCGAGCGCCGGGTCAAACTTGGCGTTCGCCATTTCTTTGCAGGCCGGGGATTCGACAGCGCCCGCCGTTGTCGCCTCGTCGATAGTGCAGCTCGTAACCTTGCCGCTCTCATCAACGATCACGCGCATTTGCAAGATAGCCTGCTCGCCGCGCCGCAGCGCCTTGTTCGGATACCGCGCGACAATGCGCCGTACTACCGACACCTCGTTGCTCCACTTGGGAAGCCGGGTCGCGGTTAGGTGCTTTTCGATGTCCAGCCCCCAGCTTGTTACCATGTCTTGGGTGCAGGTGTTGAGCACGAGGAAGGCTTCGCCCAGCGGCCCGGTGTCGAGCCGAACCGTGCGGCTGCCTTGCTTGAGCGACACAAATTGTACCGCGTCTGCAAACTGGGTGTCGAGCTGGGGCAGTTGGTCCGCTTCCTCGTCGTCTTCCGGCGCGTTCGCGTCCAAGGATAGGCTCGAAAAGACAAGGGCTGGGCCGATTTCCGTTACGTCGCCCTTATACGGTTCGGTCCTTAGCGGCTCTTGCGCTTCGTTGACCTGCAAGTGAGTGCGGGAGCGGCTGCGGAAACGCTTCATCGACGCGCCCGCAACGGTCATCCCGAGCTGCGCGCTGGGCCGGTATTGCTCAAAGAAGAGAATATGCCGATCCTCGCCGTCACCGAAGAATCGCGAGAGGCGGCAATTGGTCTCGCCGAAATTCACGTTCCACTGGCTCGAAGGCGAAAGGACCGTCGTCTCGGCGTTGAGCGGCGCGGTGGCCGAGAAGGCGAGAGCCAGCGACGCCAAGGCAAGGCCGCGGGGTTTTGGTGCAAGCTCAAGTCTCGAAAAAGCCATGCGTTGCGCTCCCAACTGTGTCTTCAAATCCGGCGCGCTGTATCGGCTTGCGGGCCGAATATAGAAAGCCTGGACTGACCATGCGTTCCGCGGACCGTGAAATGGCAGGTGTTTGCGATGGCTGCCGCGCTTGTCTTCGCGACCAAGGCGCGCCGCCTTATTCCACACGCGCAACATAATTGCTGTCACACGAGTGAAAGATTCAAGGATTGATTCACATGATTCAATCACCAAATTTTTCTTCACAGTTTCATTTTGACTCTTGCGTGACTCGCGACTCAAGCTTTTACCACGCGTCGCGCCTCTGCTGCACTGCAGCATGAGACGTCAATCGGACCAATCATAGTTAATTCCCCGTTGACGGGAATCCGTGTCCGATTCATGATCTAGTGGTTCGGTTCGCGGGGACCCCACAATCTTTGGTGATTTCTCCCGTGCCCCCCTTCGCAAGCAGGCGGGCGCGGATAGGTCAGGAGTCGCTGAAATCGGAAGGGATTTGCGCGCCGGCTGTTGAAACATCGGCGGACAGGCCTGTCGATATCGGGGGGAAAGCGCCTCGATGTGGACAAATACGGGGGCAAGGCTGTCGAGAGCGTGTTGAGAACAGAATTGGAACATTGGCCTCGACGCCGCGTTCTGATTCGTGCGATGAATGGGTGCTAATCAATGGACTTTAAGGCGAGTGAAGGCGTGCGCGGGGAAACAGACACCGGCACAGACATCAGCGATGTGGATACGAACGGATCGGTCGGGCAAACGACGGACAAGAAAGAAAACAAGGCCATGAGCATGCAGAAAACCGACGCCGGCAGCGACGCGCTTATCGCGGCCAAGGGCGCGGAAGCGCTGGGCACCGCTATGGCCGCCGCCGCCAAGGAAGCCGCCACTCCGGATAGCAAGAAGGTCAACGATCGCCGCTTTGACATCCAGATCGACACGTCGCGCGATGCCAACCTCACCGAGTTCGGCAAGGAAACGCTGACCGATCGCTATCTCCTTCCCGGAGAGCGCTATCAGGATCTGTTCGCCCGCGTCGCGGATGCCTATGCTGATGATCAGGATCACGCGCAGCGCCTGTATGACTACATCTCGAACCTCTGGTTCATGCCCGCAACGCCGGTGCTCTCGAACGGCGGCACGGCGCGCGGCTTGCCGATCAGCTGCTACCTCAACAGCGTCGAGGACAGCCTTGGCGGGATCGTTGGCACCTGGAACGAGAATGTCTGGCTCGCTTCCAAGGGCGGCGGCATTGGCACCTATTGGGGCAATGTGCGCGGCATTGGTGAACCCGTTGGCCTCAACGGCAAGACCAGCGGCATCATCCCGTTCGTGCGCGTGATGGACAGCCTCACGCTGGCGATCAGCCAGGGCTCGCTGCGGCGCGGTTCGGCCGCGTGCTATCTCGACGTCTCGCACCCCGAGATCGAGGAATTCCTCGAAATCCGTAAGCCTTCTGGCGATTTCAACCGCAAGGCGCTGAACCTGCACCACGGCGTGCTGCTCACCGATGAGTTCATGCACGCGGTGCGCAATGGCGATCGCTTCGAGCTGAAGTCACCCAAGACCGGTGAGGTCCGCGGCGATGTCGATGCGCGCTCGCTGTTCCAGAAGCTGGTTGAAACGCGCCTCGCCACCGGGGAGCCGTACATCGTCTTCAACGACACCGTGAACCGCATGATGCCCAAGCATCACCGCGATCTGGGCCTCAAGGTTTCGACCTCGAACCTGTGCTCGGAAATCACGCTGCCCACCGGCATCGATCACCTCGGCAATGATCGCACCGCGGTTTGCTGCCTGTCCTCGCTCAACCTTGAAAAGTGGGATGAGTGGAACGGCGACAAGATGTTCATCGAAGACGTGATGCGCTTCCTCGACAATGTCCTGCAGGACTATATCGACCGCGCGCCCGACGAGATGGCCCGCGCCAAATACTCAGCGGAACGTGAGCGCAGCGTGGGCCTGGGGGTCATGGGCTTCCACTCCTTCCTGCAGCAAAAGGGGCTGGGCTTCGAAAGCGCCATGACCAAGGCGTACAACATGAAGATGTTCCAGCACATCCAGGCCAAGGCGTCTGAGGCTTCCATGCTGCTCGCGCAAGAGCGTGGGCCGTGCCCCGATGCCGCCGAAATGGGCGCGATGGAGCGGTTCTCCTGCAAGATGGCAATCGCGCCGACCGCGTCGATCAGCATCATCTGCGGCGGTACGTCGGCCTGCATCGAGCCGATCCCGGCCAACATCTACACCCACAAGACGCTCTCGGGCAGCTTTGTGGTCAAGAACCCGTACCTTGAGAAGATCCTCGACAAGAAGTCGAAGAATTCCAACAATGTCTGGAACTCGATCCTTGAGAACGGCGGCAGCGTCCAGCACCTCGATTTCCTGACGCCGGATGAGAAAGCCAGCTTCAAGACCAGCTTTGAAATCGATCAGCGCTGGCTGCTCGAATTCGCCGCGGACCGGGCGCCCTATATCGATCAGGCGCAGTCGCTGAACCTGTTCATCCCGGCCGATGTCGACAAGTGGGACCTGATGATGCTGCACTTCCAGGCGTGGGAGAAGGGCATCAAGTCGCTTTACTATCTCCGCTCAAAATCGGTGCAGCGCGCTGGCTTTGCCGGCGGGGTCGAAGCCGACAACACCGACGAAAAGCTCAAGATCGAACTGAGCGCTACGGCAGGCGAACAGACCGATTACGAGGAATGTCTGAGCTGTCAGTGACGCTGAGGCCGTTATGAACTGGCGAGCAATTCTGGCAGGTTGGTTGGCCTTCGGGCTGACCAACCTGTTGCTCGTTTTTGCGCTGTTTCGGCGTTTCTCTAACATCCCGCCCCCGGCAAGCGCGCCCGTCCATCCGTTGATCGGCTTCACCGTATACGTGACCTTGATGGTCGCGCTGTTCGCCTGGGTGGCGGAGCGTATGGCCAGCCCCTGGCGCGCGGCGCTGGCGCTGGGCGGGGCGCAGTTTTTGCTCGTCAATGTCGATATGGTCCTGCGCGGCGATCGCGCGATTGAAACCGCGCTGGCCAGCACTCTCATGATGGCGATCACGTGGGGCGCGCTGGCGCTGGCCTGGCAACTTACGGCAAGGCGTTGATTTTTTCTGGCGGATCGCACGCTTGCCGCCGCAATCATTAACTAAGCGCCAACCTCAAGGCGCTATCCGTAGTTCCACTATGGAGACGCGCAGAGACAACCGTATCCGGACCGCTGCCGAGGGCAGCTACAAGACCAATCTTGGCCGCGAGTGGGAGGTCGAAGTGACCGACCTGTCGCGCGGCGGCTGCCGTGTTGATGATCCGAATGGTGGCCTCAAGCTTGGCGAATATGTTGAAATCTCGATCGGTGGCACCGGCCCGCACAAGGCGGAAGTCGCCTGGCGCCAGAGCGTTCGCGTCGGTCTCGAGTTCGTCCAGCCTATCGCGCAAAGCGTGCTCGCCCGGATCGAACAGAACGACTGGGACGGCGCCGCGAACGAATTCAGCAAGACCCGTCACCAGGCGATGGTCCGCCGGTTCTGCTGAGCGCGCCGGTCAACCCGCGCCGCCTTATCCGTAATTCCCCCTAGGGGCCTTTCCGCGGGCGTCCTCCACCGCTTTGCAAGCGGGCCGGGCATATGACGCCGGCCATGCACCCCCGCAACTCCGAGCGTCTGGCCACAAGTCTTAAGGGCACCTACCGAACCCCGCGCGGGTTTGAGTGCGAGGTGGATGTGGATGATCTGTCGCTTGGCGGGTGCCGGGTGGATGATCTGCGCGGCGGCTTGCGGCTGGGCGAATATGTTCAGATCACCGTCGCGGGCGCGGGGCCGTTTGTGGCCGAAGTGGCCTGGCGGCAAAGCACGCGTGTGGGCCTCCAGTTCAACCGCCCCTTGCCCGCTCATATCGTGACCGAGCTGACCGGTGTTGAGGTCAAGGCGTCGGGCCCGGTTCCGCCGCCCGAGCGCGCTCCGGGATTGGGGACGCCTCGCTCTCACCCCGCGCGTCCCGCCACCTCGAACGCGAGCGGGGCTCAGTCGGCAAGCGGCCCTGCCTCGGGGAGCGCCTCCGGAAAGGCACCCGACGCCGGCGGTGCCCGCCGGTTTATCTAGCGCCCGTTCGTCGTTGCACCCCTCGCCCCTGTGCCCTGCGGGCTGGGCAACCGCCCCCTTACGTTTCACGCGATCCTGTGTCATATTCGCTTGACGGCGCGATATGTAACGCGTCGATGGAAGGACGGGGTGTCATGAGTTTGCCATTCTGGGCGGGGGTTTTTGGCCTCGTCATATCGCTGGTGTTCGGCTTCAACGCGATCCGCGAATTGAAGCGCGATGAAGAGGGCCACGCGCGCAACGCGGCGATGATCCACATCGCCATGGTCTCGATGTTTCTGCCCATGTCGCTGATCGTCATCATCGCCGCGGTGGTGTAGCCCGCATTGGCTGCTATAATGTCGGGCATGACCCGTTCGCTCGCCTCAAGGATCGCTGTTGCCGGAGCGCTTGCCCTGCTGCTGTCGGCCTGCGCCAACCAGATCGACGCGGGCGTTAGCGCGGCCGACGGATCGCCTGGCTTTTTGTGGGGGCTGTGGCACGGCTTTATCTTCCCCTGGGCGTGGATCGGCTCGCTCTTTGCCGACGATATCGCGGTCTACGCCGTCCCCAATAAAGGCTGGAGCTACGATGCGGGCTTCTTCCTTGGCATCACCGTGCTGGGCGGAGGCAGCTTTTTCGGATCGAAGCGCCGGAAGGATTAAGCCGCCTTTGGACGCTCTTGCGCGCCATACACGTTAAGATGGTGCGGGGCCTGCAAGGGTCAGCCATCTGTGCTATCCACAGACTCGGTTCGACTCAGATTTTGCACGGTTTATCCCCGTCGAATCATACCCGCTTGCCTGTGCTTGCGTAGTTTGATTCCCTACATCAGTAAGCCACCTCAAACACAGGGATACACAAGATGTCGTTGCTCGAAGCCCGGAACACCTACAAGCCGTTCGAATACCCTTGGGCCTACGACTTCTGGAAACGCCAGCAGCAGATCCACTGGATGCCCGAGGAAGTGCCTCTGGGCGAGGACTGCCGCGACTGGGCGCAAAACCTGACTGAGAGCGAGCGCAATCTGCTCACCCAGATCTTCCGCTTCTTCACGCAGGCCGATGTCGAGGTGCAGGATTGCTACCACGACAAATACGGCCGCGTCTTCAAGCCGACTGAGATCAAGATGATGCTCGCCGCCTTCTCCAACATGGAGACGGTGCACATCGCCGCCTATTCGCACCTGCTCGACACGATCGGCATGCCTGAGAGCGAATACTCAGCCTTCCTCGATTATGAGGAGATGGCCGACAAGCACAATTACATGCACCAGTTCAGCGTCGACACCGACGAGGATATCGCGCGCACGCTCGCCATGTTCGGCGGCTTTACCGAGGGGCTGCAGCTGTTCGCCAGCTTTGCCATGCTGATGAACTTCCCGCGCCACAACAAGATGAAGGGCATGGGCCAGATCGTCAGCTGGTCGGTGCGCGATGAGAGCCTGCACTGCGAAGGCATCATCAAGATGTTCCACACCTTCTGCGCTGAGCGGGACTGCCTGACCAAGGCCGTGAAGGAAGACATCATCGACATCTGCCAGAAGACGGTGCGCCTCGAAGACGCGTTCATCGACCTCGCCTTTGAAATGGGCCCGGTGGAAGGGATGAGCGCCAAGGACATCAAGAAGTACATCCGCTACATCGCCGACTGGCGCCTGAAGCAGCTGCACCTTGATCCGATCTACCTCATCGAAGACCACCCGCTGCCCTGGCTCACCCCGCTGCTGAACGGCGTGGAGCACGCCAACTTCTTCGAAACCCGCGCAACCGAGTACTCGAAGGGCGCCACGCGAGGCGACTGGAACACGGTATGGTCCAGCTTCGACAAGCGCCAGAAGGCCAAGCTGCCGGGCGAAGAAGCGGCGGTGAATGACGGGCCGGATATGTTTGGAGTTGAAGCGGCGGAGTGACCATCACAGATAGTTTGAGTTTGGGGGCGGCGAAACTTCGGTTTTGCCGCCCTTTTCGGTCTAGCAGAGCAATGAGGGTACGGCGCCATAGAAGTCGAATACTTGGAAGTGATTGATTTAACCAAAAAAGAACTGTTGATCCCGCGAGTTCGCGCCATTGTAAGTCTCAAACAGTCGTGTCTATTAGCCTGGTAATTCTCTAACCCTTCGATTTAGCTAAAGGAGATGGTGCTCGAGCTACTCCTTGACGAGAACGAAAAGGGAACATATGTAGGG
>JBCBYM010000098.1:0-9879 GCA_039815865.1 Pseudomonadota bacterium
CTGACAGCCACGGTTGTCGGAGCGGTCGGCACTTCGTCGCCCTGCCCCACCGGCTTGTAATGATCGCGGATGGCCGCGGCGACCTGCGGGTCCAGGCCCTCTTTTTCGGCGTAGTATCCGCCCATCAGGCCCTGAAGCTCGGGAAATTCGCCGACCATTTCGGTAACGAGGTCCGCCTTGCACAGCTCGGCCGCCTGACGGGTCAGATTGTGGTCACCGTTGGGTTCCTTGGCGTCAAAGACCAGCCACGAGGCAAGCTTCGCCACCCTGTCCACCTTGTCCGCGACCGTGCCCAGCTTCTCATGAAACGTGATCCGCTCCAACTTCTCCGCGTGCTGCGCCAGCGTCGTTTTCTGATCCAGCTCCCAGAAGAAGCGCGCATCGGACAGACGCGCGGCGAGGACCTTGCGGTTGCCGTCGACCACCACAGCTGGGTCGCTCGCGGCGATGTTGGCCGTGCAGATGAACGCGTTGGCGAGCCGCGTGGTGCCATCGGGCGCGCGCTCCTCGCACACGAAGTATTTCTGGTTCACCCGCGCGGTGAGCTGAATGACTTCGGGCGGAACTTCGAGGTAATCCTCATCAAAGCGGCCCAGCAGCGGAACCGGCCATTCGGTGAGGCCGGCGTTCTCAACCACCAGGCCTTCATCCTCGATCACGCTCAGACCCGCCGCCCGCGCTGCCTTGCGAGCGCCTTCGCGGATGATCCCGGCGCGCTTTTCATGGTCGACCAGCACAAAGGCATTCGCCAGCGCGTCGGCGTAGTCATCGGTGTTTTTGATCGTGATCGGACCGCTGAAGTGGAACCGGTGCCCAACCGTCTCGCGCCCGCTGGTGATCCCTTCCACCTCGCATTCGACAATCTCGCCGTCGAGCAGCGCAATGATGCCGGTGAGCGGGCGCACCCATTTGAGGCTTTCCGAGCGGATCGAGGCCTCGCCCCAGCGCATGGATTTGGGCCATGAAAAATCGCGGATGATCGCAGGGATCGCAGCGGCGAGCAGATCGCTGACGGCTTGTCCGGGCTTGTCGATCACCGCGAAATATGTCGCCCGGCCCTTGACCTCGCGTTCCTCAAGCTGATCGCGCGTCACGCCGTTCTTGCGGCAGAAACCATCGACGGCCCTGTCGGGCGCGCCCACAGGCGGACCCTTGGCTTCCTCGCTCACGGCCTCGGTTTCCAGCGGCAGGCCGCGCGCAATCAGAGCCAGACGGCGCGGGGTGGAATACACCATGATGGTGTCGGGTGAGATGCCAACGCCGTCCAGTTCGCGGCGGAACAGCTTTTCAAGCTCACCGCGCGCGCCTTTCTGCATGCGCGCCGGGATCTCTTCGCAGAGCAATTCGAGCAGGAAATCGGCCATCAGATGAGGCTCCAACCCGGATAAGCCTCAGCCCAGCGTGGGGCCATTTGCTCAGCGTAAGCCTCGCAGGACCCACGCGCCAGATCGCGCACGCGGCCCATATAGGAGGCGCGCTCCTGCACGCTGATGACGCCGCGCGCCTGGAGGAGGTTGAAGATGTGGCTGGCCTCAATCGCCTGCTCATAGGCCGCGATGGGGACGCCGCTTTCGAGCGCGTTCCGGCATTCCGCCTCCGCCTTGTTGAACAGGTCGAATAGGGCGTCTGTCTCGGCCACTTCGAAGTTCCACTTGGACATTTGTTTCTCATTCTCGAGAAACACCTCACCATAGCTCACCCCTTGGGTGTTGAAGGCGAGATCATAGACGTTGTCGACGCTCTGGATGTACATCGCCAGACGCTCAAGGCCGTAGGTGAGCTCACCTGCAACCGGCTTGCAGTCGAACCCGCCCATTTGCTGGAAATAGGTGAACTGGGTGACCTCCATCCCGTCGCACCACACTTCCCAGCCCAGACCCCAGGCGCCCAAAGTGGGCGATTCCCAATCATCCTCGACAAAGCGAATATCGTGTTTCAGCGGGTCGATACCGATGGCGCGCAATGATCCCAGATACAGGTCCTGAAGGTCGCTGGGGCTCGGCTTCAGGATCACCTGGTACTGGTAATAGTGCTGCAGGCGGTTGGGGTTTTCGCCGTAGCGCCCATCGGTCGGGCGGCGGCAGGGCTGAACAAAGGCGGCGTTCCAGGGATCAGGCCCCAGCGCGCGCAAAGTCGTTGCCGGGTGAAACGTGCCCGCCCCCATGCGCATGTCATAGGGCTGGAGGATTACGCAGCCGTGCGCGCTCCAAAAATCGTGGAGGGTCAGGATCATGTCCTGAAACGAGCGGGTCGGATCGCGCGGCGCCGCGCTGGTGGCGTGGGCGGCCGCAGAGGCATCAGCGTTCATGGCGCGTGGCCTTTGGCGCATGGGTGTAACGCGGTCAATGGTGCGCCGCAGCATTGTCACCTGTCCCTGACCTAAAGTCAGGTTCTCTTGACATAGTCAGCGAATCACGACATATAGTCATGCATACCTGACATCGTGTCAGGCTAACCGAACACAACAACAAGGGATCTGTTCCATGCCAAACAAGCCCAATGCACAAAATTCTGTGGCCGCATTAGCGCTTCTCACTTCTCTCAGCGCTTCGGCCCTGATGCTCGTGAGTTACCATCTGGGCGCAGCCGCGGGCCACGCCCTCTATCTCGGCGGCGTGTTGATCTAATCCCTGCAGACGACCCATCGCGCGAAGTCTGCCTTGCGCGACGAAATATTGAGAAAAGCCGCTTATGACCTATTCGACCCAGCCCAATCGCGACAGCTACGCGACCTTCTACCTGATACTGAGCGTGATCGGAGGTCTAGCCGCCTTGCTCGCTCTTTGCGGCCACCTGGCCTTCGAAGACGACGCGATGGTGCTGATCGGCAACGCTTTTGCGGTGATCAGCATGATGGTTCTGAAGCCCTCCAAAGACAAGGACGAGTTCCTCAATGGCCTCTGGCATGCTGGCGCGGGGACGGCGATTGTCACCATGGCGCTTTGGGCCATGTTGGGACCAACGCTTGCCGGGTTCGTCGATGGCGTCTCAGGCAAGCCGCCAACCACGCGCTTTCCTCACGAAGCATCGTTCGCGGTCCTCACCACAGGGTTTTTCGGTGGCTATCTGTGGCGCCGGCTCAGAGGTCAGGCATGAAGAACCGCCTCAAAGTGCTGCGCGCCGAGCACGACTGGAGCCAGGCAGAGCTTGCCGGGCGGCTCGATGTCTCGCGCCAGGCGGTGAACGCCATCGAGACGGGCAAGCACGACCCCTCCCTGCCGCTCGCCTTCCGCATAGCGCGCCTGTTTGACATGACAATTGAAGAGATTTTCCAGGACGGAGAAACACAATGAACACCCAAACGGACATTGGCCCCGGCGAAGCGCGCATGAAGGCCCGCCGCCGCCGCGAGATCATCACCTACGTGTTTGCCAGTCTTCTGGGCGGCGGCATTGGCATCATCCTCTCTGTCGCCGATCAGGGCGATGGCAGCCTCTTTCTGGGTGAGTGGGAAGAAATGGTGCTCGACCCGACAATTGCCGTTATCCTCGCCACAACACTGCTTTTGTCTCTCATCGCCCTGCCCCTGTGGGCCTTCACCGTGACCGACGAGCTTGTCCTGAAGCGCAACCTTATCGGCTACACCGGCGGAAGCATGGCGGTGATGGGCGGCGTTCCGGCCTGGGCCGTGCTCCACGCAGGAGGCCTTGCCCCCGAGCCCACCGCACAAGGCGCCTGGGCCATCGGATTTTTCGTCACCATGATCGCTTTTGCCTTCGCCTGGATCAGCAGCCGCTAGTCGCTGGTCATTGGCCATCAAGAATTTTGACGTTATCCCCGCACTTCGATGAAAGGACCCCTGATGAAACTCTCCCACCTCTTCACCTCGACCGCCGCCGCCTTGGCGCTGCTCGCTTCGGCCCCCGCGCTTGCCGACGGACACAGCGAAGCCCCCGTAGACAACGAGGAAACAAGCGGCCCGGCCTTGTGGAAAGTCGCTGATGAAGACACCACGATCTATCTGCTCGGCACGGTTCACATGCTTCCGACCGGCCTGGAATGGTACGGTGACACGATCGCCAGCGCGCTCGACGCTTCTGACACGATCGTCACCGAAATCCGCATGGACAAGGAAAGCGAAGCCGCGATGCAGGTTACCGCTATCCAAAAGGGGCTTATCACCGATGGTTCGACCCTGCGCGACCTGCTCAGCGAAGAGCAGAAAGCTAGTTACGAAGCGGCGATGACGCAGCTTGAACTGCCGGTTGGACAGTTTGACCGGCTCGAGCCCTGGTTGGTGGGGCTTAGCGTGGCCATACTGCCGCTCACTAAGCAGGGCTATTCCCCCGAAACCGGCGTTGAAAAGGTGCTGCTGGCCAAGATCGGTGACAAGCCGCAAGACGCCTTGGAGACCGCGGAATTTCAGCTCGACCTGTTCGACAGCCTGCCGCAGGACAAGCAAGTCGCGTTTCTGATGGAAGCGGTTGAGGGGATCGACGAAGCCAAAGACGCGCTCGATGCGATGGTGGCCGAATGGATCGAAGGCGACGCTGATGCGCTGGCCGAGTTGATGAACGAAGGGCTCAGCGATCCGGTGATTGCCGATGCTCTGCTCTACAATCGCAACGCCAAGTGGGCCACGTGGATCGAGACGCGTCTGGATGCGCCCGGCACCGTCTTCATCGCTGTGGGCGCTGGCCACCTGGCGGGCGAGAAGAGCGTGCAAGACCTGCTGACCAAGCGCGACATCGAGGTCGAGCGCGTCCAGTAATCGAGAGGCTTGCATAGAAATGATGCGCGGGCGGTCTTCGAACCATCCGCGCAATTTTCTTGCTTTGCGCACCATTCCGCTCTAACGGCCCCGACTTCGGCGCTCTGGTCATCCCTGGAGGCGGGGCGCTGGCACACTCTTACTAACACGCATTCGAAAGGCACTGTGCTATGAGCGATACGCTTACACTGCCGGCCGAACGCCGCGAACGGGCTGGCAAGGGAGCCTCCCGAGCACTTCGCCGCGAAGGTCGGATCCCCGCTGTTGTTTACGGCGGCAAAGAAGATCCCATCACGATCCACGTCGAGGAAAAGGAACTGGTCAAGCAGCTGATGACCGGTCACTTCATGAACTCGATTGTGAAGATCGATGTCGGCGGCGACACCGTGCGCACCCTGCCCAAGGACGTGGCGCTTCACCCGGTAACCGACCGCCCGACCCACGTGGATTTCCTGCGCCTTTCCAAGGACGCGACGGTCGATGTCTCGATCCCCGTTGTCTTCGTCAACGAAGAAGGTTCGCCGGGTCTCAAGAAGGGCGGCGTCTTGAACGTGGTCCGTCACGAGCTTGAACTGGTCTGCGCCGCGGACAAGATTCCGGCTGAGATTGAAATCGATGTCACCGGCAAGGATGTCGGCGAATCGATCCACATCAGCGAATTGACCCTGCCCGAAGGCAGCACCAGCGCGATCACCGACCGCGATTTCACAATCGCAACGCTCGTGGCTCCGTCCGCGCTCAAGAAGAGCGAAGGCGACACCACCGAGGAAGGCGCCCCGACCGCCGGCGAAGTCGAAGCGACCGCGCAAAAGGGCGACGACGCGTAAGTCACTCCCTCGCGTTCACCGCAATCACCAAGGCACCGGGCTGGGAAACCAGTCCGGTGTTTTGTTTTGCGGCCATCACGCTTAAGGCGCGTTCCCATGCTGATCTGGACGGGCCTTGGAAATCCGGGCGCGAAATACGCGCTCAACCGGCACAATGTCGGCTTCATGGCGATGGACGCGATCGCCGAAGTGCATGGATTTGGCCCGGAGCAGAAGAAGTTTGCCGGCCTGGTGCGCGAAGGCCGGATCGGGACGCGCAAAGTCCTGCTTTTGAAACCGTCGACCTTCATGAACGAAAGTGGCCGAAGCGTGGGCGAAGCGATGCGCTTTTATAAGCTCGAGCTTGATGCCCTCACTGTCTTTCATGACGAGCTCGACCTCGCGCCCTTCAAGGTCAAGGTGAAGCAAGGCGGCGGCACGGCTGGGCACAACGGTCTGCGCTCCATCGACAAGCATCTGGGGGCCGATTTCCAGCGCGTGCGCATCGGGATCGGGCATCCCGGGCACAAGGAGCGCGTGCACGGCCATGTGCTGGGCAATTATGCCAAGGCCGAGATCGACCCGCTTGCCGACATGATCGGAGCCATCGCGGCCGAAGCGGCGTGGCTCGCACAAGACGACGGCGTTCGGTTCATGAACGATGTCGCGCTGAGGTTGCAGTGAAGCGGGCCGCGGCGCCCGCTGACATGCCCTTGGGAAAGATCCTTGCGCTGATCGGGTTTCAGACCGGCGCCT
Source organism: Pseudomonadota bacterium (assembly GCA_039815865.1). Classification (GTDB taxonomy): domain Bacteria; phylum Pseudomonadota; class Alphaproteobacteria; order Sphingomonadales; family Sphingomonadaceae; genus Erythrobacter. Next base: position 6,274 of record JBCBYM010000098.1, read on the forward strand.
TTGCGCTGATTGGTTGGAGTTTGTGGGCGCTCTCCCATGACACAAGCCTACCCTTCATCAGCTTTGCGCTCTGGGAAATAGGCTATGGCCTCGCGCTGGGCGGAGCGTTGATCGTCGCCAGCGCCACTCTGGCTGCCATCTCCCCCGCCCTGATGGAAAAACTGGTGCGCGCGCAGGCTGGCACATACCCCTTCCTCAAAGACAGGCTGTCTCTGGGCCCGATCGTGTTCCTCTCACTGTGCGCTGGGATAGGCGAAGAGGCGCTGTTTCGCGGAGGCCTTCAGACCTGGCTTGGCGACTATGTGCCCTACCCTTACCCCGTGCTCCTCGCCGCGCTTGCCTTTGCGCTGATCCATTTTGCCAAGCCCCTAATCAGCGCGCTGATCTTTGCCATCGGCTGCCTGTTCGGAGTGATATATTGGGCCACTGGCAGCCTGCTCACCGTCATGATCGGCCACGCCGTCTACGACATCTACGCCATCTGGGCGCTGCAGGAGGCGTTTCACCGGCTTGGCGTGTTTGCCCAAACGTCCCCCGATGTATCGCCCGCTGCATCGCCCGCTGCATCGCTCAATGCGGACTTGCCAGAGGGCTCCGCGCGTGAGACCTTGTCCATCAAACACGAGACCACGGGAGAGGACTCATGACGCATCTCAACCGCCGCACCCTTCTGGCTGGCGCCGCCGCCACTGGCGCGCTCGCTGCGACCGCCAGCGTGGCGCAGGAAGACAAGGTGCAAGCCAAGCCCGACCTTACCGGCAAAAGCGTGCTCATCACCGGATGCTCCAGCGGCTTTGGCCGACTGGCAGCGGAAAGTTTTGCGCGCAGCGGAGCCAAGGTCTTCGCCACCATGCGCAATCTACCGCGGCCCGAAGCCGATGAACTGAGCAAGCTGGCCGCCACGGAAAACCTCGATATCACCATCATCGAGATTGATGTCACATCAGATGCTCAGGTTGAAACCGGTGTAGGGGTTGCACTGGGACAGACCGGCGGCACGCTCGACGTATTGATCAGCAACGCCGGCATTTCCTATGGCGGCCCCATAGAAATCCAGGACATGGCCGCCACAAGCCGCATGTTCGACACCAATGTCTTTGGCCCGCACCGCATGGCGCGCGCGGTTCTTCCGGCCATGCGCAAGGCCAAGAGCGGATTGATCATTAACGTCTCTTCACAGCTGGGCAAAGTCATTGTTCCCGCTTATGGCCAGTACTCGCCGACCAAGTTCGCGCTTGAAGCGATGAGCGAAAGCCTGGCTTACGAACTGGTCCCCCATGGCGTTGATGTCACGATCATTCAGCCCGGCGGCTACCCCACCAAAATCTGGGAAAACGCCAACGCCAATGCGATGGAGCTTCTGGCTCGGGCTGAGGACAAGCACACCTCCGGCTACACGCAGCTCATTGAGAGCTTGATGCTGCGCGGCGGAGGCGGAACAACCGATCCGATGGATGTACCCAACGCCATGGCGCAAGTGATAGCCATGCCCGCTGGCACCCGCCCGCTCAGGCGTCCGGTCCACCCCGGCCTCAAACCGCAAGTCCCGCTCAACGATCTGACCGCCAAGGTTCAGACCCAGTGGCTCGGCGCCTCGCCCTATGGGCCCTGGATCAAGGCGGTGCACAACGGCTGATCGTCTGGAATGATTAAGCCCCTCTTTCGCTTGGCGCTGGCGGCCCTGGCTCTGCTAGCCGCCCCGTTGCACGCTCAACACACCGAGGGCGACAAGCAGGGCGTGGATCCGCGCGCCAAGGCCAGCGTGGATCTTCTGTTCGAGTGGCTCACCGTCGACAAACCCGATCCGCAGGCCAAAGTGATCAAGCAATCGGTGGTGGCCTATCGCGATGGGCCGGAAGGCGCTGAATGCCTCGGCGTGGTCGAAACCCGCCCTCCCGATCAGGGGGCTTCTCTAAGAGTTTTCTTTGAGGACGAGTGCCTCGACATAGCGCGCGGTGTGCGCGAGGAACCGGGAAAGGCGAATTGGACACGATTTGTCATCCTCCAGAGGTTCAGCGCCTCCATCATCGGGCACGAGGATAGCCTGCACCTGCCCAAGTCCGAGGGCGCTGAATGGTCGCAGATCAATACGCGCTTTATCCCCCTTGGCGATGGCGAGCATCGCTGCGTTGAGTTCACAAAGAGCTCTTCAGCCCCGGTGAAGGTCCAGTCTGGGGCGGCTCCGTTCTGCTCAATGCTGCCGGTCATTGCGCAAGAAGATCTTGCGCCTCACGCCAAGCATACACGGGACGTGACATTCCAAGTCGAGAATGTATTGAGCCCTCTCCCCTAGCCGGATGAAAAGAAAGACACGTAATGGGTTTCAAATGCGGTATCGTGGGCCTGCCCAATGTCGGCAAGTCCACACTGTTCAACGCGCTGACCGAAACGCAGGCTGCGCAAGCCGCGAACTATCCGTTCTGCACGATTGAGCCCAACGTAGGCCAGGTCGCCGTCCCGGACGAGCGGCTCGATAAGATCGCCGCCATCGCCAAAAGCGCGAAGGTGGTCGCCACCCAGCTGAGCTTTGTCGACATTGCCGGCCTCGTCAAAGGCGCGAGCGCGGGCGAAGGCCTGGGCAACCAGTTCCTCGGCAATATCCGCGAGGTGGACGCGATCGTCCATGTCCTGCGGTGCTTTGAAGACGACGACATTCAGCACGTCGCCAACAAGGTCGATCCAATTGCCGATGCCGAAGTGGTCGAAACCGAGCTGATGCTGGCGGATTTGGAAAGCCTTGAAAAGCGCGTGCCCAACGCCGCCAAGCGCGCAACGGCCGGCGACAAGGAAGCGAAGATCCTCGCCAGCGTGCTGGGCCAGGCGCTCGATCTGCTGCGCGAAGGCAAGCCCGCTCGCCTGACTGAGCCCAAGGATGATGAGGAAGCCAAGGCCTTCGAACAGGCGCAATTGCTGACCGCCAAGCCGGTTCTGTATGTTTGCAACGTGGCTGAAGAGGAAGCGGCCAGCGGCAACGCGCTCTCACAGGCCGTCTTCGCCAAGGCTGAGGCTGAGGGCGCGCAAGCCGTGGTCGTATCCGCCGCAATCGAGGCCGAGCTTGTCGCCATGCCGATCGAAGACCGCGCCGAGTATCTGGAAGAGCTGGGCCTCACCGAAAGCGGCCTCGCCCGGGTGATACGCGCTGGCTACACTCTCTTGGGGCTCAAGACCTTCTTTACAGCCGGCCCCAAGGAAGCGCGCGCCTGGACCTATCCCGACGGCGCCAAGGCCCCGCAAGCGGCGGGCGAGATACACACCGACTTCGAAAAGGGTTTCATCCGCGCTGAGACCATTGCCTACGACGATTATGTCGAGCTGGGCGGCGAAGCGGGCGCACGCGAAGCGGGCAAACTGCGCCAAGAGGGCAAGGAATACATCGTCCAGGATGGCGATGTCATGCTGTTCAAGTTCAACGTCTGAAGTCGGGCGCGCTCGGCCATAGCGTCCTTGGTTTCCCTTGCGTGAGGGTGACTTTGACGTCTGCATCCTGTAAACTCCGTTGCAAAACGAAACGGAGGATGCATGCACTATTTTGAAGACATAGCCGTCGGTCAAAGGGCGTCATTTGGCCGCTATGAAGTGACCCGCGAAGAGATCATCGAGTTTGCC
>JBCBYM010000099.1:0-9825 GCA_039815865.1 Pseudomonadota bacterium
CTCGAACAGACACGGCAGATGCCAACAGAGCCCGAATTGCGGTTCGAGCAGATCGGCAAGCTCATCCAGAGTGATTTCCGCATCATTCCAACGGAGGCGGTCGGTTCCATCGATAGTGATGGTGTTCATTGTCGGCTGCACAACGGCGCCGTCTGGCGCGTCAGGATCGCCCTCTTGCCCGCAGCCCGCCAAGGCCAGGCTGGAAAGCGCAGCAAGGACAAGGAGCGATCCGTGACGCGAAACCCGTTTCATTGGTCGAAATCTTTGTATCGGCCATTGCCGACAAAAGCGAACCTGGTGGCGCCCGCCTCTTTGATGAGCGCAATGGTCTTGGCCGCGCGATCATAACTGGCGAGCGCGTCGGGCTCAAAGCGCAAAGTGGGCTCAGGCGAGGCGGCGACAGCGCGCTCGATCTGGACGCGCAGCTGGTCTGGCGTCACCGCAGTACCGTTCCAGAACAGCTGATCAGACGCGTCGATGACAACCGCATTGCTCTCACCGATTGCGCATTCGGTGCACGGCGTGGTGGGCAGATCCACGCGCGTCTCATGCACTTTGATCGGCACGGCCATGATGATCATGATCAGCAGCACCAGCAGCACATCGATGAAGGGGGTGACGTTCATCTCACCCATGGGCGCGGGGCGGGCTTGCCGGTGCGTACGGGGCGTGTCGGTGAAACGGCGGAGGCTCTTGGCGTGTGCAGTCATGATCAGTCTCCTCGGGGGTGGAGCGTTCTGGGGACGGCAAGAATACACACAAATCAATAGGTTGCCTAACGCGTACGGGTGTGCGGATTGCAACCGATGCCTCCAGCTAGCCCTTCACCAGGCAACAAAAAAGGCGCCGCGGTCGAACCGCAGCGCCTGTTTGTCTGTCAAGCGCGTGGCTTAAAGCGGGCCTTAGCCCTCTTCCTTGCCGAACACGCGGTACTTTTCGCTGCCGACGAAACCGAACTTGGTGACGCCGCTTTGCTTGATGATCTGCAGAACCTTGGCCGACCGATCATAGCTGGCGAGCGCGTCAGGCTCGAACTGCAGTTCCGGCTCAACCGCCATCTTGATCGAGTCCGCAAGATTGGTGACGAGCTGGCCCGGCGTGATATCTTCGCCGTTCCAGAGCAGCTGATCTTCAGCCGTGATGACCAGCTTGTTCTTGATCGGATCAATGTCGGGCGGCGGCGAGGCCGAGTTATCCGACGGAAGGTCGATATCGACCGAGTGCGTCGCGATCGGGATGGTGATGATGAACATGATCAGCAGCACCAGCAAGACGTCGATCAGCGGCGTCATGTTCATGTCGAGCATTGGCTCGCCGTCGAGCTTGCCTCCTGCCATACCCATGTCAGTTACTCCTTAAATCCAAAGGTTGGATCAGCGCGCCGCCAACGGGCTCGCCGACCGCATTCCAGTTACGAGCCGGGATCGACCGGGTTCGAGATGAAGCCGACGATCGGGTAGCCCGCCGCCTGCACGTTGTAGATCGTACCAGCGACACACTTCCACGGCACGTCCTTGTCGGCGCGGATGTGGACCTGCGGGATCGCTTCGGGATCTTCAATGATCGCTTCGGCGCCGCCCGGATAGTTCGACACGATCGCATCGAGACGGTTGAACGCCATGTCGTAGAGTTCTTCCGAACTCACCGGGGTGATGTTGTTGAAGTAGACCCGGCATTCGCCGTTGCGCGTCGCGCCGGTGAAGCCCGATCGGATGACCCCTGCCGTTTTGCCCTCGGCGTCCGTGGTCATCACGGTGAGCTGCAGGTTCTCAACCTTGTCCTTGGATTCTTCCATTTCGAAGACCGGGATTTCCAGTTGCTCAACCGTCTGGATGGCGACCGGAACCGCGATGAGGAAGATGATCAGAAGAACAAGCATCACGTCCACCAGAGGCGTCGTGTTGATGTCCGACATCGGGGCTTCGCCCGAACCGCTCATCGAAATTGCCATTGATACGTCCTATTCTGGCAAAAGGTGGGATGTGTAGGCGAAGAGAAAAGGGCGACCCGCTTGGGCAGGCCGCCCCTTGATCTTCAATCGCTTACTTGGTCGCGGGCTTGGCGGCCGGCTTCGCAGCGGCCTTGGGCTTGGCAGCCGGAGCGGCCGTGATGGCCGGCTTCACTGTGCCGTCCGAACCGATAAAGGCCAGGATGTCGTTGCAGAAATCGGTCATCATCGCAGCGATCTTGCGGTTACGGGCCTGGAGCCAGTTAAACGCAAGCACGGCGGGCACCGCAACCAGCAGACCGATCGCGGTCATGATCAGCGCTTCACCAACCGGGCCGGCGACTTTGTCGATCGAGGCCGAGCCTTCGATGCCGATATTGATCAGCGCGCGGTAGATCCCGATCACGGTGCCAAGCAGGCCGATGAACGGCGCGGTCGCGCCGACCGATGCGAGGAACGAAAGACCGCCCGAAAGCGCAGCGTTGATCGTTTCCTGGCTGTGGGCAAGGGTGTCTTCGACATAAGACGCTTCCGAACCGGCGCCATGCATCTTGGCGTGATCGTCACGCGCCTTGACGGCGTCGTCGGCCAGCTGGCGCCAGGCCGAGTTCTTTTCAAACTTGAGCGCGCCATCCTTGAGGCCCGCTGCACGCCAGAACGGAGCTTTGCCCTTTTTGTACTGGCCCATCACCTTGTTCTGCTCGAACAGCTTCGAGAACAGGATGTAGAACGAGCCGACGCTCATGATGACCATGACGGCGAGGATCGACCAGGCAACCGGGCCGCCCTCTTCCATGGCCTGGATGAAGCCGAACTTGTTTTCCGGCGCAACATCACCGGCAGCAATAAGATACGTGAGCATGGCGAATAAGTCCTTTTAAAAATTGTCCCCGGGTCCGGCCTCGCTCTGCGTGAGACCGGACCGAAATTCTTAGTTCAGTCGATAGGTGATCGTGGTGGCGTAGGAACCATTGGTCGGGTTGCCCGCGTCATCAAGCGCCGCATCAAACCGAGCGTAACGGCTCATGCCCTTACAAGCGGCTTCATCAAGGACCCTGGACCCGCTCGAACGCGTAACGCGGCAGCCGGTGACACGGCCGTTGGTTCCGATTGTGACGGCAACGCCCACGTTTCCTTCGACTTCCTCACGCAGCGCGCGCGAGGGGTAGTTTTCCTGAATTCGGCGAGCCCAGCGGTTGAGGCCTTTGGGCGCCGCGCCACGCGCCTGCGAGGGCGGCGCGGGAGGAGCCGGAGGAGCCGGCGGAGCGGCCGGCGGAATCGACAACACGGGCGGAGTAGCCGGCGGGATCGTCGGCGTGGTGACGATCGGCGGCGGGGCCGGCGCGATGCTGATCGGCGGCGGCGGAGCCACGGGCGGCGGAGGCGACACCTCTTGCGGCTGCTCGGGCGGCGGTTCCGGCTCTTCCTCAGGCGGCGGCGGTTCATCCTCGATGTTCACCGTCGTAACGCGCTGGATCTCTTTCTTGACCGCATCAATGGTCAGGCCAATGACCATCGCGAGGCCGATCCCTGCCACGATGCCGACCGCAATTATAAGGGAGGTCAATTTGCTCCCTGTCATTCCTTGATCAACGTAGGACATGCGGTTGATTTCTCTCCATTCATGCACCGGTGCAAAACCGGCATAACTTCCGCGTCTCGGCGATTGGATACCGAGGGCGCGAATCCCTAAACCTTGGTCCTCCCAACCGCACGAGATGAGCGTCTTGGAAAAGACCACACCCCACCCGGAAAGCCGCTTCGGCACTTTTGTTGCGTCAGTCGGCTTGCGTTCGCATTAGTCATGTCCCCAAGACCGCTGCAAACCATTCGCGCTCTAGCCTTCAACACCTAGTCAATCAAACGCTTTTATCGGTTCAGGCGCGATTCAAATGTCTCGTTATGGAATAGAAGGCGCTGTATGAAAGCGACATCACAAGGCGCAAGGTGCACTCATAATGAATCGCGTTAACAAAAAATTTACCTGCAAAATCATGCCTCTGGCGGCGGCCGCGCTTATGTCTTTGGGTGTGGCTAAAGCGGCCATGCCAGCGGCGGCGCAAAACGCTTCGGGCAGCGCTCAAGGAGCGCTCGACTCATCGCCCGAAGGCCTGGTCGCGCGCGCAACCTATGTCGATCTGGTGACCCTGAGCGAGCGCAGCGAGCTTGTTGTGCGCGCGCAGATTCGCCGGCAGACCCAGCTCAAACCCGAGCGCGCCCCCGGCCTCGCCCCCGGATTTGCGCGGCTTTACATCGAAGCGGACACGCTGGCGCTGATTGCGGGGCGATCCGCGCTGGGCGAATCGCTGGTTTACCTGGTTGATGTGCCGCTGGATGCCAACGGCAAGCCGCCCAAGTTCAAAAAGCGCGAGATGCTGCTGTTTGCCAACGCCGCGGGCCGCGACGCGCAAGGGGCCACCCGTCTGCAGATCGCCACTCAGTTTGCCTATTCGCCGGCCTTTGAGGCGCGCGTGCGCCCGATCCTGACGCAACTTGTCGCAAGCGATCAACCGCCTGTCATCACCGGGATCACAGACGCTCTGGCAGTGCCTGGCACGCTGACGGGAGAATCGGAAACGCAGATTTTCCTCAAGACGCGCGAAGGCTCGCCCGTCTCGCTGACCGTGCTTCGCCGTCCGGGCCAGCGCGCGGTGTGGGGTGTGTCGTGGGGCGAGATTATCGATTCGGCGGCGCGCGCGCCCGACGCTGAGACCTTGCGCTGGTATCGCCTGGCCTGCGCGTTGCCGCCCCGTCTGCCCAGCGCTGCCAATCTGGCGCGCGATCCGGCGGCCCGGCGCCTCGCCGCAAGCGATTACGCCTTCGTGCTGCGCGAGCTTGGCCCGTGCGCGCGGGCGATCACTCAGCCCCCACAAGCCTGAAGGCCCGCCTGATCCCTCCACCATCGAAGCCCGATGGTTTGGCGCCGTGATCGCGCTCGGCGCTTGACCGGCGGGCGAGCGTGGCTAAGCGCTTGAGCCAAGCCCTTCTTCTCCCCCGGCCCGATCAAGGACCCCTTCTGTATGCCCGATCCGTCTTCCCTTTCCGGTTCGTCCGCTCCATTGCGCATAGCCATTGCCGGGCTGGGGACTGTTGGCGCGGGCGTGATCCGGTTGCTCGACACCAATCGCGATCTTATCGCCGCGCGCGCTGGTCGGAGAATCGAAGTCACCGCGGTGAGCGCGCGCGACCGCTCCAAGGATCGCGGCGTCAATCACCAGCGCTTTGACTGGGAGGACGACATGACCGCACTCGCCGCGCGCGACGATGTCGATGTCGTGCTCGAGCTTGTTGGCGGATCGGATGGCCCGGCGCTCGCTCTGTCGCGCTCGGCTCTTGCCGCGGGCAAGGGATTGGTGACCGCCAACAAGGCTATGATCGCGCATCATGGGTTAGCTCTGGCCGGCCAGGCCGAGGAAGTGGGCGCTCCGCTCAAGTTCGAAGCGGCGGTGGCGGGCGGTATTCCGGTGGTCAAGGGCCTGCGCGAAGGCACGTCCGCCAACGCGCTCACCAAGGTTTACGGCATCCTCAACGGCACCTGCAATTACATCTTGTCCGAGATGGAGGCGACCGGGGCTGACTTTGCCGAAACCCTCGCCGAAGCGCAGCGCCTGGGCTATGCCGAGGCGGACCCGACCTTCGATATCGAAGGGATCGATGCGGCCCACAAGCTGGCGATCCTGGCCGCCATTGGCTTTGGTGCGGCGGTCGACTTTGCGAGCGTGCGCACAACCGGCATCGTTGCTGTACGCGCCGCCGACATCGCTCAGGCCGACACGCTGGGTTTTGTGATTCGCCTGATCGCGGAGGCCGACACGCAAGGGGGCAAATTGCTCCAGCGCGTGCGCCCGTGCCTGGTCGCCAAGGATCACCCGCTTGCACCGGTCGATGGGCCGACCAACGCCGTGGTGGCAGAGGGCAATTTCTCAGGCCGGCTGCTGTTCCAGGGCGCGGGAGCGGGCGACGGCCCGACGGCGAGCGCGGTCGTTGCCGACCTCATTGATATCGCACGCGTGTTTGAAAATGGCGGCGAAGTGGGCGCGCCCTTTTCCATGCCGGTCGATCAGCTGGCCACTCTGGAGCCGGGCGAAGCGGGTGACCGGTTGGAGCGCACCTATCTGCGCTTCACCGTCAACGATCGCCCCGGCGTGCTGGCCGAGATCACTGCGGCGATGCGCGATGCGGATGTTTCGATTGAAAGCCTTATCCAGCAAGGGCGCGGCAACGCCGATGGCGAAGTGCTGGTCGCGATCGTCACTCACGAAGGGCCTGAGCGCAGCGTTGCCAAAGCGCTGACACTGCTGGAGGGTTCGGCCAGCCTGACCGCAGCCCCGCTCGTCCTGCCGATCCTGCCGAGCTAGTTGTCCCCGTCCTCGAAGGTCGGGGGCGGAAGACCGAGTTTTTCGCGCCGCTTGCGGATTTCCTCTTCGGAGAGGTTTTCATCCTGCCCCAGTGGCGGAAGACCGCGCGCGATCCGGTCCGCGTCCGACCCTTCCGGCGCGTCGGGCAACGCTTCGACGTCGATGATCAGCGCCGGGGGAGGGACTTTGCCAACCGAGATACCGCGACCATTATCGGGAAGGCCCGATACGTTGGGCGTGCGCGGCGCGTTCTGGAACGCGGTTTCCTCGGCGTATCGCTTTTGCGCTTCGGCGCGGCTTTCGCTCAACGCGTTTTCGCCGCTGGTACCGGTGCGACGGCACACAATGATCTCGCCGCTGATCTGTCCCGCATCGGCTTCATCGACGCATTGCTGGGCCTGCGCCTCGTTCACTTCGCCGCTGGGGACCGTGACTGCGAGGTTGATGCGCGTGGGGTCGATATTCTTCTGGCTGTCCGCGTTGTCTTGAGCTGCGTCCTGCGATTGTTTGGGATCATCCGTTGTGGATGCGTCCTCGCTTTGGCTCGTCACCACAGCGTCATCCTGCGCCGCCACAGGAGCCGCGAAAAGGGCGGAGAGAAACAGCGCCGTTAGAACGCTTTTGCTCAGGAACGGGGCGGGATTGCTCGACAATACTGGCTCCTTGCGACTAAGCGCGTCGCTTAAAGATCAAGGCTATCCAAGGGATGAAATCCAAATGAACACCGCTTCCCCTACCGATGTTCTCGCCACAAAGGAACCGGAGAACGAGAACGCGATCAATCGCGTGTTGGTTTTGGAGATGGTGCGCGTGACCGAAGCGGCCGCTGTGGCGGCTGCGCAATTGATCGGACGGGGCGATGAAAAGGCCGCCGACGCCGCTGCGGTGGAGGCAATGCGCCGGGCGTTCGACGATCTCTACATGGATGGCACGGTCGTGATCGGTGAGGGCGAGCGTGACGAAGCGCCGATGCTCTACATCGGAGAGAAAGTGGGCGGCGCGCCGGGCAAGGGGCCCAAGATCGATATCGCGCTCGATCCGCTCGAAGGCACAACGATCACCGCCAAGGCCGGGCCCAACGCGCTGGCCGTTCTGGCCGCGGCGGAAGAGGGCGACCTTTTGAACGCGCCCGATGTCTACATGGACAAGCTTGCGGTTGGCCCCGGCCTTCCGGCGGGCATTATCGATCTTGCCAAGTCGCCGACGGACAATGTGAAGGCGGTTGCCGAGGCCAAGGGGCGTGATCCTGCTGACATCAATGTCTGTGTGCTCGACCGCCCACGCCACGCCGATCTGATCGCAGAACTGCGCGCAATTGGCTGCGGCATCCACCTTATCGGCGATGGCGATGTCGCAGGCGTAATCGCGGTGACCGATCAGGACACAGGCATCGACATGTATATGGGCCAGGGCGGCGCGCCCGAAGGCGTTCTGGCGGCGGCGGCTCTGCGCTGTGTCGGTGGCCAGTTCAACGGGCGGCTGGTGTTCCGCAACGACGATGAAAAAGCGCGCGCGCGCAAATGGGGCATTGAGGACCTCAACAAGATCTACACGCTTGAAGAGCTCGCCAAGGGGGACTGCATCTTTGCCGCGACCGGCGTGACGTCGGGCTCGCTGCTTGACGGGGTGAAGAAGCGCAAGAAGGCCACCGGCGCCACGATCATGACAACCGAGAGCGTGGTGATGCGCGCGTCTTCGGGCACCGTCAGGTGGATCCGGGGTGAGCACCGGGTGGCCCCGCACCGCAGTTGAGCTGAGCCACTCCGCTAGGCGCACCGGTCCTTGCACGCTATATTGCCGTATTGTTGCCGGACGCTCATCGCCGGTTCATGGAGCGGTGCAATGATGCACTGGGAGAATGCGCCCAACGTCCGGGCTTCAAAATGAGATCGATCGTGCGCCGCTTTGTATTCGTCTTCCTGTGGCTCTTTGCGGGCCTGTCGGTCTCTTCGGGGACGGCGCTTCTCGCTGAACCACGCGCGAGCGAGGTCGAAGTGCCGATCGAGCAGCGCCTCATCAGCCTGCAGGCCGCCGACGCCTCGCTTACCAATGCGCGCGTGACCTTGCCCGAATGCAAGGAAGAGTGCCTCACGCCCAGCGAAGCGGTCGAGCTTGCCTATTCCGTGGGCGCGCAAGGGGAGGGCCAGGGGCGCTTCCTGCTCGATGTTCGCAGCGGCGGGCAAAGCCTGTTTGGCAATCTCAACGAGCTCTATTTCATCAACTCACGCCAGGACTACGCCGAGTTCGGCACGCTCACCATCGCCTTTTCCGAGGACGTGCTGCAGGGCCTGCTAAAGCGCGCGCGCTGGTGCGGCGGAGGCGCGATTGACCCAAAGGCGATCCAGGTTAAGGGGTGCCGCGGGCGCGGCCTTTCCGACGTCAACATGTTCACCATGATGCGCAGCCTCTCGGGCCGCCGCATTCTGGTTGAGGGCAAGGTCTATCTGCAATGGATCGACGCCGGTTTCGGCCTGCGCAGCCCGGTGCGCAACACGCGCGGTGAGCGTGAGCGCGGCTACTTCCAACCCTGGGTGTGGGTGACTGATCCCGATCAGGTCATCTTTGTCTATGAAGAGTAGCGCCCAACCTGCCTGAGGCGCGCCGATCAGCTTTCCTCAGCCGGCGCGGTGAGCGCGTCCCATTCTTCCCACGTAATCGCGCGGCCGGGATAGGCGACGCTTTCAAAGGGCCAGTCTTTCGCGACCCATTCCTGCGCCCAGGCGTAAAGCTCTTCGTCGAAGCCTGCGTCAAACTCGGCCTTGGTCACCCACAGGCGCACCATCGCGTCATAGCCGTCAACAGGGCTGGGATAGACATAGATGCAACCCAACTCCCGCGTGCCATCAGGCGTCAGCACGGCGTAGGCAAAGGACGTGCGCGCTTCGAAGCGGGCGGCCTCTGTTTCCATGTCCTTTATCGCGTCTTCATCGGTCAGCCCTTCATTGGGCCAGCCGGTGGAGCGGGTGAAGGTTTCTTGCAGATGCTCGATTGAGGACATGTAGGCCTCGTAGTCGATCTCAGCGAGGTCAGGCCCGAGCGGCACGATCTTGAACCCTTCGGTCTCGACCAGAGTGGGCACGGCAAAGTCGGCGGCGACAAAGTTGTCCTCGCTGGCGACTTGCACCGTGGTCTCGGCTTCAGGCGCCTCAGCGCTGGGAGAACACGAGGCCAGCGCTGCCCCTGCCAAGAGCGCCGCTGAAAGTCCTGCGCGTGCCTGCGTGATGGCGAATGTCATGAGCCTTGCCCCTTTTGAAGAATCACTTGAGAGGCGCTGAGCCTACAGCCAGACTTCGAGATTGTCTTTGATGCCAATCTCGCGGGTGGTCGTGGCCTCCATGACGGGCAGCGTTTCGGCGGCCTCCAGCATCGCGGTGACTTCGGCGCGGTCGGCTTCGTTCATCGCGGCAAATTCGTCCTGCGCGCGCTTCAGGAGGTAGAAGCGATAAGGCTGCGCGATGGCGCTGACCGTGGTGCCGCGCACGTCAAAGGTCGCGGTGCCGACGGCGCGCTGGCTGGGGG
>JBCBYM010000009.1:0-35155 GCA_039815865.1 Pseudomonadota bacterium
CGTGCCGTTCCCCGCCGCGCGATTGCAGCGCCAGCACCCGGTCGAGCACGGCGTTGCGATCCATCGGGCCAACCACATAGTCATCGGCGCCCGCGCGTAAGGCCCGGCGGCGATCCTCGGCGTCGTCCTCTTCCAGCACCATCGTCACATGCGCCTCGCTCGTGCGCGGATCGGCGCGCAGGCGGCGGCACATTTCAAGGCCCGCCAGATCGTCCATGACCCAGTCGACAAAGGCCCACATCGGACCTTCGACAAGGCGGCGCGGCCCATAGCTGGAGAGCCGGTCAAAGACAAAGCGGCGCTGGTCGTGAACGAAATCATCCAGCGTCTCGCCCAGCTCGTTTGTCAGGAAGATGTTGATGACTTCCATGCGCGCCCTGCCCCGCTGCATCCCGGCCTGTTGCACGAGCGAAATGCCGCAACCTTGTGACGCGTTCGTGACCAGTTTCCCGCGGGCGAAAGGGCAATGTCACATTAAGACACATCAACGCTCACCTGGTTCATCGGCAGCATCGGCATGCCCATTCCGGTGGGGAATTTGGGCCGGTAGGGCGCTTCGAGTTTGGCGATCTCCTCCTCGCTCAACTCCACTTCCAGAGCCGCCACCGCATCGACGATATGATGCGGCTTGGTCGCGCCGATAATGGGCGCGGTCACGGCGGGTTTGGTGAAATGCCAGGCAAGGCCCATGCTCGCCATTGAGACCCCGCGCGCCTCAGCCATATCCGCCAGAGCGGTGATGATCGCCGCGTCCGCTGCGTCACCCTCGCGGTAGAGCGTTTGCCCCACGCCATCGGTTTTGCTGCGGACCGTGGCCTCGCCCAAGGGCCGCGCCAGGCGGCCACGCGCAAGCGGGCTCCACGGGATCACGCCCACGCCTTCATCCTCGCACAAGGGCAGCATTTCGCGCTCTTCCTCGCGGTAGAGCAGGTTCAACTGGTTCTGCATCGACACGAACGGCGTCCACCCGTTGGCGCGCGCTGTCTCCTGCGCCTTGGCGAACTGCCAAGCGTGCATTGAGGACGCCCCGATATAGAGCGCCTTTCCCGCCTTCACGATGTCGTGCAGCGCCTCCATCGTCTCCTCAATCGGCGTATCGGGGTCCCAGCGGTGGATCTGGAACAGGTCGATATAGTCCATACCCAGCCGCGTCAGACTGTCATCCACGGCCTGCATCAGGCTCTTGCGCGACAGACCGCCCGCATTGGGCGCATTGCGCCACGGGATGAACGCCTTGGTCGCCACCACGATCTCATCCCGGCGCGCCATCTCGCGAAGCAGCGTGCCGGTGATCTCCTCCGACGTGCCGCCCGAATAGCCATTGGCCGTGTCGAAGAAGTTGATCCCCGCCTCCAGCGCCGCGCGAAAGAAGGGGCGGCTGTCCTCTTCACCCAGCAGCCAATCGCCGTGCCAGCCCTTGGTCGTATCGCCATAGGACATGCATCCAAGGCACAGGCGCGAGACCGACAGGCCGGTGGCCCCCAGACGGGTGAATTGCATCTCTCTCTCCTCTCAAGACCCGGTCAGCAGGCTTACTTTGGTCGGGCGTGTTGGAGACACAGGTTACACAGTCCAAATGTCAAAGACACACCCTCCTCACAAAGCGGCCCGTGTTCTTAAAAAAACGAGGCCACTCGCACGCGAAGAGGGCGCGCTTCATCCACCGCAGCGCACGCTGGCACATCCGCACCTGAGTAGGAAAGCGATTTCGCCGCATCGGGCAAGGCGGCTCAGGAAAGCGTCAGCCCCCCATCCACGACCAGCGTCTGCCCGGTCATATAGGACGACAGCGGCGAGGCGAGGAACAAAGCGGCGCCGGCCATATCCTCGGGCGTGCCCATGCGGCGCATGGGGATGGATTTGAGCGCGCCTTCGAGCCGTTCCGGATGCTCGGTCGTCACCGCGGTGATCTTTGTCGGCACCAGGCCCGGCGCAATGCCGTTGACGCGGATGGAGTCCCTCGCCCACGCCTCACCCAAGGATTTCACAAGGCTCGCCGCGCCCGCTTTGGACGCGCCATAGGCCGGATTGCCGAGCGTCGACTGGAACGCTGCCACCGACGAGACGACGATCATCGCCCCGCACTTTTCCGCCAGCCCTGCGTGAAAGGCGCGCGCGATATCCATCACCGAGTTAAGGTTCACATCAACCACCGCGTCCCAACCCTCGCGGTCAAATTCCTGCCGGCCATAGCGCACAATGCCCTGGGCCTGGATGAGCGCATCCACCGGGCCAATCGCCTCGGCCAGCACGCCCGAAGCCGCGCGGTCGGTGACATCCAGCTGGCGGTACGTAAGCCCGGTAAAATCGCTGTCCTCCGCCTCCAGATAATCGCCCTCATCGGGCCGAGTGCCGGTGACGATGACCTCAGCCCCCGCCTGCGCAAAGGCGTGAGCGATGCCATTGCCGATGCCGGACGAGCCGCCGGTGATGAGCACGCGCTTTGCCGTGAAGTCGAGGGGGTTGTTCATATCAGTCCACCGCTGGCAGCAAAAAGATGGCGTCTCTTCCAGCCTCGAACACCACCGGATTGACCCCGAAAATGGGATTGCCGAGAAGAATTGACATTCCCGAGGCGCTGTCGGGATAACTCGCCGCGTTGACCGTAACTTCAACCACGCCAGCAATACCCAAACGCACGCCTTTTGCACCGCGCGCCTCAATCACCTTCCCGCCCGCCGTGTTCATCGGTTCAGGCGTGAAAGCCTCCTTTTCGGCAAAGAAATCGTCAAACACCGATTGCCCCACCAATAACGGGATATTTAGCCCCGTATCAACCAGAACGCGCACGTCTTTTCCATCGACCTGAACGTCGGTTTCGCCGTCCTCCCAATCGAGACGCAGATGTCGAGCGTCTCCTGGATCAAAGCCGCCAACAGGCAGAAAGGCGATACGATTGTTGGGGTTGTCGACAAAAACCGACAGATCTTCGAGAGTGTCGCGGCCAAGAGTAAAGCCAAGCTTCAAACCGGGCGCGCATTCCAGATCCGGCATCGCGGTTGTTAGCACCTGGCCGTCTAGGACGAATTGGCCAGGCACTTCGATCCGGACAGAAGACGTGGCATCGACCGGAATGCCCTCGCCCAATGTCTTAGCATCTCCGAGGGAAGCGACCCTATCGAGCCCCAACCGTTCCGACAGGGCGAGGCCCACGATCGAATTGCTGGCGCCAGTGTCAAGCAAGGCGCAGGTCTCCTCCCCGCCAACCACAGCGCGAAAAAGCACAAGGTTGGCCTTGATTAGGGGATGATAGGTCAGGCTGTCCTGAGAATTCAGGAATGTGAGTGTACGCTCAAGCTTCACCTGATCTGGGCCGGGCAGATCGGCGGTCTCCTGCGCCCAAACCTGGCTAGCCGATAACGACACGAGCACGCTGGCAAGCGCGGCAGCGAACCGGTGAAGTGCGACGATAGGCACGCTCAAATCTCGCGGCTCACCACTTCCTTCATGATCTCGCTCGTGCCGCCATAGATGCGCTGGACGCGGGCGCCGCTGCGTGAAGTCGAGGGGGTTGGTCATGGGTTCGCTCTCCCTTAAAAACCATCCATGAGCGGGGAGAGCGATTTGTAAAGCCGTTGTTTCAAGCCAACGGCCTGTCGGCTTTCGGGCATGGCAAGTCAGCCCGGTCTACGGCGGAAAGGGGCGGCGGGGTGGAAGCGGACAAAAGGCTAGCTCGCTAGTCCCTCACCGTTCTCTTGTATCGTCTGGATTGGTTCACTTATCTCGGAACGCCTAAATCCCCATCCGTCTCGGGTAACTTTTAGATAGATCGCGGGCAAGACGAGCATGTTCAGCACCGTCGAACTGGTCAGCCCACATAGGATCACAATCGCCATTGGAGCCTGTATCTCACTCCCCGGTTGGCCCAACGCAATCGCCAATGGCAACAGCGCAAGCCCTGCCGAGATCGCGGTCATCAGGATCGGTACCAATCGCTCTTCGGCACCGCGCCGCACCGCTTCGGCAAGGTCGCTCACGCCTTCAACGTCTTGCAGATGCTTTATGTGCGTGACCATCATCACGCCGTTGCGCGTTGCAATGCCGAACAGGGTGATGAAGCCGACAATTGTGGCGACCGAAAGCACCCCTCCGGTCAGCCATAGTCCAACCACACCGCCAACAAGCGCCAGCGGCAAGTTGATCATGACCAGCGCAGCGTCGTTGGAGGAGCGGAACGCCTGTCGCAGGAGCAAGAACATGCCGACCAGCACGATGAGGCCCAGCGCAAGCAGTGTCTGCGTCGCGCTCGCCGCGCTTTCAAACTGACCGCCCAATTCGATATGCGCGCCTTGGGGAAGGTCTATGGTCTCTAGCGCGGCCTCGACGTCGGCCACGACGGAGCCAAGGTCGCGCCCGGACACGTTCGCCATCACCAATTGCATGCGCTCCACGCTTTCGCGGGTAATCACGTTGGGACCTTGATCGCGAACAACATCGGCAATCGCTGAGAGCGGCAACAGCTGTCCACCGGGCGCGGCGATCACCATTTTGTCCATCGATCCCGCCCCGCCAATCTGATCGGGATCATAGCGAACGACGACATCGGTAATGACGGGGCGTTCGATCAATTCACCAACTTGTGCTCCAACAATCGCCGCCTGTATCGCTCCGGTAACGTCTGCGACCGAAAGGCCGTAATTGGCGAGATCAGCGCGGCGCAGGCGAACGCGAAGGTATGGCACCGTGCTTTGCGTGTCCTTCTGGACATCGACCGCACCGGGAATGGCGGAAACGGCGTTTTCAACTTGCGAAGAGATGCTTTGAAGCGTGTCGGTGGTGGGGGCGAAGACCTTGATCGCTATGTTTGCTCGTGCGCCCGACAGGATGTGATCAACGCGGTGTCCGATGGGCTGCCCGAAAATGGCCTGAACACCCGGCACGGTTCCCACCGCCCCGCGCAAAGCCGACAACAATTCTTCGCGGCTGCGGCCATCTTCGCTCAGGGTCGCTTCGATCTCGGAAGCGAACACTTCTTGGGCGTGCGGGTCGCCCGGTGCCCGGCCTGTGCGACGGGCTGTCGTCAAGACTTCGGGCTGCGATAGCAGCGCGCCTTCGATCTCGCTGGCAGCACGGTCGCTGTCTTCAAGGCTCGTGCCCGGCAAGGTCGTTACATTGACGGTTAGAGAGCCTTCGTTGAACTCGGGCAGAAAGGAGCGACCGGCAAGCGCGATCCCAACCGAAGCAGCGATAACGATCACCAGCGACGCCATGGCGAGTGTCTTCCAGCGATCCAACCAGCGGTCGAGCACGCCCGCGTACCAAGCCTTCATGCGGATAACCCAGTTCGGTTCGTTTCCGACGTTTTCGGGCTTGCGGCTCAATAGGTCGAATGACAGCGCGGGCGTGAGTGTCAACGCGACAGCAAGGCTCGCCAGCAAGGATACGCCATAAGCCAGCGCCAGCGGTTGGAGCAGGCGCCCTTCGATCCCTGTGAGGCCAAAGATAGGAATGAAGACCAGCAGGATAATGAGCGTTGCAAAAATGATCGCGCCTTGCACTTCGCTTGTCGCCGCCGCGACGACCTTGATGTCGTCTTGCTGCTCTTGGGCCGGCTTTTCTCGTTCAAGCCGCAATCGCCTCACCACATTCTCGACCACGATGATCGCATCATCGACCAGCATTCCCAGCGCGATGGCAAGGCCGCCCAGTGTCATTGTGTTGATTGTCCCGCCGCCAGAATTGATCACGATGATCGCGCTAACAACCGACACCGGGATCGCCGCAAGCGCCACAGCGGTTGCGCGCCAACTGACTAGGAACACGAAGACAATGATTGCGACGAGGATCAGGCCTTCGATCAGCGCCCAGGTCACGTTGTCTACGGATCGCTGGATGAAGTCGGCTTGCCGGAACACGCGCGTTTCCAGCACCATGCCTTCGGGCAAGGACCGCTGGAGATCGGCGAAGGTTTCATCGAGCCGATCGGTCAGTTCAAGCGTGTTTGCGCCCGGTTGCTTTTGAATGGCGAGGATCACAGCCGGATCGCCATTGAAGGCCCCAGTGCCGCGTTTCAGCCCTTCTCCAATGCGAATGTCGCCAATGTCGCGAGCAAGGACGGGCAAGCCGCCCGCTTCGCCCACGACGACATTGCCAAACTCTTCTGCGTTTGCAGCGCGGCCAACACCCTCGACCAGAAACTCCTGACCGTTTTCGACCACCACTCCGGCGCTTTGGGTGGTGCTGGCCGCCTCCATGGCCTCCACGACTTCGTTCATGCCGATACCGCGCGCCGAAAGGCGGGAAGGGTCGACCAGCAATTGCACTTGCCGCTCGTCTCCACCGATGGTCAACACCTCGGCAATGCCGGGGATCGACATGATGCGTCGGCGCACAACCCAGTCCGCTGTGGACTTGAGGTCCATGGGGCTGGCGATGTCAGACCGCAGCGCGACAAACATGATCTCGCCCATCACCGAACTGGCCGGGATCATGTGCGGCGGCGCGATGTCGTCGGGCAATTCGTCTTGCGCGGTTTGCATTCGCTCATTCGTGATGCGCCGCGCTTCGTTTGGATCGGTGGTCCAGTCATATTCCATGATGACAATTGAGAGGCCGGTTGCGCTGTTCGAGCGGATACGGCGCAATCCCGGAGCGCCGTTGAGAGCCGTTTCGAGCGGGATGGTGATGCGTTGCTCAACCTCGGTTGGGGTGTAGCCTCCCGCATCGACGACGACTGTGACCGTCGGTGCTGTCAAGTCGGGCAAAACGTCAACGGGGGTGCGAGCCGCCGTCCATGCGCCAAAACCCGTAAGCAGGATCACGATGGCATAGACCACCACGCGGTTTTCAAGGCTCCATCTAACGAGACGTTCAAGCATCAGATCGTCTCCTAGTGCGAATGGCCGTGGCCGAACGCATCGGGCGCCGCCGCCGCCGCACGCACCGCTGCCGCTCCTCTGGTGACAACGCGCTCACCCGCTTCAATCTGACCATCAATCGCCAGCCGATCGCCGCTGCGTGAGAGGATCGTCACAGGCCGGCGCTGAAAGGTCTCTCCCGCAATCTGGACATAGACCACGTCCTGTCCGCTTTCGTTGAGGATCGCGCTGGCCGGGATTGTGAGGCGCGGTGTCGCTTGCCCGGTGCGCAGCTGGCCTTGAAGCCTTTGACCCGGCCTCACCGCACGGCTGTTCCATGCGAAAATGACCGAAAGCGAGCGGGTCTGCGGATCAATCGCCGCGCCGCGCTGAACCAGCGAGACGTCACCGCGCCCCAGCGAAATGGTTTGATCGGGAAAGAGCAGGTCTATTCCGCCGGGGCTGCCGACCTGCGCCGCCATCGCTTCTGGGACACGCGCCACAAGCCACAAGGCGGATGGATCGCCGATCCGCATCAATTGCTGCCCGCCCGAAACGCCCATGCCCTGCACCAGCGAACTTTCGAGCACCTCGCCAGAGATTGGCGAGACAATTGGCACGCCTGCTCCGCCCCCGGCAATCGAAGAGCGCCGCTGGCGCGCTGAGGTGATTTGCGCATTGGCCAGTCGCAAGGCGGTGTTGGCTTCATCAAGCCTGCGGGCAGGAACCGCTTCGGCTTTGACCAACTGCTCCATGCGAGCCACCTCACGGGCAGCCGCATCGCGTTCTATGACCGCCTGCCCGATCGCGAGATCGAGTGTCGCAATGTCTTCACCACCGCCGAGCGTTGAAGAGATGGAGGCCAGCGTTTGCCCGCGCCTCACTGAACTGCCCACGCCGTAAACTCGGCGCGCTCTCACAATGCCATCGACAGGGGCGGAGATCATTGCCTCGGCCTGCGGTTGTATCTGCACATCGACGGTCACAGGGATTGCACCCGCCAAGTCGGTCATGCTGGCCGCTTGCGTCATGAAAGGCACGCGCCATTGCACTTCCTTGGTGAAAGCTATGGCCCCGTCGATCTCTTCCTTTTCGGGAACGGCCGCTGCGCCTTCTTCACTGGTCGCCCAAACTGTGATCTCGCCAAGGTCATGTGTTGAAGTCGCGCGCGGCGATGTGTGCACCAGCCGCAATGTCGCGCTCCCGCTCTTTGAGGCGGTTAGAAGAGGGCGGAAAATCCCTTCGACATCGCTTGGGTTTGCTTCTGCCGTGTCCTTTGAACCGTCCGGCCAAGTGAGCTCCGCCGTCAATGTGCCCTCGCTCACCGGATCATAAGTGTCGAGCCAGGTCAGATGTGCGTCGAAGCGTCTATTCTTGCCCATGACCAAGGGACGGTATTTGGCGAACAATTCGGTCGCTTCGGTGTAGTCGGTGACCACGATCCCGCCGCCAGCGCCCCCATGCGCTTCCTCGTCATGGGAGTGCATAAGGTCACACGCTGTGAGCGACAGGCTCATCACAGCAACGGCAAACGCCGCAAGCAAGCGGGATCGGGTCATGGTCTTATCTTTCAGATCAAATCAGTCGGTTGGATCAGTGAGAATGGTTGGGATCGGTGCCTTCCGGGTGATCGTGGTCATCGTCGGCGACGGGTTCAGGAGCGTCGTTGTCATCGGCGTCGATGGCGGCGGTGCCTTCTTCGCCAGACGCAGCTTCGCCGCCGCAAGCCGTCAAAGCGAGCGCCATTGGCGCAGTCGCAAGCAGGATAGTCTTCTTCATCAGTCGGTCCTTCCAATTGCTAGGTCGTATTGTGTCGCGGCAAGCGCCGCATCGAGTGCGAGCGAGATGACAAGCAAGTCCGCATCTCTTTCGGCTTCGTAAGCGTCGAGGAGTTCGACGACGCTGATCTCTCCCGACTGGTAAGCGGTGTCTGCAATGGCGCCGAGGCGGCTTGCATCATCGCGGGTCTGCATGGCGGCAATGGCCGCCTCACGCGCTGACGATGCGCGGCTGCGTGCAGCGTTTTGTTCGGCTTCAATCTGGCGAGTGGCTATGGCAAGGTCCGCTTCAAGCGACGCGCGGGCCGCTTCCTGCCGCCGAACGGCAGCGCCACCCCCGTTCCAGATAGGCAGTGAGATGCCCAGGGAGATGAGGGGGCCATAGTCGGTGGAGAAACCATCATCGACCCGCCGCACTCCTGCACCCAAGGCAAGCTGCGGGAGGCGAGCGCGGCGCGCGGCGCTCACCCGATAGTTAGCGGCCGCTATACGCTGTTGCTGTGCGATCAAATCTGGTCGTTCACCTGTCTGCCTTGCGGTGTCCAGATCGGTGATGGCTTCGAGCGGAACCTGCGGATCGGGAACCCCGGTGAGGGCAGAGAGCAATGCACAATTGGCATCACGCTCGCCTGTGGTTCTAAGCCGTTCGGCACGCGCTGCGCTCAACTGAACGCGCACACGGCGGACATCATAGCCAGCGGCATCGCCCGCGTTGGCGCGTTCGGTCGAGACGCGTTCGGCCTCTTCGAGGCGTTCGACATACCGCTCCCAGATCGACAATTGCCCGGCACCCGCCGCACACCGCACGTAAGACGTCCGAACCTCGGCCACGAGCAATTGTCGCCGACGTTCAATGTCGCCACCGGCCGCCACTGCGTCGGCCTGCGCCGCGTCACGCCGGGCTGACCTGACCCCGTAAAGGTCAATCGGCTGGACCACTCGCAATTGCCATTCGCTCTCGCTCCCTCCTTCGTATCCCACTTCGAGATCAGGGTTTGCGAGCGGGCCGATAATATCGGTTTGCGCAGACGCCGCTCGTTGGTCGGCGTCATCGCGCTCGGCAATGCCTTCCTGTTGCAAGGCACGCTGGATCGCCGCCTCTTCGGTGAGGGCTGTCTGCGCGTAGATATTCGCAGGTGAGGCGCAAAGCGCGATGGAAAGGATAAGGGATGCCTGGTGCATCCACACTTTGGGCATGATGATCTCCGCAAGTTGCCAAAACTCGTCGGACAAGCGTCCAACGAAAGCGTCAGGCCGTTCGCGGAGGTCTTAGAAGTGTGTTGGGATCGCCTGACGGCGCGCCGCTCGTCCGGCGTTCCGGGAAACCGGAATAGCGGCCTAGGAATGGACCTGCGACACTATTGGTGTCGGCGATCGCCGCCATCGAAGAGAGTACATCGGCAGCGATATGATCGTGCACGAGCGGCGCATCGCTGAGATCACCTTCCGAGTGATCCTTGTGTCCAGCATGCCCATGATCGCTCACTGCATGGGTGTGATCGCCATGATGAACGTGCGCCACAGTGCGCTGGTAATCATGCCCAGCCTCATGCGCAGACCATGCCATGCGAGGCACAATGAGGGCGCTTATGAGCAGGAGAAGGGCTGCAATCCGGAACACGAGTTGGGAAGTAGCGCGGCGATCTCGATTGAGCAATGTCCGATAAAGTTCGCTATGGCGTCTTGGCTAGCGTGAATGTCCGCAACTGGCTCGTTAGCCGACTTTCGGCTTTCGCGCTTGACCCGCGTCCTTGCGATCCTCAATCCGCGCCGCGCTCGGCCAGTTGGCGCACCGCTTCCTCATGCTTGGCGCGGTCAATGTCGTAGAACCGGATGATGGTGATGACGCAGGCGAACAACGTCCAAACGATCGGCACATAGACCGCGCCCAGGTTCCACAAGGTATCGTCCGGCACCTCGCCCGCTTGCGCGCCCGCCGCCAGCCCCACGCCGGAAAGAACGAAACCGGCAATCACCACCCCGAACCCTTCGCCAAATTTGCGCATGAAGGTCGCCGCAGCGAAGAACAAGCCTTCGGCCCGGTTGCCGGTGTTAAGCTCGCTTTGCTCAACAAGGTCAGCGATCATTGAGGCGGCGAGGATCTGGTAACAGATGATGAGCCCCACATCGATCGTCTGCACCACCAGCACGATCCAGAACAGCGCCGGATCGCCGTTTTCCGGCAGCAGGTCCATCAGCCGCAGCAGAACCGGCAAGGGCGCGCCGATAAAGGCGATGAGACCGATAGTGAGCGCGCCGCGTTTCTTGCCCAGCTTGCGGGTGACGACCGGTGCCAACCCTGCGCCGATAAACGAAGAGGCGAACACGCCAAAGGTGATCATTCCGATCTGCTCGGACGAGAACTCGTAAAAGAAGGTCGTGAAATAGAAGATCAGCCCGGCGGTCAGCCCGCTTGCGGTGAAGGCCAGCAGGCTGGCGATAAACAGCGCGTAGAAGGATTTGCTGGCGATCGTCTGATAGATCTCGCCAAAAATAGCTGCGAGGGTGACTGTGCGCTTGGGCGGCGGGCCGCGCAGTTGGGGGATAAAGCGATGCGTGCCCAAAGCGGAAATCATGATGGCGGCGAACATGGTGATGCCTCCGACCATCCCATAGGTTTTGTACGCATCGGGGTTGAACTGGCCGTTGATGATGGTGGCGGTCACAAAGGCAGGGAAGATCAGAAGGAAAGCCAGAACCGTCATCGCGTTTCCGCCGAACCAGCCAAAGAAATACCGAAAACTCAATATGCTGGAGCGCTCATCGTAATCAGCGGACAGCTCGGGCGCGAGCGCGGTGCTGGGCGTTTCGTAGAACGTGATGAAGGTCCGGATCAGCACCGTCAGCCCCAGGATGTACCAGAACATCGCGCCATCGCTCCACCCTTCGGGCGGGCTCCAGATGGCGTAGAAGCTTACCGAGATTGGCACAGCGGCGGCGTACATGAAGGGGTGACGTCGCCCCCAGCGCGAGCGCAGATTGTCCGACCAATAGCCCACGATCGGATCGCTGATGGCATCGCACATAAGCGCAACCAGGATCGCCAGGCTGACAAGGCGCGAATCCACGCCGACGACTTGCGAATAGAAGATAAGGAGAAAGTATTTGAGGCCGGAATCCTTGACCCCGTAAGCCACCGCTCCAAAACCATAGGCGAGCTTGGTCGCCAATCCGGGCCCGTGTGCACGGGCCGCGTCACCCGAGCTTTCGGTCAAGCGTTTGCCTCTTCATCTGTGACAGCAAGCGGCCCCTTTGGGCTTTCTTACCATCCTCTCCTCGAATGCGAGGGGGGTAGCAGGCTGTCTGGGGCGGTGCCAAACCAAAACGCGATACGATGTACAATTGGCGCTGGCTGGGCCTTTAATCCGTTGCTATCGACCAGCAGGCTTAAGAGGGGGGATTCATGCAAGCGTACAAGAACCTGTGGGCGTGGATGATCGCGCCGCTCGTCGTGATTCAGGCGGGCATATTCATGGATTACTGGGGCGATTTCACCCGCAACACTTGGGCGGTGCATGTCCATTACTGGAATGCGACCTTGTGGTATCTCTTCCTCATCGCGCAGCCTTACCTGTTCGCCAAAGGCAAGATGGACAGCCACCGTTTCTGGGGTCTTATCGGGCTGCTGCTCGCGGGCGCGATGATCCTTTTGTCCGCCGGTCAGTTCAACCGCGACATCGTCTACGCGAACTTCGCGCGTGACAATCCGGGCGAGATGGGCCCGTTTGAACCGTGGTTCTTCTTTCAGGTCATGATGATCGAGATGATCCTGATCACCGCCTTCACGGTCCAGATCATCATGGCCATCGTCAAACGCAAGTCGCCAAACGATCACGGCTGGTGGATGGCCTCGACCGCGTTCACCTTGATGATGCCCGGGCTGGGGCGGGGCCTGCAGAACCTGTGGTTGGGCCTTTATGGCTTTACGGTTGAGAACACCGCCGCGCTCTACACGCCGATCTATCTGTGTCAGGCGATTATCATTTCGATGCTGCTGCTGTTTGCGTGGAAGCTGGGCAAGCTCAAGCATCCCGCCACGATCCTTGCGGTGCTGGCGAATGCGGCGCTGTTCGGTCTTGAACCCATCGCCCGCAGCCCCGCCGTACAGGAATTCTGGCGCACCCTGATCGCGCATTAGGGCGCACGCCTCCCCCCTTCCTTGACTGATGTGAGTTGCGCCTTTCGCGCTTGACCTGCGCGGCGGGGCGCGCTTCATTTGCGATCACAAAACAAAACCCCTTGGAAGAGAGAAACCCCCATGCTTCAGACCGCCAACCGCTTTGCCTATAACGAAGATCACGAAGCCTTCCGCGACACCGTCCGCAAGGTGCTGGCTGAGCATATGGAGCCGCACCTCGACCAACACGAAGCCGACGGCATCGTCCCGCGCACCGCGTGGAAAGCGCTGGGCGAGGCGGGCATGCTGTGCCCCACAGTGAGCGAGGAAAACGGCGGGCTGGGCCTCGATTTCGGCTTCAACTGCATCCTCAACGAAGAGGTCGCCTATCTCGGCACTAGCGCCGGCTTTACGCTGCAGAGCGACATCACCGTCAACTATTTTGAACGGCTGGGCAGCGAAGAGCAGAAGGCCAAGTACCTTCCCGGCATGATTTCAGGCGACATCATCACCGCCATCGCGATGACCGAACCGGGCGCGGGTTCCGACCTGCAAGGCATCCGCACCACGGCGGTGGAGGATGGCAATCACCTCGTGATCAACGGCTCAAAAACCTACATCACCAACGGTCAGAACGCCGATGTGGTGATTGTCGTTGCCAAGACCGATCCCAATGCGGGCGCCAAGGGCACCAGCCTCGTGCTGGTCGATGCCGATACGCCGGGCTTTGAAAAGGGCCGCAACCTCGACAAGATCGGCCAACATTCCGCCGACACATCCGAGCTGTTCTTTGCCGATGTGCGCGTGCCCAAGACGAACATTCTGGGCGGCGAGAACCGCGGCTTCATCCACTTGATGGAAGA
This sequence comes from Pseudomonadota bacterium, assembly GCA_039815865.1. Lineage (GTDB taxonomy): Bacteria > Pseudomonadota > Alphaproteobacteria > Sphingomonadales > Sphingomonadaceae > Erythrobacter. The sequence goes on from JBCBYM010000009.1 coordinate 13,556, forward strand.
GCTCCCGCAGGAACGTCTTTCGATCGCTGTAACCGCACAAAGTGGGGCTCAGCGCGCGTTTGATGAAGCCGTCAGATTCACGAAGGACCGCAAGGCCTTTGGCAAGACCGTCTTTGAGTTCCAGAACACCAAGTTCACGCTCGCGGACCTCGCCGCCAAGCTGCAAGTGGGCTGGGCGCATCTCGACTGGGCGATCAAGCGCCACCTTGCGGGTGAGCTGACCACAGGCGAGGCCAGCGCCGCGAAACTGTGGCACACCGAAATGCAGTGGGAGATGGTCGATGCGAGCCTCCAGCTGCATGGCGGGGCAGGCTACATGAACGAATACGCCATCGCGCGCCTGTGGCGCGACGCCCGGGTCCAGCGCATCTATGGCGGGACGAGCGAGATCATGAAGGAAGTGGTCAGTCGGGAGATTTGAGAGGGCAAACCCGGGACAACTGGGACGGGTTTGCGCTATCGTGAGATAAGAGCGGATGGTCCGCTTACGACTCAGTTGCTGCCACGGACTCAAAGCTTGGGCATCATCGCTTCCCGCCCACGCGCAAAAAAGAAAGGGCGGCGCCAAGGGGTTGGCACCGCCCTTTGTCTGCGCATCCGCTGGAGTGTCAGGTGCGCAGCGTTAGGACTTCCAGGTCGGCGTAGCGTTCCGGGCGCTCGGCAATCTCGGACAGGGCAACGCCAACCCGTTCGTTGAAGTAAGCGCGGCAGGCCCGCACAGCCCGCATCGAGCGCGAAGAGCGCGTGTTGGGCACCCCGCAGGCGAGACGGATCTGTCCGGCCAGACGCTTCTCGAGCTTCTCGACGGCGGCCTCGTCGGACAAGTCGAGATCGGAAATGTCCACGCTGACGATGACCGGCTGCACGCCGGCGGAAGCCGGGCTAGCGACAGCGGAAATGGCGAAAGCGAGGGCGGCGGCGGTGGTGACGATGATCTTCATGACTGTATCTCCAATTCGTGGTCAATCGGCAGCCCGCAGCGATGCGAGCGACGTTGTGACGGGAGGAGAGCGGTGTGCCTGTGTCCCGTCGACGACCAAGAGCTAGGCCGACCTCGCGATTCGAGCCTTGGCGGTTCGGTGAAATGCGCGTGAGTTCTATCTGAAACCTGATTTTTTCCTGAGTTTGGGCAGGCATCATCAATCAAAACAGATATTTACTGATATCAAGCCGCGCCCAGAAAAGAAGATCGCTCGATCTTTTCAGCAACGCGGGGCCTGTGCGCGTGACATTTTCAGAAAGACTGATGATAATGCGGCGAAAGATCGCTTGGGGGTAAGGTCACATGGACGGCCAAATGGACGAAGTGCGGATCGGCAGCCATATCCTGCAAACTTCGCGCCAGCTTCTGATGAATGGCGAGCGGGTGCATCTGGGACCACGCGCGCTCGACATCCTCACCGTGTTGGCGAAGGCCAACGGCGAAATCGTCACCAAGGATGAGCTGTTCGAAGCCGTCTGGCCGGGCCAGGTCATCGAGGAAAACGCGCTGCACGCGCATATCACCGCGATCCGCAAGGCGCTGGAAGAAGACGCCGGATTGCTCGAGACCATTCGCGGCATCGGGTACCAATTGCACACAAGCGTGGGTGAGGACGCAGTCGCGCCCGATGCTTTGGTTGAACCCGCTCCGGCGCCCCTCGCTCCCTCGTCCATCCCATCGGATACGCCCGAGGCTCCTATTGCCGGGGTGCAAGCCGTTCCACCCTCCAAGGGCGCCCACAGGCGCAAACTGCTGGCTGGCGCAGCCGCCGCCGTCCTCGCGCTGATCGGCGTTGCCTATGTCGCCACTGTCGGCCTTCCCGGCCCAAGCGAGGCGCTTGCCCAAGAACCGGTCACCGTCGCGATCATGCCCTTCAAGGTCGTCGGTGATTTCGAAGAGGGCGACGAACAGCTTGGAGCCGGAATGGCCGGCGCGCTCAACACCAGCCTGTCACAGCTTTCAGGCCTTGCGCTCACCTCCAATTCCGCGCCGTCGCAATTGGCGCAGGGCGGAATGGCAATGCCAGAGATCGCCGAACAATTGGGTGTCGAATACTTCATCGAAGGCGAAATCCAATACATAGGAAAGGAAGTTGTCCTTTCTTTGTCCCTGTTGGAGGGCAAGACCACGCGGCAAATCTGGCGCGATCAGGTGCGTAATCAGCGCGAACTCCTTCCCATCGTAGGCGAGGACGCGACGCGTGAAATTGCAAGGGCCATTCAGGCCCGTCTGGGCGTCGGCGACGGCGAGATTGCCGATTCTTCGGGCGTCGATCCGGAAGCCTACGAAGCCTATCTGCGGGGCATGCAGCACCCGTTTGGTTCTGCAAATGGGCGGCTGCTTGCGTTCGAAGAATTCCGGCGCTCGGTGCGTCTTGATCCTGATTTTGCGCCGGCCCACGCCGGACTGGGTTGGGTGCTATCGTCTGGCGTCGAAGGGCAATTCGCAACGCCCGAGGGCGACGCGTTGGCCAAGAGCTCGATAGAACAAGCATTACAGCTTGACCCTCAGAACCTTATGGCACGCACGGCACAATGGTTGATGATTTCAAATCGAGAAGGAGAGTTCGATGCTGCCTTTGAGGGCCTCAGGGATATCATAGAGACCCATCCCGACTACTCTCTCGCCCATTGGGGGTTGGCGCATGAACTTTCTAGGGTCGGAGAACACGCGGAGGCCCTTGAGCATTCTCGCAAGGCCTCGCGAAGCGATCCCCTTCGCACTGAATATTCGCAAATCTATCTTCTTAACCTGCTTGCGCTGGGCCGATACTACGACATTCGCGCCGAAGCGACCAATTGCATCGATTGCGCCTCCGCCGTCATAATATGGGCACAGGCTGTTGCGTGGATAGCCGACGACGCCGATTATTCTCGAGAGCTCGACATCGTGGTTGATCGATTGGAGGGTATGGGTTTTCCGAAAGAGGACGCGAACCTTTATCGCGAAAGCGTTATAGCATCTCGCGAGGGTCGACCCATCAATTACCCGGCATCGGAATGGCCGGTGGGGACACCCAATGTGCTGGCCGTAGCGAGTTTTGGCGAATTTGAAGCCGCCTTGGACATGCTCGACAGATATCCTTTAAAGCCATTCCTTTCTGGGGATCTGATATTCTTCCTGGACACTCCGCACGAAGAATGGCCGGCTGCGGTCCGGGCTGATCCTCGATATCACGCCTGTTTCTCCTCGAGCCCTGTTAGCGGCATCGAAGAACGCCGCAGACGCGGCCACACTAAGCACCTGCCCGTCTTTCCGGTGAAGCCCTACGAAGGCCCCTGACGCGCGCCAGTGGAGCCGAGGTGCGCACTGACCGCTTTCACCCCCACCAAATGTCGCCTTCTGCGATCATAACGGGTGTGCCGGATAGTGGACGCGGGGCGCTCATTCACCCCACAAAGGCGCGTTCGATGACGAACTGGCCGGGCTTGTTGTTGGCGCCCTCTTCAAAGCCACGCTTTTCCAGATCGGCGGCGTGATCCTTGATCATCGCCATCGATCCGCACAGCATCACTCGGTCATCTTCGGGCACAAAGCGTTGGGGTCCCTTGGATTGCTCAAACAGGCGGCCATCCTCGATCAGCGTCTGGATGCGCCCTTGCGTGCGAAAGCTCTCACGCGTGACGGTGGGCACGTAGATAAAGCGTTCGCGCTGGTCATCTTCCAAGAGCGGGTCGCCTTCCAGCTTGCTTTCAAGCAAGTCGCGATAGGCAAGGTCAGCGACGCGGCGCACAGAATGGACCACGATCACCTCTTCGAACATCTCATAGACATCGGGATCGCGCGCCAGGCTCATAAACGGGGCAAGGCCGGTGCCGGTCGAGAGCATGAACAGCCGCTTGCCGGGAAGCAGCGCGTCGGTCACCAGAGTGCCGGTGGGCTTCTTCCCAAGATACACTGGGTCACCCGGCTTGATGTGCTGAAGGCGCGAGGTAAGCGGGCCGTCCTGGACGATGATCGAGAGGAACTCCAATTCCTCATCGTAAGCGGGCGAGGCGACCGAATAGGCGCGCAGCAGCGGCTTGCCGTTTTCCTGCGGCAGCCCGATCATCACGAACTCGCCCGAACGAAAGCGGAAGCTGGCCGGGCGCGTCATCTTGAGGCTGAACAGCTCCTCGTTCCACTGGTGGACATGCGTGATCGTCTCCACGCTGAGCGCAGCGCTTTCGGTGAACTGATCGCGGGTTGTGATGGGCATGTTCATTAGACAGGTGGCCTTGGATGTTCGTGTGCTCTTGGATTGGGCGCGCAAATGGACCTTTGGCGCGCGCCTATCAAGGTGCTTTGATCTTTTGGGCCTGAAAGCACGCCTTGCGCTTTGCCCCAATCACTGTCGCAATCAGTTCCAGCCCGCCTCGTCATAGATTGCCACCGCCTTGGCCTGGCCTGCGCCAATGGTCGCGGTGTTAAGCGTATCGGCCCGGAATTCGCCCAGCCCGGCAATGATCGAGGTGGGCGCGGCCCCGGCGATGACCGGGTATTCGTTGTTGCCATTGGCGAAATAGCCTTGCGCGCTGTCCGAGGTGAGATATTCAAGGAACGCGATCGCGTTGTCTTTGTTCGGCGCGTTCTTGGTGAGGCCAGCGCCGCTCACATTCACATGCGTGCCGGTTTCTCCCTCACCCTGACCCGGGAAGATGACATCCAGATTGCCCAGCAGGCCGTCCTCTCCCCCATAGCGCGCGAGATAATAGGTGTTGACCACGCTGACGCCGCATTCGCCGCTCGCAACGCTTTCGATGTTGGCGCGGTCATTGCCTTGGGGCGGGCGCTTGAAATTGGCAACGACGCCCTTGGCCCAGGCGCGCGCGGCCGCCTCGCCCTCATGCGCGATCACGCTGGAGAGGAGCGAGATGTTGTAGATGTTCGAAGAGGATCGCATGCAGATAAGGCCGGCGAATTCCGGATTGGCAAGGTCGGCGTATTGCGTGATGCGTTCCCCCAGACCGGCCTCCTTATTGGCGATGATGACCCGCGCGCGGGTGGAAAGGCCGAACCACAGCCCATCAGGGTGGCGCAGGTTTTCCGGAATGCGCGCCTCGAGCGTCTCAGAGGCCACAGGGGCCAGCACGCCTGCTTCCTCAGCGCGCCACAGTCGGCCCGCATCCACGGTGATAAGGAGGTCCGCGGGCGAGTACTCGCCTTCGCTCACGATCCGTTCAATAAGCGCATCCGCGCCCGCTTCGATACGGTTCACCTTGATGCCGGTTTCGCGGGTGAAGTCTTCGTAAAGGGCAAGGTCTGTGTCGTAGTGGCGCGAGGAATAGATGTTGACCTCGCCGGTGATCTCGACATCCTCAAGCCCTGTCTCCTCGCTCGGCGCGCAGGCGCCTGCAAGAAGGGTGGCAAGAAGGGCTGCCGGGGTGAGCAGGAGAGTGGCAAACACGCGCTTGGCAATCGGGGTGTGGGTCAAGAGACGATCCTTCATGGGCCTTGTGATTAATTGCGAATGATTTGCATTAGAATATTTTGGAATGCAAGCGCCCTTTTGCACAGCCCCCGCACCGATCACTCTTCAGCGCCCGCAACCCTTTGCGCAAAGGCGCGCACGCTAGCCGGGTCGGGAGAGACGCGGTAGCGCATGCCGGGCCGGATATGATCACCCGCCGATTGCGGGACTTCGGCTGTCAGTTCCGCGCCGCTTTCATGCCGCAGCAGCACCCGCGAGCGCGCGCCCAAAGGATGCACGTCGCGCACACTCAGGCCGTCGCGATCGGGATCCAGCCGCAGCGCGCGCGCCTGGACCAGAAGGTCCACCGCATCGGCCTCTCCGACACTTCCCGCGCCATCGCCGTACACACACGCGCCGGGCCAGAATCCGAACGCGCTCTCGTACCCGCCCGACTTAGCCTGCGCGCGCACGATCTGCGCGCCGCCAAAGATCGCACCCACGGACGCCGCTTGCGGCGCGTTGTAGAGCTCTTGCGGAGTGCCAAACTGGATGATCCGCCCCGCTTCCATCACCGCAATGCGATCCGCAATGTCGAGCGCTTCGTCCGGGTCATGGGTAACCAGGATCGTGGTCGCCTGACGCTCGCGCAGCAGCATGCGGCATTCACGGCGCAAGGACCGGCGAAGGACGATATCGACGCTGGCAAAGGGTTCGTCCATCAACAACACCTGCGGCTCGGGCGCCATCGCGCGGGCCAGCGCGGCGCGCTGCTGTTGCCCACCGGAAAGCTGATGCGGGTAACGCGTGCCCAGCCCCGCCAGCCCGACCCGTTCCAGCCAGCCCTCAATCTCATCATGCCGCTCGCCTGGCAGGCCAAAGGCGATGTTCTTTGCCAGCGTCATATGCGGGAAAAGCGCGCCGTCCTGAAAGACCAGCCCTACAGGGCGCGCTTCGGGCGACGGACTGGCACCGGGCTCAGCGAGCGTTTCCCCATCCAGCGCAATGCGGCCCTGCTGCAGCGGCAAGAGCCCGGCGGCGAGATTGAGCAAGGTTGACTTGCCACAACCCGACGCGCCAAGCAGACAGGTGATCTCACCGCTCGCTGCGGTGAAGCTCACATCCTCCAGCGCGTGCTCCGATTGGCCGGGCGCGCCATAAGCATGGGCAATATGGCTGAATTCAAGGCTCACATCGCGGGTCCAGACCGGTCTCCTGGCGGCTCACGCGCGTGGCGGTGGGCGCCGATATGTTGAGTGGCGTGCTCTTGCGCCTTTGGCAATTTGCCTCGCCCGGCGCAAGCGTTGCGGGATCGACGGGCGTGCGCGTGGGAGGGCGCGTGGGCGGGCGCGCAAGCCTTTCCTGGACATTGGGCGCGGCGCTGATCGCCGCGCTGGCAGCGGTGCCGCTGGTGACTATCGCCGTCTCCGCGCCGACGGGCGGCCTCAAGGGGTTGGCGCAGCTCGCCGACACAATCCTGTGGCGCTACATCGCCAACACGGCTGCGCTGATGGCGCTGGCGGGCGTGGTGGCAACGGTGATCGGAACCGGCACCGCCTGGTTGGTGAGCGCCTGCGCTTTTCCCGGTCGGCGCGTCTTTGGTTGGGCCCTCGTCCTGCCGCTCGCCGTCCCGTCCTATATCGCGGCCTATGTCTACGCTGACCTGTTGGATTTTAGCGGGCCGGTGCAATCCGCTCTGCGCGCAGGCACAGGCTGGGGGGTGGAGGATTACACTTTCCCCTCAATCCGAAGCTTGTGGGGCGGCGCGCTGATCCTCGCGCTTGTGCTCTACCCTTACATCTACCTGCTCGCGCGCGCCGCGTTCGAAACGCAGAGCGTCACGCAATTCCAGGCCGCGCGCAGCCTTGGGGCTAGTCCGTGGCGCGCCTTTCGCAGCGTCGCCCTGCCCGCCGCACGCCCCGCCATCGCGGGAGGTTTGGCGCTGGTCTTGATGGAGGTGCTGGCGGATTTCGGCGTCGCGGAGTATTTCGCCATTCCCACATTCTCGACCGGCATCTTTCGCAGCTGGCTTGCGATGGGCGACAAGGATGCCGCGATGGGGCTGGCGGCGCTGATGCTCATTTTCGTGGCGCTTCTGGTCGCTTTGGAGGCGCTCACCCGTAAGGGGCGCACCGACAGCCGCGACGGGCTGGCCCAGCGCGAGGGAACAACCGAGCTGGTGAGGCTATCGGCGCTCGCACAGCTCGGCGCGCTGCTCGCCTGCGCGGCGCCGGTGGGGTTGGGCTTTGCGGTGCCCGCGGCGCATCTGTCGGGTCTAGCTATGGAAGACACCGCGATCCGGGCTGCAGCCGCGCTCACCACTTACTTAAGCGCCAGCGTGTGGCTGGGCCTGATCGTCGCGTTCGTGACGAGCGCGCTGGCGCTGGTGCTCGTCTTTGCCAAGACCCGCAGCCAGAGCCCGATCTTGAGCGGCGCAGTGCGGCTGGCAACACTGGGCTACGCCTTGCCCGGAGCGCTGCTGGCGGTCGGCCTGCTCGCGCCCCTTGGCGGATTGGACCAGGCGCTGACCGGCTTTGCGCGCGGCAATCTGGGCTACACCGGAGGCCTGATCCTGAGCGCTTCAGCCGCTGTGCTGATCTACGCGCTCGCTGTTCGGTTTCTGACGGTCGCTTACAACACCCTCGATGGGGGCATGGCCCGCATTCCGCCCTCGCTTGATGCAGCCGCGCGTTCGCTGGGGGCGGGGCCGGGGCGGGTCTTGTTGCGCGTCTACGCGCCCCTGCTGCGCCCCAGCCTGCTCGCCGCATTGGCGCTGGTGCTGATTGACACATTGCGCGAATTGCCCGCCACGCTCATCCTGCGCCCGTTCAATCTGGAAACGCTGGCGACGCGCACCTATCGCCTTGCCAGCGATGAGCGGCTGGTCGAAGCCTCGATCCCGGCGCTGATTTTGCTCGCGGTGGGGCTTGTCCCGGTGATCCTGCTGACGCGCAGCCGCGCGCGCTGACCGGTCACTGCGCAGCGCTCGAAAAGTGTCAGGCAAAACTGTCACAAGCGCTTGTCCAACGGCTTCAATACGTTCATGAAGCGCGGGCTATGGCCCGTTTTCCGTTCTCTGCTATCGTCGGCCAAGACGAGATGAAGCAGGCCCTGCTGATTGCGGCGGTTGACCCGTCGCTGGGCGGGGTGATGGTGTTCGGCGATCGCGGCACGGGCAAGTCGACTGCGGCGCGCGCCCTCGCCCGGCTGTTGCCCCCGATCACCGCCATTGAGAACTGCCCCTATGGCTGCTCAAAGGAAGACAAGGCGCGCTATCCCGACGTGTGCGGCTCTGGGCCATTGAGGAAGCGCCCGGTGCCGTTTGTCGACATGCCGCTGGGCGCAACGGAAGACCGCGTGGTCGGCAGCCTTGATCTGGAACGCGCGCTGCGATCGGGTGAAAAGGCGTTTGAACCGGGCCTGCTGGCCAAGGCGCATCGCGGTTTTCTGTATATCGACGAGATCAACCTGCTCGAAGATCACCTGGTGGACCTGCTGCTGGACGTGGCCGCTTCGGGTGAGAACGTGGTGGAGCGCGAGGGGCTTTCGGTGCGCCACCCCGCGCAATTTGTCCTGATCGGCAGCGGCAACCCGGAAGAAGGCGAATTGCGCCCGCAATTGCTCGATCGGTTCGGGCTTTCGGTTGAGGTGAAGACGCCCGGTGATATCGACACCCGGATCGCAATCATGCGCCTCGTCGCTGAGCAGGAGCGCGACCCGGAAAGCTTCGCGGCGAAATGGGCTGAGGAGGACGAAGCCATCCTCAAACGCATCGCGCGCGGCAAGACGAAACTGGCTAAGCTGGTGCCGGGTGACGACATCCTGCGCGATGCGGCGCAGCTGTGTTTGGCCGTGGGCGCGGATGGTTTGCGCGGAGAACTCACCCTAATGCGCGCCGCGCGCGCTTTGGCCGCGCTGCAGGGCGCCAAGGCGGTCCGGCGCGAGCATCTGCTGGCTATCGCGCCCTCGGCCTTGCGTCACCGTTTGCGGCGCGACGTGCTGGATGAAACCGGCTCCACCGCGCGCATCACCCGGGCGATTGATGAGCTGTTCGGATAATGCCGGGCGATCCGCCCGATCCTCTCTTTGACGCCGCTCTGGCCGCTCGCCTGTTTCTGATCGCCCCCGCTCTGTTTGGAGGGATGGTGCTTCGCGGCGCCTCGCCCGCGCGTGACGCGCTTGTGGATGCGATCCGCGAGGCTTTTGAGGCGGCGGGCAAACCGGTTCGCCGCCTGCCCGGCCATGTCGATGATGAGCGGCTGTTGGGCGGGATTGATATCGCGCAAAGCCTCACCAGCGGGCGGGCGGTGGCGCAAACGGGTCTTCTGGAAGAAATGCGCGGCGGCGCGCTGATCGTGCCCATGGCTGAGCGAATTGAACCGCGGGTGGCTGGCCGGCTGGCACAAGCCCTCGATGAGGGGGCGGACAGCCCGGCGCTGATCTTGCTCGACGATGGGCGCGAAGCCGATGACGCGCCGCCCGCCGCCTTGCTCGAGCGCTGCGCCTTTCACGCGGAGCTGGGCGCCTCGCGCGAATGGCGGGTGGAGGCGCTACTGGGTGAGAGCGCCGAGCTTACCAGTGTCGCGCCGCTGGACGATGACGCCCTCACAGCCCTCGCCGCGACGGCAGACGCGCTGGGCGTCGCTTCGCTTCGGGCCCTGATCTTTGCTGGCCACACGGCCCGCGCGCACGCGGCTCTGATGCAAGAGGACGCGGTGGATGAAACCGACCTTTCTGCTGCTGTGCGGCTGGTTCTGGCCCCGCGCGCTACGCGCCTGCCCCCGATGGAGGACGCGCCCGATGAAGCGCCGCCCGAACCGCCTCCTGAAACCCCGCCAGATCCCGGCGAAGAGACCGGCAAGGACCAGAAGAGCGCGCCCGACACCCCGCTCACCGAAACTCTGGTGGAGGCCGCCGCAGCCGCGATCCCTGCCGATCTTCTCGCCGCGCTCACCCAAGGCAAGGCCCCACGCCGGGTGACGGGCGGCGGTACGGGCAAACGCCGCAAATCGGGCCTGCGCGGCAAGCCATTGGGCGCGCGTCCCGGCATGCCGCGCGGGGGCGCGCGGCTCGCTTTGATCGACACTTTGCGCGCGGCTGTGCCCTGGCAAGAGGTGCGACGGCGCGAGGCGGGCGCTCACGGTGCAACCCCAACATCCAGCCCCAGCGTTCAGATGCGCAAGGAAGACCTGCGCGTGCGCCGGTTCGAAGACAAGGCCGCGCGCGTCACTGTCTTTGCGGTCGACGCCTCGGGTTCAGCGGCCGCCGCGCGTCTGGCCGAGGCAAAGGGCGCGGTCGAACTGATGCTGGCGCAGGCCTATGTCACCCGCAGCGAGGTCGCGCTTGTCGCTTTTCGCGCCGAACACGCTGAGCTGCTCTTGCCGCCCACCCGATCGCTTACCCGCGCGCGCCGGGCCTTGAGCGCGCTTCCGGGCGGAGGGGGGACGCCGCTCGCCATGGGCCTCGATACCGCGCGCGAATGCGCCAACGCCGTTGCAGCCAAGGGGCGCAGCCCGGCGCTCGTCATCCTCACCGATGGGCGCGCCAATCTCAACCGCGAAGGCGAGCCGGGGCGCAAGCAAGCGGGCGAAGATGCAATTGCCTCAGCCAAGGCGATTGCGCGCGCGGGATATGACGCGTTGGTGATCGACATCTCGGCGCGTGCCGGGCCCGAGGGCGCGGCGCTGGCTGAGGCGATGAACGCACGCTACCTCGCCCTGCCGCGCGCCGATGCGCGCACGATTGCGAACGCTGTCAAAGCCGTGCAGCCTGAACGGGAAGCCGCATGAGCCGCGCGCTCGACTGGAACCGGGAGGGTCGGATCTGGCCGCACCGCGAAGCCAGCCGGTTCCTCGAACTGGGCGGCGCAACCTGGCACATTCAGGAGATGGGAGGAGGCGACGCGAGTGTCTCAAAGCCCAAGGCGCTGCTGCTGCATGGTACGGGCGCTTCGGTGCATTCCTGGCGTGCGCTGATGCCGATGCTGGCCAAGGATTACGCCGTCACCGCGATGGACCTGCCACGCCATGCCTTCACACGCGGCCACCCGCCCGAGGCGATGTCGCTGCCCAGCATGGCCTATAAGATTGCGCGGCTGCTGGACGCGCTGGACCTTCAGCCCGACCTAGTGATCGGCCATTCCGCCGGAGCAGCGCTGGCCCTGCAACTGGCGCTCGATCACAGGGTTAAGGCGCCGATTGCGGGTCTGAACTCGGCCCTGCGCCCCTTTCCCGGCCCCGCCGCGCAGATTTTTCCCGCGGTGGCCAAGCTGCTCTTCGTCAATCCGTTCGTGCCGCGCGTTTTCTCCAAGATGGCGACCTTCAACGGCGAGGCGGAGCGGTTCCTCTACCGCTCCACCGGCTCACGGATCGATGCCGAGGGCTTGGCCTGCTACGAAGCGCTGCTTGCCAACGCCCGCCACACCAAGGGCGCGCTGGCGATGATGGCGAACTGGGATCTGCCCACATTAAAGACCCGCATGGGCGAGCTTACCAACCCGATCCTGATGGTCCATTCCGACCGCGATTCTGCAATTCCGCTCGACTGGGCACAGGAAGCGCACGCCAACCTCCCCACGAGCGAGCTGCAGGTCCTGGACGGCCTTGGCCACCTCGCGCATGAAGAGGCTCCGGAACGGGTTCACGCGGCGATCATTCGATTTGCACAGGCGCACGCTAGCCCGGCTGCGGTCTAGATCGCGAAAGGGAGGAGACAATGGGAGCCTGGCTGTTCGGTTGGATCGAGATCATCTTCTTCTACGGGATCGCTATCGGCTTTGGCCTGTGGCAGGTCTGGAAGACCGACAAGGAACTGAAGAAAACCCGCGCCGAACGCGAAGCCAGAGAGGCGCGCGAGGCAAAAGAGGCGACAGAACGCGCCGATCAAGAGGCACAGGGATAGCAGAGCGTTAATCGGGGTGCAGGGGTCGGGTTGGGCGTGGCTTTCAGGAAAAGCGGACGGTCCGTTATCGCCCCAGTTTCCGCCATTTCTTTTCCGAATGCGATCCGGTAGGCGATGAGATTATCGCGACCCGTCGTTTTGGCAGGTACACTTCACCGCAGAACGTGGCACCGTAAGTCCATCCAGGTGCGCTTCTTTTTGTCCAATCCTGATCCATATGAATGCTGGAGCGCCCCCTATGCCGTTCGAAAAGCTAGAGCGACTGTTTCTTGTAGTCCCCGCGTTGACACTCCCGCTGATAGCCCTCGCATATGGTTTTGCGCACGAGCTCAAAATAGGCGGCCTGTTTGATATCGACACCGCCCCACTTCACACGCGCAACATACTGCGGGCGACTATGGGGATTTACTTGGCTGTGTCGGGATTGTGGATGGCGGGTTTTCTCACCCCCGCACTTCGTCGGCCAGCCTTGTGGTGTCTCACCCTTTTTATGTCAGGCGTTGGCATGGGACGTATCCTCAGCATGCTCCTTGACGGTTGGCCACATCCTGTCTTCGTGCTCTTCGCCGTCTTGGAAGTCGTAATGGCCACCGCGGGCTGGCTGATAATCACCAGAAAGGCGCAAACAGCCTAGACTAAGGAGAGGGAGCTTTAAATCTCAAGCTGGCTAACTGCAGCCAGATCCAAGCGCCCCCTCCCACCCCCATTTACGGACGAGCGCAAGGCTTTTGGAAGAGCGCAAACACGGGCCATACGGCTCTGCCCGAGCTACCTTTTTGAGCGCGGCATTCGATAAGGCAGCATGAACTGCACCACCGGGTTGGCGAAACGGCGCATGTCGAGACTTTCCTGCACCGCGACCACCTGCTCTCCATAAAGTTGTGAGGCGAGTTCGGAGCGCGCATAGAACGGCGTGTCCTCCCAGGTGCGGCGCACTTTGGATAGGCCGATTTCGGAACGGGTGCGGCGTTCGACTTGCCATTTGCTGCGCGGCAAAGGCGCGGTTGCGGGCAGTTCGGCTTCTTCGGGTGTGCCGTCGGGTTTGAAGCGGATGGCGCTGGCGAACAGCGAGCCATCGGAGCGCTCGCCCTCGTAGCACACCACCGCGCCGCGCCGCATATGCGCGCGGCTCCAGTGCCACACGCGAAAACCGTCTTCGAGCGCTTCGCTGCCGCGGTTGTGATCGAAATAGCCCTTGCCCGACCACGAAAGGCCCGGCTCGTCCATCTCCACCTCGATCCGCGCGCGCGGGGCCATGCAGTGCCAGATGTGGTTCTCATTGCCATCAAGCGCAAAGGCGGCCGGGTTGAGCGCTTCGGGCACCACGCGCACCCGGCCGCGCACCGGGCGGCGAACGGGATTGAACAGGCGCGTATCGCGCTCCTCGATGTCGATCACAAGATCGTTGCCATCCCACTCGATATGGCTGGGGCCGACGGTCAGCTCCCGCTCGCTGCGGGACACGCAATCGCGCGGACGCTCGGTCATCACCCAGCGGCCCTTGGGCCCGTAAAGCGCGACATTGAGGCACGAATGATCCAGCGGATCACCGCGCCCTGAACGCTTGTAATAGGGCGAGAAGACGCTGCCCAAAAACGCGATGATCGTCAGGCCGTGCTGCCCGTCTTCGCTGATGGCGTCGATATACCACCACGAGTATCCACCCGGTGGGATCGCGGCATCGAAGCGCGGTCCGCGGCGATCACCTTCGCAGCCAAGTGTCCGGACAAGGCGGCCATAGGGACTCCCGCCGAAGGGTGCGTCCCGCCCCCTGCGCAGTAAAGCCCCGGGATTTTCGTTCGCGGTCCTTGCCGCAGGAAGGATGCCGCCCAACCGTGCGACGCTCTGCCATAGAGCGCTCCGCCCGTTGCCGGGAACAGCCGCTCCCATTCGCGCGGAGTGGCCAGATGGTGCGGCATCGGGTCCTCCAGCTCGAGACCGCATCGGCGCAGGGTCTGCCTCATGGCGTGGTTGCATCTTTCGATCTCCTCTGGATTGTGGGTGTGGGCATCGCCATTGGGCGGTGCGTTGACGATCATCTGAATGCGTTCTCGGCCAGCCGGCGCTCGCGCCGTGTCGAAGCTTCCGCCGCGATCTTGCGCGCACAGATAGACCGTGGGGTCACCGGGCGGGTGCCCGCTGGCGATATCGCGAAATTCGCGCGCGTAATCGGATGAGAAAAAGACGTTATGATGCTGAAGATCAAAGCCCTCGCAGCGCGTGTGCGCGAACCAGACATAGGCTGAGAGCGAGCGCTTCGCGTCCGGCATGCGCGCAACCGAACGCGCCGGCGCCTCGCCAAACAGGCCGCGCGCCAAGGCCGCTGGGTCGGCGTTGCAGATCACGGTGTCCGCCCGGATCGTATCGCCCGATTGAAGCCGCACGCCGCTGACCCGCCCGTTCTGCGTCAAGACCCGATCGACCCGTGCGCCGGTGCGAATGACAGCCCCATGGCGCTGCGCCAGATCCGCCAGCGCCTTGGCGAGCGCGTGGATGCCGCCGTCAATCAGCCACACGCCCTTCGCCTCGGTGTGCGCGATAAGCATCAGAGTGGCGGGCGCCTGGAACGGGTCTGAGCCGCAATAGGTGGAATAGCGGCCAAAAAGTTGGTGCAGCCGAGGATCCTTGAAATGGCCGCCCAGCGCCTTCCAGAAATTGTCAAATGGGCGCATCGCCATCGTGTCGCCAATACGCCACGGGCCAATGCGCCACATCATCGGAAACGGGGTCGACGCGCTGTCGCCGCGCAAGAAGGGTTCGTCCAAGACGTCAAATATGCGCTTGGCCTCGGCCCGGAAAGCGCGATAGGCGATCGCTTCGCCCGATCCGGCAAAATCAGCAATGGCGTCTTCGCTGGCTTGCGGATCGGCGAACAGGTCAAGCGTGCCGGAACGGTCCCAAGAGTGGCGCGCGATCACTTCGGCGCGCTCTATGGTGAGATACTCGTCCAGCGAGGTGCCGCATTCTTCAAACACCGCGTCAAAGATATCGCGCATGGTGAAAACGGTTGGCCCACCCGCGATAGGCACGCCGTCCACTTCAACCTCGCGCGCTTTTCCGCCGAGCGCTTCTTCCTTTTCCAGAACCGTCACCCGGTGCCCGCGCGCGGCTAGAAGGGCGGCGCTGGTAAGGCCCCCAATTCCGCTCCCTATGATGGCGACGTGATCGTGCACCGTTTCTCCCATCCGACTCCGCCCCAGACAGGCTTCTGGACGCTGCACTATTGACCTTACGGCCGCATCTGTCCAATTGTTTAGACAAATGAAGCGTCAAGTTTACTCATGCTGATGCCCGATGATGGCCCTCAAAACCGCGCAGCCCTAACCCGGCGCGAGCGGTGGAGGATCGCTTACATCGCGCGCCGCAACGCGATTTTTGGCAGCCCCTCCTTCCAGTATTGGTGCGCCCGGCTGCCTTTCATCAAAGGCGTGGCTAAAGCCCGCGCGACCCAGATGATGGATCACATCGTCGGCTTCACCTACAGCCAGGTCTTGAAGGTGGTGGTCGAGACCCAGCTTCTCGACCTGCTTGTGAACGGCCCCGTCCGTGTGAGCGAGGTCGCGCATTACACCAAGCTCAGCGAAGATGCCGCGATTGCGCTTTTGCGCGCGGCGCGCGCGCTCGATCTGGCGCAGGAAGTCGTCAGCGACGGGTGGATGCTGGGCCAGCAAGGCGCGGTGCTGGTCGCCGATGAAGGCACGCAGGCTATGATCCAGCACCACCGCCTGCTCTACCGCGACTTGCTCGAACCGCTCGAATTGCTGCGCAAGGATCGGCGCGAACCGACCGAGCTGTCGCGCTATTGGTCTTACGCTGGCGCGCTCCATGGAGCGGCGGAAAGAGGGCGCGAAACCGCAGAATACTCAAAGCTGATGGCCGCCTCGCAGCGCTATGTTGCCGATCAGGTGCTGGCCGCGTTCTCGTTCTCTGGGGCCTCCGGCCTGCTCGATGTTGGCGGCGGTCACGGCGCGTTTGTACGGCGTGTGGGCGAGGCTTATCCGGACATGAGGCTTGGCCTGTTCGACCTGCCCGAAGTGGTGGAGACGGCCTTTGCCCCGCTCGCAAGCGATTTGGGCGTGCGCCGCCTCAGCGTCCATCCCGGCAATTTCTTCGAGGACGCCGTGCCGCCTGGCTACGACCTGGTGAGCCTGGTCCGCATTTTGCACGATCACGACGACGCGCCCGCGGCTTCGATCCTGCGCAACATTCGGGAAAGCCTTCAGCCTGGTCAACGCCTCTTGATCGCCGAGCCCATGGCGCAAATTCCGGGCGCTGAACCCATGGGCGAGGCCTTCTTTGGGTTTTACCTGTGGGCGATGGGCTCTGGCCGGGCGCGCAGCCCCGAGGAGATCATGGCGATGACCAAAGCGGCTGGTTTTTCAAAGGCTCGACTGATCGCCGGTCCGCAACCGGTCATCGCGAGCATGGTGGTTGCCACAGCCTGACAAGAACACTGTCCGATTTATTTGACACCCTGAGGCGTAAGGCGTAGCAGACAAGCACGAGAAGAAGCTTTGGGCGTTGCGCGAGTCGCAATTCGCTAAGCCCATCGCAACCGAGGAAGGCCATCGGGTTAGGCGCAATGGATACACTGGCCGTAATTCTTGAGGGACCTGAGCGCTTGGCGCTTCGGACGCTTGAGCTTAATCCGCTGGGCGCTGGCGATGTCCTCGTCGAAATTGCCTTTAGCGGGATCAGTTCAGGCACCGAGAAACTGCTGTGGACCGGGCAGATGCCGCAGTTTCCCGGCATGGGTTATCCGCTTGTTCCCGGTTACGAATCGGTTGGCCGTATCGTCGATGCCGGGCCGGAAGCGCGCGGTCGTATCGGCGACTGGGTGTTTGTACCCGGCGCCAATTGCTACGCGCACGCACGCGGGCTGTTTGGCGGGACAGCGCGAGCCGTCGCGGTCCCCTCAGCGCGCGCGCTGCCGGTTCCGGAAACCCTGGGCGAGACGGGCGTGCTCTTTGCGCTTGCGGCCACCGCACTTCACGCCATCAACGCCGGCGACGCGCCCGATCTCATCATCGGCCACGGCGTGCTTGGACGCTTGCTTGCGCGTATCACGATCGCGCAGGGCCACGCAGCGCCCACCGTTTGGGAGACCAATCCGGCCCGCCGCACAGGCGCACAAGGGTACAGCGTCATCGATCCGACCGAAGACACGTGTTCCGACTACCGCTCGATCTATGACGTTAGCGGCGATGCAAGCGTCCTTGATAGCCTTGTCGCACGGCTCGCCAAAGGCGGAGAGATCACGCTGGCAGGCTTTTACTCAGGCCGCGTTGATTTCGCCTTCGCCCCCGCCTTCCAGGCCGAAGCGCGCCTGCGCATCGCGGCGGAATGGCAGCCTGAGGACATGGATTGCGCGCGGGTGCTGGTGGAGAAGGGTCAGCTTGACCTTTCAGGCCTCATCTCGACCCGCCGCCCCGCGAGCGAAGCGCTTGAGGCTTATCCCCAAGCCTTCACCGATCCCGACTGCCTTAAAATGATCCTCGATTGGAGTGCTGCATGACTATGCTCGAAACTCAGGCCGAGGCGCTGCGCGAAGAAGCGAGCCACGAACCCGACCCGGTTCACACTGGCGAGGTAAAGAGCGAGACTCAGGTCATCGCGATTTACGGCAAGGGCGGCTCGGGCAAGAGCTTTGCGCTTTCCAACCTCAGCTACATGATGGCCCAACAGGGCAAGCGTGTGCTGCTGATCGGCTGCGATCCAAAGAGCGATACGACCAGCCTGCTGTTCGGCGGCAAGTCGTGCCCGACGATCATCGAAACCTCGTCCAAGAAGAAACTTGCGGGCGAAGAGGTGACCATCGAGGATGTGTGCTTCCAGCGTGACGGCGTCTTCGCGATGGAACTGGGCGGCCCGGAGGTTGGACGCGGCTGCGGTGGACGCGGCATCATCCACGGCTTTGAGCTGCTGGAGAAGCTGGGCTTCCACGAATGGGGCTTTGACTATGTCCTCCTGGATTTCCTCGGCGATGTGGTGTGCGGCGGCTTCGGCCTGCCGATCGCGCGCGACATGTGCCAGAAGGTGATCGTGGTCGGCTCGAACGACCTGCAATCGCTCTATGTCGCGAACAATGTCTGCCACGCGGTCGAATATTTCCGCAAGATGGGCGGCAATGTCGGGGTTGCCGGCATGATCGTGAACAAGGACGATGGCACCGGCGAAGCGCAAGCGTTTGCAAACGCGGTCGATATCCCGGTTCTGACAGCCATCCCCGCAGACGAAGACATTCGGCGCAAAAGCGCCAACTACCAGATTATTGGGAAGCCCGACGGCGAATGGGGAGGTCTCTTCGAAGAGCTCGCCAAGAACGTCGCCGAGGCCCCGCCGCGCCAACCCAAACCGCTCGACCAGGATGGCCTTCTCAACTTGTTTTCACCCGAAGAAACGGGTGGGAATTTTGAGCTGATCCCAGCCACCCAGGCCGACATGCGCGGCGGAATTTTCGAAGAAAAGCCCAGCCTGGAGGTCGTTTACGACGAGATCTGATGGCTGACCTGTCCACCTCGACCCCCCAAGATATGGGACGCGAACGCGATCAGCTGGACCTTGGCTCTGCCGGGGCCTCCGCGCCTGAGGCTGCGGGCGGCTGCTCCAGCAAGGACACGATGAAAGAGGCCGCGCGCCAAGCGGGCAAGAGCGACGTTCTGGATCAATACGCGGCGGACTATCCTGTCGGCCCACACGACCAGCCGCAATCGATGTGTCCGGCGTTTGGCTCGCTACGTGTCGGCCTGCGCATGAAGCGCACCGCCACCGTGCTCTCAGGTTCGGCCTGCTGTGTTTACGGCCTGACCTTTACCTCGCACTTTTACGGCGCGCGCCGGACGGTGGGCTATGTGCCCTTCTCTTCCGAAACGCTGGTGACCGGCAAGCTGTTTGAAGACATCAAGGAAGCGGTCGAGGACCTGGCGGACCCGGAGAATTACGACGCGATCGTTGTCACCAATCTGTGCGTGCCGACAGCCAGCGGCGTACCGCTGCGGCTGCTGAAGAAACAGATCAACGGCGTGCGGATCATCGGCATTGACGTGCCCGGCTTTGGCATCCCCACCCACGCTGAGGCGAAGGATGTGCTGGCTGGCGCCATGCTCCAATACGCGCGCGAAGAGGTCAAAGCCGGCCCCGTTGCCGCACCCACAACGCGCACGGACAAGCCCTCGATCACGCTGCTGGGCGAAATGTTCCCGGCTGATCCGGTGGTAATCGGGCAAATGCTGGAGCCGCTGGGCCTGGCCGCTGGTCCGGTTGTGCCCACGCGCGAATGGCGTGAACTCTATTCCGCGCTCGATTGCGCCGCTGTGGCTGCGATCCACCCCTTTTACACCGCCTCTATTCGCGAATTTGAACATGCCGGACGGCCCGTCATCGGCTCTGCTCCTGTCGGGGCGGATGGTACGGCCGCCTGGCTCCAATCGATCGGCGACGCGCTGGGCCTGCCCCAGGACAAAGTCGACGGCGTGAAGAACGCCATGATCGCAGCGTGCAAGGGCGCGCTCGCCGCGCTGCCCATCAAAGGCCGCATTACGGTGTCGGGCTATGAAGGCTCGGAACTGCTGGTCGCGCGGCTTCTGGTCGAGAGCGGCGCTGATGTCCGCTATGTCGGCAGCGCCTGCCCGCAGACCAAGTGGTCCGATGCAGACCGCCAATGGCTCGAAGCGCGCGGCGTCCACGTCAATTTCCGCGCAAGCCTTGAAGAGGATATTGCGGCGGTTGAGGAATACCGGCCCGACCTTGCGATTGGCACCACGCCGGTGGTCCAGCACGCCAAGTCCAAAGCCATACCTTCACTCTACTTCACCAATTTGATCTCGGCGCGCCCCCTTATGGGTCCGGCAGGCGCCGGGAGCCTCGCGCAGGTCATCAACGCGGCCATGTCGAATAAGGATCGGTTCGACAAAATGCGCGATTTCTTTGAAGGCGTGGGCGATGCGCACGCCGCTGGCGTGTGGGAAGACACCCCCGTTGATCGCCCGAAATTCCGTAAGAAGTATGCGGCTCTCAACGAAGCGGCGCGCAAGGCGTCTGAGGCGGTGGGAACATGACGCTCGTCCTCGATCATGATCGCGCTGGAGGTTACTGGGGCGCCACGTACGTCTTTACGGCGGTCAAAGGCCTGCAGGTCATCATTGATGGCCCGGTGGGCTGTGAAAACCTGCCGGTCACCAGCGTGCTGCACTACACCGACGCCCTCCCCCCGCATGAACTTCCCATCGTCGTCACCGGCCTGGGTGAGGAAGAGCTGGGCAAGACCGGCACGGAAGGCGCGATGAAGCGGGCCTGGGAGACGCTCGATCCCGAACTGCCCGCAGTGGTGGTGACGGGCTCGATCGCCGAGATGATCGGCGGCGGCGTCACGCCCGAGGGCACGAATATCAAACGCTTCCTGCCGCGCACGATCGACGAGGATCAGTGGCAGTCGGCCGACCGCGCGCTCACCTGGCTTTGGACCGAATTTGGACCCAAGAAAGCGGTGAAACCGCGGGAACGCAAAGAGGGCGAAAAGCCGGTCGTCAACATCATTGGCCCCTCTTATGGCATGTTCAACATGCCTAGCGATATGGCGGAAATCCGCCGGTTGATCGAAGGGATTGGCGCTGAGGTTGGCGTGGTCTTTCCGCTGGGTTGTCACCTCGCGGATATCCGCCAGCTGGGCGCGGCCGATGCCAATGTCTGCATGTATCGCGAGTTTGGTCGCAATCTGTGCGAGACGCTTGAGCGGCCCTATTTCCAGGCCCCGCTTGGCCTTACCAGCACCACCAAATTCCTGCGCGCTCTGGGCGCGGAACTGGGCCTTGATCCTGAGCCCTTTATCGAGCGCGAGAAGCACACCACGATCAAGCCTTTGTGGGATCTGTGGCGCTCGGTAACGCAGGATTTCTTCGGCACAGCCAGCTTCGGCGTGGTGGCGAACGAAACCTACGCGCGCGGCATCCGCTATTTCCTCGAAGACGACATGGGGCTCCCTTGCGCGCTCAGTTTCTCGCGCTGCGCCGGAGTGAAACCGGTCAACGAAGAGGTGCGCGCCGCAATCCACGCCAATCCGCCGCTGGTGATGTTCGGCTCGTATAATGAGCGCATGTACATGGCCGAGAACGCAGGCGCAGGCCATGGCCCCCAGGGTCAGTTCATTCCAGCGAGCTTTCCGGGCGCGGCCATTCGTCGGCACACGGGCACACCCTTCATGGGCTACGCCGGCGCGACCTATCTGGTTCAGGAAGTGTGCAATGCGCTGTTCGATGCGCTCTTCCACATCCTGCCGCTCGGCTCGGAGCTGGACAGCGCGGCGGCGACGCCAACGACATTGAAACGCGAC